>CAZAKX010000080.1:0-13949 GCA_964485915.1 uncultured Nitrospira sp. | reverse complement strand
AACGCATCATCTTGCACAAACAAAGACCGAATCTTTTTCATAGGTTTCTTTTCAGACCCACGCTGAGCCGATTCGAGCCCTTCTCAAGGCTTGGGCGGAGGCTACCCGAGCACTAGGAGCGTGCTTTTCAGGCTTTCCCAGGCAACGATGGATGCGCGCGCTTGCCTTCCCCCCTGCGCATCAGTAGACTATCTTTTTTCTGAAGGAAGGGGCTGAGATGATTAAGACAATGCGGGATGCCGCGCACAATTATCCCTGGTTGCTCAAATCCATCATGATTATTTTGGCCGTGGCTTTCGTCATTACGATGGGCTGGTGGGGATTCGGAGAAGACGCCGGTGGACTGGTGGCCAAAGTTGGAGATCAAACGGTTTCCATTGATGAATTCAAACGAACCTACGAGAACATGCGTCGCATCTACAAGGAAAATGTCACCAGTGAATTCAAAGAGGAGGAATTCAAGGAGTTCGTGGTTGGGCAACTCGTCGAGAGTCGCGTCTGGATGATTGCTGCAGAAGAGATGGGTGTGAGGGTGTCCCAAGCAGATTTGCGCGAAGTGATCATGCAAATTGCGGCCTTCCAGAAGAATGGCGCGTTCGATCCAGAGTTATACCGGCGCATCCTGGCCGCCAACCATTTGACACCAGCCACGTTTGAAGCGATTCAGCATCAAGAAGTCCTGGCAAATAAAGCTCGAATGATCGTGCGGGATTCTGTTGCACTCACGCCGGCAGAGATCGAGGAAGGCCAGTCCCTCATGATGAGGCCGCAAGATTCCGATCCCACCAAGGCAGCTGAGGCAAAGCAGCGCGTGATGGACGATATGCTGTTGCAGAAGCAACAACGAGCCCTGGTCTCATTCCAACAGTCCATGAAGGCCAAGCTGCCGATCACCATCCGCCGCGAGCTGCTGTAGAATTCTCACTGCTTTTCTTAAGTCAGATGAGTCACAATTGACTGGCTAGCGGCTAAACGATCAGCATCGCGTCGCCGTAGCTGTAGAAACGATATCGCTCACTAACCACTTCGGCATAGGCCCTGCGAATAGGTTCAATTCCGGCGAATGCGGAAACCAGCATCAGCAATGTCGTCCGTGGCAGGTGGAAGTTCGTCATCAATGCATCGACAACCTTGAACTGAAACCCTGGGGTAATGAAGAGTCGGCTCTCGCCGGACATCGGAACGATCGCTCCACTTTTCTCTGCCACGGTTTCGAGGGTACGGACAACCGTAGTGCCAATGGCTACTACTCGGCCACCGGCCCGTTTGGTTTCCTGGATGGCCCTCGCAGCTTCTTGGCTGATCGTGAATCGTTCTGCACCCATCTGGTGATCCTCGATCCGTTCCGTCGTCACCGGTTTAAAGGTCCCTGGACCGACATGGAGTGTGACGGTGACAACGGTGATACCCGCTGCGTCCAATCGTTCAAATAGTTCTTCCGTGAAGTGAAGCCCCGCCGTCGGTGCGGCTATCGCTCCCCCCTGTTTCGCAAAGACCGTCTGATACCAGTAGCGATCTTCTCGAGTCGGCGCGCGCTTGATGTACGGTGGGAGCGGCATCATCCCTTGGGTTTCGAAGAGTCGTGTGATTGGTTCCGGACTCTCCACGATCACCTCAGTTCCCGTTACATCTCGCTTGACAATCGTGGCACGAGAGTGCTGATCGAATTGGATGACGTGCCCGACTCGAAAAGTGCCCTTAACCATAATTTCCCACCGACCTTCGCTTAATTCCCTCACGAACAACACTTCAACGGGCTTTCCGGTCGGCCTCTTGATTCCCGGCACCCGTGCAGCCAGGACCTTGGTGTCGTTCACGACAAGAAGATCACCTGGCTTCAACAGATTCGGAAGATCAGCGACATGGCGGTGGGTGAGTTGCTGCGTATGTCGGTTGAGAGTCAACAGTCTCGCGCGGTCACGCGGCATGATCGGCTCTGCCGCGATGAGCGAGGGGTCAAATGGGAAGTCGAAGTCGGACAGTTGCATTACGAAGGTGGAAGAAGGGAGTGAGGCATCGGAGGGGCCTGAGTTAAAGACGCGTCCTGAAGCTCCGTCCCAGGATAGTAGTAGCGAAGAATGCTCGAAAATGAATAGCCCAACTCTGCCAGCTCTTTTGCACCCCACTGACAAAGCCCGACCGCATGACCGGCGCCGTAGCCGGAAAGAATGAGTTCCTCTCCTATAGACTCGACGGCAAACTGGGTGCTCTGCACAATGGTATACCCGACCGCTCTGCGCAGATCCTCTCCTCGAACGATAAGCTCTCCCTCAGAATGCACAATCCGCAGCCTCGCCACTCGCCCAGCACGGCTATGGGCAACCGGGAAGATAGACTGGATTGTCCCGACCACAAATCCGTGTTTCCTTAGGTTCTTCTCCAACACATCGAGCTTAATGGATGCTTTCCATTGATAAAAAGGAGACTCCAGGTCGAATGGGCATTCGACGCCTTTCAAATAGGGCAGGTCCATCGACCATACGTTCATCGCATCTTCTGTGACACCGGCAGCAGTCGAGGAGAACGCAGCATAGATGGGAGCCCCCTTGTGCGTCACAACCAGGCCACGTGTCGACTCCACTGCTTGGGCGACTCGCGCATCGAGGCCCCGCCTGCCGCGATAGACCTGATCTTGGGTCCCGGCCGCCACGTCATAGTCACGACTGGCACTCAACATCTGTTGATACAGCGCATACGTTCTTGCAGCGACTGCCTGCACCTTAAGCATTTCGAGATGCCAGGCCGCATTCACCTCAGCAGGCACCACACCCTTCACATACTCCTCCAAATCGACATAATTGATGACGTACAGCCCTTTACCTCTCCGGATGAGTTTGATCGCCCCACTGACTTGCAGTGCGTCTTTTTCATCGCCCGCATGGTGCAGGGTGTGATTATTCTTTTGAGTAAGCCAAAGCTTCAGGTCGTGACTTCCTGCCTTCAACGTCAGTTGATCGGTGGCAGCCGGTTTTCCGTTAAGAAGCAAGGCCCGACCACGAAACTGGATCCGCAGAGCCGACCGATATGACCAGGCTTCTTTGTGCCGATCCGTCACCCAAATGGGCTGATCACTCAAGACTTCCAATTGCTGGACGTCCGAAGCCAACAGAACGCGAATCGATGGCGCTGCTTCGACATCTGGTATGATGATGGAGCCGACCCAAAGCCCTAATCCAAAGGCGAAGGCCCACCGTCGGGTTGCCATTATCTGCGAAAGAGCCATCCTATGAAATAGAATAGCAGACTTAGAAGAATGCTGAGGGCAATACTTGTCCCGATGGGAAAGTAGAAGCTAAAATTCTCTCGCTTGATGGAGATATCACCGGGAAGCTTCCCGAACCACCCGAACACATGTCCGAGACCGGGAATCCGGTCAACAAGAAGGAACAGAAGGCCGAGCGCAACGATTCCAACCCCGATTCCAATTAGGAGCTTGCCAAAGGTCGCCCATTCCGGCATCAACTTTCATCCCAACTGACAAAGCACCTCAGCACATCACGGGCTTGGCGCGTTAGGCTAGCCGTTCACCAGACATTCCGCGATCTGAATGGCATTCAGCGCCGCACCTTTCCGAAGATTATCGGAGACGACCCAAAGATTGAGCCCGTTTGTGATGGACTCGTCTTCTCGAATCCGACCGATATAGACCTCATCCTTTCCGGTCGCGTCGATCGGCATCGGATACAGTTTCTTCAACGGATCGTCGTACACAATCACCCCTGGCATAGCTGCCAATGCGGCACGCGCGTCATTCACCTTCAATGGACGCTCCAATTCGACATTAATCGCTTCGGAGTGGCAACGAAGCACTGGCACTCGCACTGTCGTTGCAGTGACTCGCAGATTTGCCGCACCGAGAATCTTCCTTGTTTCTTTTGCAATTTTCACTTCTTCCGAACAATCGCCTCCCTCGCTGAACGAACCGATGTGCGGCAAGAGATTGAATGCGATCTGGTAGGGATAGACTTTGGCCGTCACGTCGCGGAACGCCAACAAATCTTTCGTTTGATCCATGAGCTCATCCATCGCCGCCGCACCGGTGCCCGAGACGGACTGAAATGTCGTGACCACCACGCGCTTCACCCCTGCTGCGTCGTGAAGAGGTTTGAGCGCCATGACCAACGGAGTGGTCGTACAGTTCGGGATCGACACAATGCCCCGAGGCATGTCGCGCAACGCAAAGGCGTTCACCTCCGGAACCACCAATGGAACCCCATCATCCATACGAAACACGGCACTATCGTCGATCACGGCAATACCGGCCGCTCCCAAACGATGGCCATATTCTCTGCTAATGGCATCAGTCGCGGAGATGAACGCCACATCGACCCCGTCAAAAGACGAGGAGTCCGTTAACACCTCAACCGTGTACTCTCTACCTAGACAGGTCATCACCTCTCCGGCCGATCGGTTGGACGCAAACAGCCTCAGGTCTGTCACCGGGAACTTGCGCTCCTCTAAGATCTCAAGCGTTTCCCTACCGACTGCGCCGGTCGCACCAAGGATTGCGACTGTGTATCCAGATTTCTTCTTGATCATGAAACGCCTACTCCAAGGCTAACATACGAATACGATGGTTAAAGGTGTCGGCTACAAGCAGTGATCCATCGCGATCAGCTGCAATGCCGAACGGATAGCATAGCCCTGCTTCTTTTGCAGCACCGTCATCGCCGGAATAAGAAGGAGTACCGATCCCCGCCAAGCGGAATGCCACTCCGGATCCCCAATCCCACTGCCGAATGAGATGGTTATCTGAATCGCTGAGGATCAGATGACCGCTTTGGCCGATCGCAATTCCCGTCGGACGTGAAAGGCTTGGGGATGGAGGGTCGGACGGCGACGCATACCGATAGGCTGTACCATCACCCGCCACTGTGGAGATCAGCCCTGATGAGAGTTGGACACATCGGATTCGACCGTTGAAGGTATCGGCAATGTACAATCGATCATCTGCCAGAGTCAGTCCACCAGGCCCAGCGAGGGCTGCCTCAACCGCGGGCTTCCCATCTCCGTCATAGGTCGCGGCTCCAGTTCCAGCGACGGTCTGAATCAGGCCGGTATTCAGATCAACCACCCGTATACGATGATTGGATTGGTCGGCAATATAGAGTCGGTTGTTTTCATCGATGATCACAGCAGCCGGCTCATTGAGAGCAGCCTGATGGGCAGGCCCCCCGTCACCGGAGAACCGGGCTTGACCGGTTCCAGCCAGCGTTGAAATAACCCCGGTCGCCGCCTCGACCAGTCGGACTCGATGATTCATCGTATCGGCGATATAGATATTTCCTTCTCGGTCCACAGCCACGGCATTGGGGAAGTTGAGACGTGCTTTCAGCGCCGGGCCCCCATCTCCCCCGTATCGCGTTATGGGCGATGTCCCATTCGCCCAATACCGGACCGTTCCACTCAAGTCCGTCTGTTGGGTGTACGATGACCTGCGAGCCTCTGCATCACCATCGTCTGCAAGAGGATCCTCCTCCGTCACCCTTGGTGCGGTGCTCTGCGGCTCGATCACACCTTCATCTCCATGGACTGACATGCCTGCGACCGTTGAAATGATCCCGGTCACACGATCAATTTTTCGAACGACATGATTTTCAGAATCCGCGATGTACACACTGCCATGATAATCAAGGGCGACACCTTTCGGTTCATTCAGGCATGCCAGCGCCGAAGGTCCACCATCACCCGAAAAGCCGGATGTCCCACAACCGGCCACGGTACGAATCGTCCATGTAGAAAGAATGGCGGCCATGGCTCAACGCCGATCACGAGCCGAGGTTTTTGATGATCGCATCGCCCATCTCGACGGTCCCGACGATCCGTGCCCCTGGGCTCTGGATGTCTTTGGTGCGATAGCCGAGATCAAGCGTTTTTACAATGGCTTGCTCGATCGCCTCAGCTTCTTTTTCAAGTTGAAATGCATAAGACAGCATCATGGCAGCCGACGCGATGGTCGCAATGGGGTTGGCAATGTTTTTGCCGGCGATGTCAGGGGCACTCCCATGGATTGGCTCAAAGAGTCCGACCTTGGCCCCGATGCTGGCTGAGGGCAACATCCCGATCGAACCGGTGAGCATCGCCGCTTCATCGCTGAGAATGTCGCCGAACATGTTGTTGCAGAGCAGTACATCGAATTGTCGTGGATTCCGCACTAATTGCATCGCGGCGTTATCGACATAGATATGGCCCAGTTCAACGTCCGGATAGGACGCGTGGACATCGATGACGACCTTGCGCCACAGCTCTGAGGACTCCAACACATTGGCCTTATCGACCGACGTGACCTTCTTGCTCCGTTTCCGTGCCGCTTCGAATGCGACTTTGGCAATGCGTCGAACTTCTTCTGTCGTATAGACCTCCGTATTGATCCCCCGTTCTTGCCCGTTCGGCAGCTTTTCAATACCTTTTGGCTTGCCGAAGTAGATTCCACCTGTCAGTTCGCGAATCACGAGGATGTCGATTCCTTCGATGACTTCGCGTTTCAATGTGGAGGCATCCACCAGATTGGGATACACCTTAGCCGGCCGCAGATTGGCATAGAGACCTAAGGCTTCCCGAATTCCTAAAAGCGCGCGTTCCGGCCTGAGACTGTATTCCAAGCTCTCCCACCGAGGGCCTCCCACCGCTCCCAATAAGACTGCGTCACTTTGTTTGGCAAGTGCCAAGGTATCGTTCGGCAACGGCACGCCGAACTTATCGATCGCCTGCCCGCCGATATCGGCCGTTGCAAATTCAAACGTATGTCCGTATTTCTGCGCGATCACCTTGAGGACTTTGACGGCTTCAGGAACGATCTCACGCCCGACTCCGTCACCGGCTAACACTGCAATCTTGGCCTTCACGGCTGCTCCTTTCGATCTTTGAATCGCCCCTTCACCTATTCCAATATCGTTTCATCTTCCTCACGCCAGGCTGGATCAACCAGACAGAGAAACTCAATATCAACTTCTCCCGTATTTTCCAGAAACTGCTCCCCTCCGGGCTGAACATAGACCGTCACCCCGGCTTCGATCACCGTGACCTGGTCATTGATCGTGAAGCGCCCTTGCCCGGAGATAAAATAGTAGACCTCGGACGAGGTCAGGATATGTCGTTTCGACCGTTGCCCTGGACTCAATCTTCCATGGGCAAGGCTATACCCAAGTTCGAGGGGGTACTTCGCTGGATGAAAGATCTCCCGTAAACAAGTATGGTCGCCGGCCAAAAACTCCGGTCGATCTCCGAGTGCAACCTTCCACACGCCTCAGTCCCCTTCCGAGGAAGCAAGTCATCTCGAAAAATGAAAACTGTACCGTGCGCATCCGTGTCAAATCAAGTTCACCTTTTGCTCGCCTTGCGCCTGTTTTGTCGCGAGATAGGCGAGCTTGTTCAAGGCACTGAGATAGGCGCGAGCGGAGGCTGTGATGATATCGGTATCGGCCCCGTGACCTGTAACGGTTCGGCCATCCTCTTGAACCCGCACCGAAACCTCGCCCTGTGCATCTGTGCCGCCGGTGATCGCTTTTACCACGTACATCAACAGCTTGCTCTTGGTCTGCGTGATTGCCGCAATCGTGCGGTAGACCGCATCCACAGGCCCGTCGCCTGTTCCGGTTTGAGCAACGACCCTGCCGTCGACCTCCAGCTCTACGGTAGCGGTGGGAACCTGGTTCGTTCCGCTCGAGACGTGCAGTGTCTTCAACGCGATACGGTCGGCCATCTTCGCTAACTCTTCAGAAACGATGACCTCAATGTCTTCTTCGAAAATTTCCTTCTTTTGATCAGCCAGTTTTTTGAATCGCTCGAACGCATGGTTCACCTCTTCCTCGCTGAGCGTATACCCCAACTCCTCCAGACGCTGACGAAAGGCGTGCCGACCAGAGAGCTTTCCCATCACCATCTGGCTCTCAACCAATCCGATGGATTCTGGTCGCATGATTTCGTAGGTTGTCTTGTCTTTGAGTAACCCGTCTTGGTGAATGCCCGAGGTATGGGCAAAGGCGTTGGCCCCCACGATGGCTTTATTGGGTTGCACGACCATGCCCGTGATCTTGCTGACCAAGCGGCTGGTCTTTGCAATCTCTTCCGTCCTGATTCCGGTATCGGCTTGATAGAAATCCTTCCTGGTCCGGAGCCCCATGACAATCTCTTCCAACGACGTATTCCCTGCCCGCTCCCCAATTCCGTTGATCGTACATTCCACTTGACCGGCGCCATTGACAATAGCCGCCAAGCTGTTCCCCACCGCGACACCTAAATCGTTATGGCAGTGGACGGAAATAACGGCCTGTTTGGCATTGGGAACTTCGCTGCAGATCCCCTTGATCAACGCGCCGAATTCCTGGGGAACGGCATACCCCACCGTGTCTGGAATATTGATCGTGCCGGCCCCTGCTGCAATGACCGCCTCGATGACCTCATACAGAAAGGACGGATCCGAACGACTGGCATCCATCGGGGAAAACTCGACGTCGTCGACATAGCCTCGAGCCCGCTGGACCATGTCCACAGCACGTTGTTTGGCCTGTGCCCGGGTCATCCGAAACTGATGCTTGAGGTGAATATCGGATGTCGACAAGAACGTATGGATGCGCACCTTTGGGGACCCTTTCAAGGCTTCCCAGGCCCGGTCAATATCCTCCGGGCGCGCACGCGCAAGACTGCAGATCGTCGGCCCTTCGACTTCTTGAGCGATCCGCCGGACCGCCTCGAAATCTCCAGGGGAACTATAGGCGAATCCTGCTTCAATGATATCGACACCGAGCCTCGCCAGCTGTTTGGCCACCATGACCTTTTCTTCCACGTTCATGCTGGCGCCCGGCGATTGTTCGCCGTCTCTCAACGTCGTATCGAAAATTTTGATCATGCGTGTCATGGTGTCACCTCTTCTCCTAAAGAAGATCGCTCAAAATAGAAAAGCCTTCATCCCGTTAGACCCAGGGACGAAGGCTCGACACGCGCTTCGTGGTACCACCCTGATTTAGCCTGAACACCAATTTGGTTGATCAGGCCCTTCGTTAGGCCCCTTACGAGGGCAAGACGGAATCTCTTACTACAACGTTCAGAGATTCGGCTCGGAGGCGAGTTCGACGAGATCTAGGCTGGTTTGCACCACCCACCAGCTCTCTATAGGGCATCCAACACCCTGTTCCTAGATTGTTCGCCTACTACTCCTCGTCTTAGCCATTCTATGCTTCGGAATTCCTCCAACTGTGTACCATTTATGATCTTGTCTCGATCGGCGATGGGTCGGCTTTCCCAATCCCCTTCTTCCCGGCTGACGGAGCTACCAACCAAAACAACCTTTCGGCCGGCCCCAGCAATGCGTATCCGGCGAACACGACAAAGAGCATGACAGCCGGCAAAGCCGCCACCATCATCAACGCGAGAATCCCCCAGACGAGATAGGTGATGTGTCGGTGCCCTTTGAATTTCAGCTCTTTGAAGCTGCGGTACTTGATCGTACTGACCATCAGGAACGCGAGCATCAAGGTCATAATCAAGACCACGATCGGCTTGGCTTCTCCTCCCATCTTGAGAATGTAGTGATCGAAAACCACCAGCGAAGCCACCACTCCGGCTGCAGCTGGAATCGCAAGCCCGGTGAAGTATTTCCCATCGGCTAATGCAACGGTGGAGTTGAATCGCGCTAAGCGCACCGCTCCCATCGCCACATAGGCAAACATGACCGCGACACCAAACGTCCCCTGTCCGCTCAACGCCCAGGAATAGATCAACAGACCCGGTGCGACTCCGAACGACACCACATCGGATAACGAGTCATATTCCAGACCAAATTGGCTCGTACTGTTGGTCAGGCGCGCCGACTTTCCATCAAGGACATCAAAAATCATGGCGACGAGAATCGCAATGGCCGCTTCCAGATAATTGGCGTTAAAGACAGAGAGGATGGCATATACTCCGCAAAACAAATTGCCGGTCGTAAACAGATTCGGGATGAGGTGCATGGCAGCCTTCCGCCGCTTCCCTTCCTTCCCGAACGAATTTTTGAAGCCTGCCGTTTTCATGGCAACTCCCCCACAATCGTTTCGCCGCCTTTCACTCGATCTCCGATCGCCACACGAATTTTGCTGCCGATCGGAAGAAAGGTATCCATTCGCGACCCAAAACGAATCAACCCGAACCGCTCACCGCGGATCGCCTGATCTCGCGGAGAGACCCACGACACGATACGCCGAGCGATCAATCCTGCCACTTGAACGCACAGCACCTTGATGCCTTCGTGAGTCTTGATCATCACGGCGTTCTGTTCGTTTCGCAAGGTAGCTTCCGGCTTACTGGCAACCATAAATTGACCCGGCTGATACTGCACGTCTTCAATCACCCCATCACAGGGCATCCGATTGATGTGGACATCAAACACGTTCAAAAAGATCGTGAGCCTGATACTGCGCTCTTTCAAGTACCGTGGTTCGAACTCTTCCTCGATCGCAATGACCTTCCCATCCCCTGGAGCGACGATTAGATTTTGGCCTTGGGGCACAACTCTGGCTGGGTTTCTGAAGAACCAGGCAGAGAAGAGCGTCGCAACGGCTCCAAGAAATGTAACGACCGGCCAGCCCAACCATCCAGCCAGCAGTGTAACGCCGGCTGGCGCTGCGATGAAGGGAATTCCTTCTTTGGCAAATGGGATGCCGACTGCACGATCCGCCACAGAATGACCTCAGTTCTTAGTCTTATCGACGAGCTGATCTTTTTTGAGCCACGGCATCATCGCCCGCAGTTGAGATCCGACCGCCTCAATGGGATGCGCTTCGCCTTTGGCGAGCAGCGCATTATAGACCGGGCGATTGGCTTGATTCTCAAGGACCCATTCCTTGGCAAACCGCCCGGTCTGGATCTCATCGAGAATCCTCTTCATTTCCTGCTTGGTCTGCTCCGTGACGACACGCGGGCCTCTAGTCACATCGCCATATTTCGCGGTCGTGCTGATAGAGTAGCGCATATTCGCAATCCCACCTTGGTAAATGAGATCAACGATGAGCTTCACCTCGTGCAAGCATTCAAAATAGGCCATCTCCGGTGAATAGCCGGCTTCGACCAAGGTCTCATACCCGGCTTGAATCAACGACGTGAGCCCCCCGCAGAGCACTGCTTGCTCTCCAAAGAGATCAGTCTCGGTCTCTTCACGGAAATTCGTTTCAATGACACCGGCGCGCCCTCCGCCGATGGCGCTCGCATAGGCCAATCCGACCTGCTTTGTAGTACCACTGGGGTCCTGATGGATCGCCAGCAGACAGGGGACGCCGCTGCCCTTCGTATACTCGGAACGGACCAGGTGCCCAGGCCCTTTGGGCGCCACCATGAAGACATTGATGGAGGCCGGCGGCACGATCTGCCCGAAGTGAATATTGAAGCCATGACCAAATGCCAAATAGGAGCCGGGCTTAAGATTCGGCGCGACTTCCTGCCGGTAGATGGCCGCTTGCGCTTCATCGGGCGCCAGAATCATCACGACGTCGGAGGCGTTCACCGCATCGGCGACCGGCATGACTTTGAGTCCGCTCTGCTCAGCTTTTTTCCAAGACGCTCCTTCGCGCAACCCGATCACCACACTGACACCGCTTTCCTTCATGTTCAGCGCATGCGCATGCCCCTGACTTCCGTAGCCGATCACGGCTACCTTCTTATTTCGAATCTGCTGAAGATCGGCATCCTTATCGTAATAGATTTTCATGGCGCACCCTTTCACTCAATCCAGTCAGTATATAACAAAGAATTGCACTCCGTAGGGCACTACTCGCGAGCGACCTTCTTCGCCTGAGTAGCTGTTGAACGGACTGGTTCACGAGCAACAGCGACCCGGCCGGTGCGGACCAAATCCTTGATTCCAAGAGGTTGGAGCAGGTTGATGATCGCCTCGATCTTCTTGGGATCACCGGAGACTTCGATCGTGTAGGTCGTCGGGGTTGAATCAATCACGTTCGCCCGAAAGATGTCCACAATCCTCAGTGCCTCCGCTCGATCCTGGTCCTTCGTATGAACCTTGATGATCGCGGTCTCTCGTGAGACAAACTCCGTTTCATTCAAGTCCACGACCTTGATCACGTCGATGAGTTTGTTCAGCTGCTTCACGATCTGCTCGATAATCCGCTCATCACCCGACGTGACAATCGTCATCTGAGACATGGATGGATCAAGCGTCGGAGCGACCGACAAACTCTCAATATTGAAACCCCGCCCGCTGAATAACCCGGCAACACGGGACAGGACCCCAAACTTATTTTCAACTGTCACTGAAATAATGTGTTCCATGTTTCCTAGTTCCGAACTCTCCGTACTCATATCTTTCAGCACTTCCCCTTACGCCGTGAGCACCGTATCTTTATCTTCCGGTGTCACCTTCGTCGAGCCGGATTGTTTCTTCTTCAACTCCGGCGGATCCTCCAAAATCATCTCATGATTACAGCCACCGGCAGGGATCATCGGATAACAATTTTCAAACGGATAGGTCGGGACATCCACGATGACGGGTTTGTCCGTGGACAAGGCCTCTTTCAACACTGCGTCGAGATCACCAACCTTCTTGACCCGTAATCCCACCGCTCCATAAGCGTCTGCCAACTTGACGAAATCCGGCGTCGTATCGAGATAACTCGACGCATAGCGTCCTTCGTAGAAGAGGTCCTGCCATTGCCGAACCATGCCGTGGAATCCGTTGTTCAGGATGATGATCTTCACCGGCAACTTGCTGACCACCGCCGTCGCCATTTCCTGCATGTTCATCTGGATACTGCCGTCTCCGGCGATGCAGAGAACCAGCCGATCTCGGAAGGCGGCCTGCGCACCCATGGCAGCCGGGAATCCAAATCCCATGGTCCCAAGCCCTCCCGAGGTCAACCATCGGTTTGGCTTGGCTAATTTGAAATATTGTGCGGCCCACATTTGGTGCTGCCCGACATCAGTCGCAACAATGGGATCACGGTCTTTGGTCAGCTCATATAACCGTTTCACCACCTGCTGCGGCTTAATCGGCCCATCTTGCTCTTGCTGGTAAGTCAACGGGTGGGCCTGTTGCCATTCCCGAATCTGATCCCACCACGGTTTCCGAAGCTCTTTTTGTTCGCCGTTGACCGTCGCGCGTAAGATCTGGTTCAGTTCCCGAAGCACCGTCTTGCAATCACCAACGATTGGGATATCGACGTGGATGTTCTTGCGAATGGATGTCGGATCAATGTCGACATGGATCACCTTCGCATAGGGACAAAACTCCGACACCTTCCCCGTCACCCGATCGTCAAACCGCGCACCGATGGCGATCACCAGATCGGAATAATGCATAGCCATGTTGGCCTGATACGTCCCGTGCATCCCGAGCATACCCATGGAAAGAGGATGCTCTCCTGGGAATGCGCCGAGCCCCATCAGCGTCATATCCACAGGGATCTGTGTCATCTCGGCCAATTCAATCAGTTCCTGCGAGGCCGCGGAGAAGACCACACCACCGCCGACATAGAGAATCGGCTTCTTGGCTTTCATGATTGCTTCGGCTGCTTGCTTGATCTGCCACTTATTGCCATCGTAGGTCGGGTTGTACCCGCGGATTGAGACAGAATTCGGATACGTGAATTCCGCTTTGGCCATCGACACATCTTTCGGAATGTCGACAAGCACCGGCCCCGGGCGCCCAGTTGTCGCAATATAGAACGCTTCTTTGATCGTAGCGGCCAGATCGTTCACATCTTTGACGAGGAAATTATATTTCGTGCAAGGGCGACTCAACCCAACGTTGTCCGCTTCCTGGAAAGCATCGTTCCCGATCAAATTGGTGGGGACTTGGCCGCTGAAACACACCAGCGGCACAGAATCCATATACGCATCGGCTAACGCCGTAATTACATTGGTCATGCCAGGACCAGACGTGACCAGGCAGACACCGGCTTTCCCAGTCGCTTTGGCATATCCTTCGGCCATATGGCCCGCGCCCTGTTCATGGCGCGTCAAAA
>CAZAKX010000079.1:0-14481 GCA_964485915.1 uncultured Nitrospira sp. | reverse complement strand
TGGCGGCGGCGCCTCCGGGAATCGGATGCATCATAGGGGTCTCGACTTCAAGGAAGCCGCGTTCGATCAGAAACGCTCGGATACCGGCGATAATGCGGCTCCTGGTGGAAAAGATCTGGTGGACCTGAGGATTGGCGATCAGATCGACATAACGCTGTCGGTACCGTGTTTCGACGTCCGTTAGACCATGCCACTTCTCCGGAAGCGGACGGAGGGCCTTGCTCAGAAACGTCAGCTGATGAACTTCGACCGTGAATTCATTCGTTTTTGTGCGGAACAACGTCCCGGCGACGCCGATCCAATCGCCGAGATCGAGCTGCTCCACCACGGTGTAGGCCTGTTCCGACAGCAGATCTTTCTTGAGGTACACCTGGAGACGGTCGGCTCCATCTTGCAGAACTGCAAACCCAGCCTTCCCAAAACGACGCAGCGCCACGACTCGCCCGGCAATAGTGCAGGAGACCTTTTCCTGCTCCAGCGTGTCCTTGGGCTTTTCGCCGTGCTGCTTCAATAATTGCCCGGCCCGGTCCTTAACCTCGAAGCGGCTGCCGTAGGGAGCGACGCCGGCTTCTCGAAGAAGGTCGAGTTTTTTGATCCGCTGTTGCCGCTGTTCGTTTAGTTCGTCCATAATGAGTCTATCTCGTCTGTCTAGTTCCTCTGGTCTGTTCCGTCCGTCAGCACCAAATAGACCAGACAGACCGAACGCGAGATGGCCCGATTTTATAGGTCATCTTCCGGTCCGCCGACGGGGGACAGTTGCTCACTACCCTTTCCGAGTTTCTTTTTCAAAAACGCTTCGATGAATCCATCGAGATCTCCGTCCATGACGGATGACACATTGCTGAGTTGATGGCCGGTTCGGTGGTCTTTAACCAATTGGTAGGGTTGGAACACGTAAGAGCGAATCTGGCTGCCCCACGCGATGTCCTTCTTCTCTCCGACGATCGCGTTAAATTCTGCTTCCTTCTTTTTCTGTTCCAACTCAAAGAGGCGCGATTTCAAGATCTTCATGGCGCCGTTTCGATTTTGAAGTTGCGAGCGCTCATTCTGGCATTGCACGACAATGCCGCTCGGCAAGTGCGTAATGCGGATGGCGGTTTCAACTTTATTGACATTCTGGCCTCCGGCGCCGCCGGCGCGGAAGGTATCGATCCGGAGATCCTTATCTTCGACCACGACATCGACATCTTCACTCAGCTCCGGATACACGAAGACGGAAGCAAAGGACGTGTGTCGTCGCTTGTTGGAATCGAACGGGGAAATGCGAACCAGTCGATGGACCCCTGCCTCCGCCTTCAGATAGCCATAGGCATACGGTCCGGTGATCGAAATCGTCACGCTCTTGATACCCGCTTCGTCGCCGGGCAACAGGTCTAGTGTTTCTACCTTGAACTTCTTGTGCTCCGACCACCGCACATACATCCGGAGGAGCATCTGCGCCCAATCCTGTGATTCCGTGCCTCCGGCGCCGGGATGAATCGCGATGATGGCGTTGTTAGGGTCCAGGTCGCCTGAGAGAAGGAGCTCCAACCGCAGCGAGGCGAGGCGAGGCTCCAACTGATTCAATTCGCTGGTAAGCTCGGCCTCGATTCCCGCGTCGCCGCTCTCATGTGCGAGCTCCAACAGCGCGCCCAAGTCGCCCATTTTGGCTTCAATTTCACGCCACTGCTGGAGTTCACGTTCGATGGTCGCCTTTTTCCGACTCACCACGGCAGCGGTGCGGGTGTCGTTCCAGAAATGCGGCTGGCCCATCTGCGCTTCAAGTTCTTCCAACTCAGCGGTCATATGAGCGAAGTCAAAGATGCCCCCGTAATTCGGAAATTTGCTCGCCGAGATTGCGAACACGACCTTCGACGTCCTCTAACATGCAACGATCCTCCTTCCATCATGCCGGCGTGATAATCGTCAGGGCTGGTTCCTTCGTGCGGAAATACCCGAACAGAAACAAAAGTCCGCAGATTATAACACAGGCGTATGCAAACACGTCGCCATAGTAGCTGTAAAATGTGCGGGAGTGTTTGATCGGAATCGTCGCCTGTAAGGCGAGTTCCGTAAACAGGGGCGTGGCCTGGGTGATCTCTCCGAAAGGATCCACGAACCCGGAAATTCCCGTATTGGCGGCCCGTGCGAACGCGAGGTGATTTTCGACCGAGCGAAAGACGACCATCGCAAAGTGTTGAGCCGGCGCCGAGGAAGGTCCAAACCATCCATCATTCGTGATCGTCACCAGAAACTCCGCACCGCTGGCCGCGAATTGACGGACTAAGTCAGGGAAAATCACTTCGTAGCAGATGGCGACCCCGAACCGTACAGCCCGCGGGGTGGTGGACGTGCCGCGTTCCCACGACTTGGGATGAAACGACAGGATTTTCGATCCCGGTCCCGGCTCAAAGTCGCCGATGCCCTCGACAAGTTTATCGAGGAAGAACAGCAATGATGATTTCAGGGGGATGTATTCTCCAAACGGCACGAGATGGTGCTTGTCATACCGGCCGAGGATCGTGCCGTCCATGCCCAGCAGATAGGCACTGTTCAGAAGATACGGTCGACGGTCCGGATAAAATCGAAGCGCCGGACTGCCGAGAAGGAGCGGCGCCTGAGCACGTTCCGCCCACGCGATCAGCTCTAGCTGATATTCCTTTTCGCGCTCCAAGATGAACGGCGTTGCCGCTTCCGGCCACACGATCAAGTCCATATCCGTGCCGAGCTGAGTAGTCAGGCGGTCAAAGCGTCGCATAGTCTCATCGCGAAACGACGCATCCCACTTCACGGCTTGATCGATATTCGGTTGGACGATACCCACAGTGACGGAAGACTGCCCCTCTTTCACGGCTCTGTCGCTCAAGACGGCCGAACTATAGAACCACGAGAGCACCATGCAGGCCGCTGCGGTCGTAAGGAGTTCCCACGGAAGTTTGACCGGATGAACCCCACGGAAAAACGGCATGATCCACACAATCAGCTCGGCCAAGGCCACATTCACCAGCACGACTAAGAAAGATACTCCATAGACTCCTGTATGGTCCGCCACTTGGATCAAGTCCAATTCACGGTATTGTGAATAGCCCAGGAGACACCATGGCAGACCTGAGAGCAGGTAGGTCCGAAAGAATTCGAGCGCGACCCAGAAACAGGGGGCAAAGAAAATTCCATAGCGTGGGATGAGCTCGCGGAGCCAGACAAACGCGAGGCTATAGAGCGCGACGTACAGTCCGAGGTACGTGGTAAGGAGCAGCAGAATTGCGTAACTGATGGACTCCGGCACCTTGCCGTAGGTCGTCATGGCCGTGACGACCCAGGCCATGATGCCGGTAAATCCGATGACTCCGCTCAGCCAGCCGATCCAAAATGCGCGTTGTCTGCAACATTGATCGAGCGCGAGATGGAGGGGAATGAGGACGACCCAGGCCAGCAATCCCCAGTCGAACTTCGGAAAGCAGAGAGGCAACAACAGTCCGCTCGCGCAGGCAAACATGATTTGGCGCGAACGAGCTCCATTCATCGTGCCGTACCTTAGCGAAAAGATTCGCCGACTTGCAAGAGAATGCTTGAACAATCAGCGGCTTGAGACGTTTACCACGTGCTTTTCCTCGGCAAGGTAGGGTATCCTTGATTTGTATGGAACGGCGTCAGCATCGTCGTGTTTCGGGACAGGTTAAGACTCTGCTTCGGGCCAACTCGCATGAGGTGGAAGGAGAGACGGTTGATCTTTCACTGGGCGGCGCCAGGATCGAGAGCGCACTGGATGTCCACCCGGGGAAACCAATCGTCGTCAAGCTTCTGATTCCGGGTGACGACATGCCGATCGTGATCGAGCAAGCCCAGGTTCAGTGGAGCATCGATCGGACCTTTGGTGTAAGATTTCTCGACGTGCCGAAGCAAGAGCAGGACGAATTAGAAGCGTTGATCGAAGAATGCATTGCGCTGGATGAAGGAAGAGAGGCATGAAACCGGTGAGCACTCAGCACGAAACGCAAAATGATGATCCGCGTAATTGGATGGGTGGCGAAGCGACGGTCGGTTCCCAAGCCCGCCGCTATATCCGCCGCCAAGCAGGGCCACCGGCTTCTCTGCTCGGTGTCATCCTCGGTCTCACCTTCCTCGGCGGCCTCGCCCTCGGCAGCTCCTTTGGCCTGCTCTGTCGGAACAAGGGCAAATAGCGCATCTGTAACTTACGCTGTATCAAGAGTCTTCCATATGTGACACGGTAGCTTGCATCTCTTACCTGTCCGATCCAGGCAGCACACCGCTTCAGATACAACGCTTTCTTCATGACTGAGAGTCCGGAAACTTGCCGGATCCTTCCATGATTGCAGTCTGATCCACAGGCTATTTCTGCATCTCAATCCGGTATAGAATAAGGATATGTTGTGTCTCCTGAGATCGTCACCTTTGGGTGCCAAGCTTGTCGCTAGACGTGCAAGAGTGCCGTTTCTTGTTGGACTGTTCCTAATCACGCTACCGCTCTCTATTCAATCGGCCCAGCTCGAGCCGGATAGAGGAACTTGGCGCACCGCTGCTCCTGCGCCGACAAAGCGGACGGAAGTGGCGGTTGCAGCGCTGGATGGCAAGATCTACGTCATTGGTGGATTTGAGAAGCCCAGCCTAGGTAATGTTCTGAATTTCGCGATCACGTCATCTGTCGAAATGTATGATCCAGCGACTGACCGATGGACTTCCAAAGCACCGTTACCTGTCGGCTTGCACCATGTTGGGATTGGTGTTGCAGGCGGACGATTATACGTCATCGGCGGATACACAAAGTCTGGCCTCAGTGTCTGGAGCCCTGTAGCAACGGTCTACGCCTATGATCCAGCCACGGATAGCTGGACTGGGCGCGCTTCGATGCCGACAGCGAGAGGCGCATTGTCTGTAACGGAGCACGACGGAAAGTTGTATGCCATCGGTGGGTATGATCGGAAAGCCAACACTCCGCAGGTCGAAGTTTATGATCCTCTGCACAATGTGTGGACGACAGCCGCGCCAATGCCGACACCTCGCGATCATCTTGCGGCTGCCACGATTGCCGGGAAGATTTATGCGATTGGCGGACGCATTGATGGCGACTATTCTCGCAATCTCACTGTGACAGAGCGGTACGAACCTGCGACCGACCGCTGGACACATGTCGCGGACTTGCCGACCCCGCGGAGCGGCATCACGGCTGTGGTTGTTGAGGGAAAGATCTACGTGATGGGCGGCGAGGGGGCCGCTGGTACGTTTAATGAGAACGAAGCCTATGATCCGGCGCGCGATGTTTGGCAGCGCATGGCGCCGATGCTTACGGCACGCCACGGCCTTGGATCAGCGGTAGTGCAGGGACGTATTTACGTCATTAGCGGCGGTCCGACTCCCGGCGGGTCCTTCAGTGATCTGAACGAAGTATTTACCCCGCCAGGAACCAGTGTAAAGGCCGACTGATTCCATCCCTCTTGTCGCTTTGACCGTAGAGCGGTATCCATTTCTTCAATCGACCGCGCTTCACGACATTCATTCGAATACGCGTGTGGTACCAGAATCATCGAGGGAATCCAACTGCGGGTTACTTTATCTGGAAAAGTTTAGAAAGGTGGCACCGCCGACGAGAAGAAAGTAGCCGGTGTTATAGAAGACATGTAGCGCGATGGAAGGATACACAGAACCAAAGCGATCCCGTACGAAGCCGAAGCAGAGAGAGGGAGCAAACACGAGCAAAGACCATGAGATGGAATGGCTGACCAGATGGGCCAATACAAATAGCAGAGACACCACGAGGTTGGCCATGGATAGACCAAGCCGTGTCTTCCGTCCCCACATGGTTTGCAGTAATTGCCCCTGGATGGCACCGCGGAACAGCAATTCTTCGAATAGAGGCTGCCAGAGGGCAACGGAGAGAAAAGCCGGTGACCATATGACATGCCACGCCAGCGGTTGAAACGCCACGAATCCAATTATGGCAAGCCATACCATCGGGCCAAGCGCTAACAACAAGAGAAAGACAGAATCCTGATGAAAGGGACGATTATGTTGAAGTCCAAGGCAGGCCAGTGCTTGTGCGGAGCGGCTTGGTGTAAGGTGTGCGCCAGAGGAAACTCCCTGCACCTCGACTGTGCAATCGGAGAGCAGCTTCTGCTGTAACGATATTCCTCTCGTGCCGAAATTCAGTCTCATCGGCGTCTTGCTTTCCACAACACGGCTGCCAGAGACATGAGTAGCAAGGCAGGCAGCAACATGTCTCCGGTTGCGCCGGGGACAACAGTGCAGCCTCCTCCTTCCCCGCTATTGGCAGGGGACGGAGGGGCTGACGCAATGTTGAAGGTTGCGGTGACAGTTGCATTTTGGGCAAGCGCGCAGGGGCCGGCTCCTGCACAATCTCCACTCCACCCTGCGAAGACAGACCCAGAGTCGGGTGTTGCTGTGAGTTCTACTGTGCTCCCTCGGGAAAACTGTCCATTGCATGTCGCTCCACAGTTAATCCCGGAAGAATTGGACGTCACCGTGCCGGTGCCGTTACCTGCTCTATTGACGGTGACGGTGAAGTTTGTCACAACGCTGGCCAGCGCGGCTCGGGCATTGATGCGCCCACCGGTCGACACCTTCCCGCTCAAAGAAGCCTTCTGATCCGTCGCGTTCAGGATGGCGTTCTTGAGTTGCGATACGGTGAGATCGGGATTAACCGACAGCAACAAGCCGGCAAGTCCTGCCACATGCGGAGTAGCCATCGAAGTACCAAGCAGATACTGGTAGTCAGTCGTTTGTGATGGCGGACCCGCAACGCAGGCAACGCGGACATCGTCTAAGTACACACCATCGAAGGCCTGGCGTTCATCCGATAGGAATCGAAAGCGAAACTGTGAACTTTTTATCCCATCTGCAATGTCTCCCCAGGTGAACGGAACAAATTGGGCGTTGCTATCTCCTGTGATCAGACGAATGGGATCCCAAGTGGTTCCGCTGTCTCTTGATGTTTCCAGAAGAACACCGTCGATATCCTGCTCGGTTTGCAGGCGGACACGACTGTCAAGTCGGCACCCTCTTTGTCTCTCGGTCGTGAACACCGGCCCGGTCGCGAATGAATCAGTGTTGTTCTGATAGTTTCCATTCGGACTGTCGGTCAGACTGTTCGGCTGGCTGGACGATGCAGACTTGGTGAATCCCCAGGCCGTGTTGATTCCTCCGAAGACATACCCGAGCCCGGTTGGGTTGGAATCGAAGGTATGTAGGAGCACATTGGTAATACTCGATGTGGGCTTCGTACTGTTGATTCTGACTCCCGGTGCGGCCACGTGAACGGTACCGGACCCAAAATTGGAGAAGCTCGCCAATTGATCATTCTCATCGGTGGCCGCTACCGTAATCACGTTCGCCAGTGCGGCTTTCTGTTGTCCATCACACACTGAAGGAGAACCAAAATTTGCGGGGAAGTTTGGTACGGTGTCGTTGTCCGATCCATCATTTCCTGCCGCTGCCACGAACAGTACGCCTGCTGCATTCGCGGCACTCACCGCATCATAGAGGGCCTGGCTGCAATCAGGTCCGGCAAAACTAGCATTGATCACACGGGCGTGATTGGCGACGGCATAGTGGATCGCACTGACGATGGCGGTGGTGGATAGGGATCGATCCACCCCTCCGGCTTTCAAGGCCATCAGCTTCGCGACCCACATAACACCGGTGACTCCAATCCCATTGTTCCCTGCTCCAGCGATGATTCCCGCCACATGAGTGCCATGCCCCGGGTTGCCTCCAAGATTAAGATCCAAGGGGTCCATCGGGTCACTGTCATTTAGACCAAAATCCCAGCCATGCACATCGTCTACCAATCCATTTGCATCGTCATCAATGCCATTTCCGGGAATTTCTCCGGGATTCGCCCAGATATTCGGAGCGAGATCCGGGTGGTCATAGGCTATGCCTGAGTCAATAACAGCCACAATCACGTTTGGGCTTCCCGTGCTGATGTCCCAGGCTTCAGGAGCATCGATGTCTGCATCTGTCTTTCCTGCCGTTCCGTTCACAGCTTGCCCTGTGTTGTGGAGGCCCCATAATGTGCCGAACTGAGTATCGGTGGGAATGGCTTGTAGCGAGTACAGATAGTTAGGTTCGGCATACTCAACGGCTGGATTACTTCGGTACTTCAAGAGCGCTTCGTCCACCGATAAGGCACCTTCCAACTTGTACTGGTGAACCACCGCGGCATTTACCGATAGCGCACTGAGTTCTTTGGCGCCCATATCGACATTCAGCGACTTGATTCCCGATGAAGACGCCTCATCCCTGAACTTGACGAGCACCTCTCCTGGGACATAGTGCGCAGGGTGACGCACGTCTCCCGATAACACCGTCATTCCACCAGCTGTCTGTCTCTGTTTCGCAAACACTAAGCGGTCTCCGGACATGAGTCCAGACACTGCGCCCCCGAATGCTGTCAGCCCTAGGATGGTGCTACCCCACCAGAGCGCAATTCTTATGACGCTACTTCTGCGTTTCATATCGATAATTGGGTTCTGCATACTCGATCTCTTGATATGAAGTGAGTTGGGTGATCGCCGATTCAACCGATCGATCGTCCAAGATTCTGATGTGATAGAGGCGTCCACGTTGGAGTTCAGAAAGAATTTCAGTCCGGGTGTCCTTCAGGATGGACGCGATCCTCTCTTGTGAAATTCCGTCCTTGAATTTGACCAATACTTCGTGTGGGACGAATCGTGGCGCCTGGGATTTCAGAAGGTGTTTAATGGCATGCGTCGGTCTGGCATTCAGATTGCCCAGGTCACAGGCTGTGAAAAGCCATATGGCCGACACAGACATGATGAGGATGACCAGTAGTGTCATCCGATGAGCTAGGGCGGGCAAATCAAACATGGTGTTTCTTCTGTATAACGTGAATAGGCTCGCGAATTCCAATCTCGGTGGCTAGCTGCCAGAGGGCCGTTCATCAAGTCACACAGTGGCCTGACGATGGTTCTGATGACGCTTCCGCCGTTGCTCGGAGTGAGTCGGGCCGTGTGGGGTCGCGAGCGCTATTATTCCGACAGTCGGTCCTTCCTCGAAGCCGTCCGCTCTACTTTCTGATGAACCCACCTGGATGGCGTTGTAGCAGCTGAAACGAAGGCCTGACCGAAGCCGAGCACGAAGTGGGCCTCTTCGAGTCGCAATTCCCAGAGCGCAAAATCATCAAAGCCAAACATCATCTCGGCTTGGGGGAATCGAGCCAGATATTGCTCCTTGATAGCGTCGTATGACGGCGCATCGGGCGAAAGTATCGCCGCCTCACCCTGGAGATTCATGCGCCTTAATGCCAGCGGATTTTTGTCCGGCCCGTCCGCTTCGGCGATGAACAGCGACGTCCGGGGATCAGACAGTAAGTGCTGCGTGTGGAATGCGAGACGACTGAGATGCAGGTATGCGCGAGACCAGTCTGATCCAAATATGTACGGTACGTGTGAGCCAAACGGCCGTCCGTTTCGTAAAGTCAAGAGCACGGCCGTCCGTACATCATCCGCGAGTGCCGACCCTGCGTCTTGGACATTCTCACTGGTCAATGCGGTTGCCATAGGTGATGCGTTTCCTCTTTCGAGTCGTCGGTTGATCTCTCACCAACGTCGCCGCAACACCATACCATCCGTCAGGTACAATCGCTACATGGTCGCCGGCGCCGAATCGGATTCCATATACCCCTTGACTCACTTCTATGTGAAGCCTATCGTACGTAGGTGGGAGGAGTTAACGCCCCGAGGGAATATGGTTCATAAGGGGATCGAGCGTGAGGATGGTGTGCAGGACCAGCTTGTACTGGGAAGCCTAAAGTCCTCCCAAGATCGCCGCCGTACCTAATCGTCCTCGGTTAGGTGCGTGCTCCTCCCACTCTAACCTCCACCGTACCGCCCATCCCAGCTTCCTGACCTGCTTCTTACTATTGATCGGGCTATGGTTATGCTTTGTTGTGGCCAGGCACAAATACGACTCCCTGCTATACTTTGGTCAATAGCCACATCATCTAGCACCACAGGAATCGACAACATGAAGATCTTTACCCTGAGTGTCATCACTGGCCTCTTTCTCTGGCCGATGATTGGCTCAGCGGAACTTTATAAATGGATCGATGAACAAGGGAATCTTCATATTACCGATGCTCCGCCCCTTGAGCTGCAAAAGAGGTCAAGTCCCGCGGTAAAGCCCGCTCCACGATCCACGTTGCCGAAGAAGGCTACGGCGAAGCCAGGGATGCCGGAGATGCCTCGAGCGGAGGTGTATCCTGTACCGGAAGCATCAGTGACGCCTTCATCGCTTACGGAAACGGTGGCCCAACCGAGCATGGAAGGTCTCAGTCCGAACCAAGCGACGTTCACGAGTGCATGGCAAACGTTCGATGGGCCGTCAGTGGTTGCGAAGGCTCCTGTACTGCGCTGGAAAGATGAACGGGGTCTTGAACATTTTGTGGATGTGTTGCCGACGGCAAAAGGTTTACCCGACGTTGAGACTACACCGAACCAGTACCGACCCAAAACACAGTAGCAGTTACAAGAGATCGCGAGAGTGTCAGCCCTCTTGCGTTGGTCATCAGTTGGCTGATTGGAGAGCTGGTTCAAGGAGTAAAACCGCATATGAACTGGTGAGGCAAGATATGAGCCGGCTGAAAATATTGTCAGTAGTCGTCGTCCTTCTTATCACGTCATCGATCCGGCAAGCGGACGCGTCTTTCTCTCACATTCCCACGGCGTTTTCGGAAGACGGGCGTTTCCTACTGATCCAGACGGACGAGCTTATCCTCTGGGATCTCGATACCAAGGCACTTGTCGCTAAGGTACCGCTCACCTCCTGTCACCAGATTGCCTTACTGAAACAAGACGGATGGATCCTGTGTGTGAAGCATGATGTCGTGATTTACGATTGGAAGAATCAGGAGTCCGTGGCGACTGTTCCACAGGAATCACGCCAGCCCTATAGCTTGCTCGCCTATTCAAATCAGACTGATCGGATGGTGCTCCGACACGGCCATGAGGCGGTGTCGGTTTGGCAAATCGGGAAGAAGTTGGTGCCGCTCAAACATATCGGGTTAGATGCCAAGGCAGAAACCCAGTCGGTAGTTGCATCAGCCGATACAAAGTTGCTGGCGATCGCGCAAGGTCGTGCGATTCGTCTGCACGACCTTACCGGAACGACCATTCGTGATGTGAGTATCAAAGATGGAAAGCCACTCGATCTCCTCTTTGCACCGGACGGCGCAACGCTGGCCGCTACCATTGGGAATACGATTCTTTTCATCGATACGGTGGAGGCATCAATACGTGGACGAGCGAGGCTGACAATCGGGGAAGGAGCTCGTGCACACCTCACACCTCGTCTTTTTTCCCGTGACAGCCATCGACTGGTGGTGAGCGATGGGGAAAGGAGGTATGGGCTGTTCGATACCGATACAGGCACGGTCGTGTCTGTGACCGAATTTACCTATGCTGATCAAGCGCAAGGGGTGCAGGCCCCTACGCATCTCTCGGCCGCCGATATTTCAGATGACGCCGGGTATGTGGTGGGGCAAGCGGAACATCCCACGACCTTGCAGATCTGGGATTTGCGCACCGGCGCCATGCTGCCGGATCTCTGCGGCCACGATTGTCGGAATACGGGGCCGCACGTCTCGTTGCTCAAATGGTCGCCCTCTGGATCGAAGATTGTTGTCGGACTGGAAGGGGGCCTCAATCCGGACGTGGACGGAAAAATATCAGTCTGGGACGTGCAGACTCGATCTCCTGAGCTGGCGCTGGATCCTCGTCAATCCCAGGCAAAAGTGTTGGCCAAGCGACCCACCCCGCCAGTGACAGGTGTTGAATGGTCTGTGAAGCCTGTGGTGCGATCTCCTGCCGAAGCTGGCCCGGCCTTTGTGCATGCGCGGGCATTGCGTGCGCTCGTGACTTCCCCCAGCGCCAATCTGCTTGGCACGAGTGGTGATGACGGGTTGCTGAAAATTTGGGACCCGGGTCAGGGAGTCCTTCTGCGGCAACTGTCTTTGTCCGCACCTGCAAGCGCACTGGCGTTTAGCTCTGACGGCGCAATTCTGGCGGCAGGGACGACCCAAGGAGAGGTACGGCTGTGGGACACGCAGAGCTGGCGGGAGTTCCCCTCCTATGCAACCCGACAGGGACAGATCAACGCGCTCCAGTTTCTCACGGGCAACCGATTTCTCATCATTGCCGGCAAGCAACCAAAAGTTCTCGTGGTGGATGTGGTGACCCGAGCGATTGTCAAAGAGCTGGTGCATGCGGGCGTCTCCCTGGCCTGCGAGCCGAAGGGCTGTGTCAGAACCCGAATGACACAGGGAGAGGTTGTCGAGACGCTGAGTCTATTGGATGGAAGCCCATTTTTACTGACGACGTCACGAACTGGACGTGTTGTCTGGAATATTGAGACATGGAATGAGGTCGAGGGGCCGGTCGGACTACCTGACGTCTGGTCCGGCCTCGGATGGAAACGTCCCTTTGTCGCGACGACGATGCGCGCTCGTGATCCAAACGCGTTCACGCTTGCCGTTTGGGACACCAAGCGCAATACGGTCTTGTCGAGTTTGGATACCTTCACGAAACGTGATACCGAGGCAGTCGAGAAGGGACCGACCGTGGCATTAGGCGCATCAATAGCCGTCGATCCGCTGCAACGATGGGTTGCGACCCGCGTTGGAGAACATCTGGCGGTGTGGGATCTCCCGGCTCACGCAAAAAAGAAAACCTTCCACGTACACACTCCCTATCATCTCCATTGGACGAGCGACGGGAAATATCTCGTCGTCGGCACACTCGACCGCAAAGTGCTCGTCTGGTCTGCAGAGACAATGGAGCCTGTACACTATTTACGAGATGCCTCCCTGACTCCCTAGGGCGGTTCGTGGCACACCCAGGGCCGTTCTTTGTCTTACCTCTTCACCATCTGGTCCCATTGTTTCCTGGAAAGTTTTGTGGTACCAAACAATCAATGATTGTTTGTTGAGAGGGTGAATGGGAAAAAAGAAAGACTCCGCATCAGATACCGGATTGAAATTTGCCGCTCCTCGAGCCCATCCTGAACCAACCACAAAGAAGCCAGCCGCCGCCAAACCGGCAGAGCGGGTTACTGCGGTCGAGATGGGGGCGCGCCAGCGGGAAATTTCCGTCTCGGAATTTTTCACGAAAAACCGCCATCTGCTCGGATTCGACAATCCGCGCAAGGCGTTGCTCACCTGCGTCAAAGAGGCGGTCGATAACGCGCTCGATGCCTGCGAAGAAGCCGGAATTCTTCCGGATGTGACGGTTAAGTTGGAAGTCGTGTCGAACGGAGAGCCGGTGGCGCCAAGCCAGGCGAACCGGTTTCGCGTCACGGTCACCGACAATGGACCGGGCATTGTTCGTCAGCAGATCCCACGAATTTTTGCCAAGCTGCTCTATGGGTCCAAGTTCCATCGGTTGCGGATGAGCCGAGGTCAGCAGGGGATCGGCATCTCAGCTGCAGGAATGTACGGCCAGCTGACGACCGGGAAACCGGTGAAAATTATTTCGCGTATCGGCCCTAAAGCCGCCGCACATTTCTTCGAAGTGCAGATCGACACGAAGAAGAACGAGCCGCTGGTTCACGAGAACAAGCAGATCGACTGGGAGCAGCCGCGAGGCACGCAAGTCACGCTGGAAGTCGAAGGGAAGTATCAAAAGGGTCGTGCGTCGGTCGATGAATGGTTGGAGCAAACCTCCATCGCCAATCCGCATGTCAAATTGATCTACAGCACTCCAGAAGGCGAGACGAAAGAGTATCCTCGGACCTACCACGAGCTGCCGCCTCAACCACGAGAGATCAAGCCGCACCCCTACGGGATTGAGTTCGGCATGTTGCTCAAGATGTTGCAGGACACAAAGAGCCATACGCTTTCCGGGTTTCTCGCCGGCGATTTTTGCCGGGTGTCTTCCCCGTTAGCGGATGAGATCTGCAAAGCGGCGAAAGTCTCGCCTGAGGCCAAGCCTCGCGAGTTGAAGGGGATGGTCGCAGAGACGCTCTATAAGACATTGCAAGAGACGAAGATCATGGCGCCGCCGACCAACTGTATCTCTCCGATCGGCGAGAAGGCGATTCTGGCAGGACTCTATAAGCAGATCAAAGGTGAATTCTACACGGCGGTCAGTCGGCCACCGGCGGTCTATCGGGGCAACCCATTCATCATCGAGACCGGCCTCGCATACGGGAACAGACCACAGGACCAAAATAAACCGCAGCAGCCGGCTATGCCGAAAGCCGAAGGGGAGCATGAGGAGGAAGATTCCGAGCTTGCCCGGGTGATTCGCTACGCGAATCGAGTGCCGCTTCTGTATCAACAATCGGCCTGCTCCACATTCAAGGCTGTCCTGAGCACAAGTTGGAAAAACTACGGTCTATCGCAGTCACGTGGAGCTCTTCCGGGTGGACCGATGGTGATTTTCGTTCATATGGCGTCGGTCTGGGTGCCGTTTACCAGTGAGTCCAAGGAAGCGATCGCGGATTATGACG
>CAZAKX010000078.1:10574-14619 GCA_964485915.1 uncultured Nitrospira sp. | reverse complement strand
GGGGTCGTGCAGCAGCTCATTCTGCTTCGTTTTGAGCGCGGCTTTTTGACGCTCCTTTTGTTCCGCTTCGCGTTTGGCTTCCATCGTCTGTAGCGATTGGACAATCACTTCCGGGTGAGTACGAATGTAGCGTTCGATCGTGGCGTCGGAGACATCTTGGGGGAGGGTTGAAGTTAGACTCTCCTTTGGTACTGTTGAACAACCGAACCCGAACAAGAGAAGGACGCCAAGAAAGTTCAATTGCAGAGAGGAGCGGTTCATATATGACACTCCTAGTTAAAGGCATTCCCCAAGAAAGCTGTGAATGGTAACGGCAGGCGAGTTTTCTACAGCGTCCTAGCACATAGCACTTCATCCTGCCGAAGTGCTTCCAGTGCATTCGCAGGAACGGTCGTCACGGTAAGTGTACTTCCGAGGGCAGTAAAGACTTCGATGGAGTAACCTTCGGTCCCATCCGGCGCCACATGATGGTCAACAAGTTTGACGATATCTCCTCGACGGAGGCGATGCTCCGGTAAGTCACAAGCCAATGCCACATCTGAATAGAGATCAAATCTCACCCTACCCTCCGATTATCTGGGATCAGTGTAATAAACTTCGTCATTCCCGACAAGTGTTCTCTCATCCAAATTGTTCGAACCGATAAGACGGTCCCATTAGGCCCCCTCAACGGGCCTCTAATTTCGTAGTACTGCCCAAACTGGTTACTCCCAAGCGGTATGGCGTCCTGTGGAAGAATTTGATCCCGCAGGTCACGTAGGAGATACGGAGCGTTAGCCAACTCGTAGCCGCCTTGCCGTAGAAACGACGATTTATCTCCTCGAAGCTGTGGCACCAAGAGATAGCGTATCAGCTTATCCTCAGAAATGACTGACTCGGCAGGCAATTTCATAGAAAATTGATAAACAAAGTCTTTACCGCCAACTTTCCCCGCTCGTGCCGCCGCCGAAGCCGCCCCAGTTCCCACCGAAGCCGCCCTGGCCGGTTCCCCAGTATTCACCATTCTGGATACGCCGATAGGGATGCCGAAGATCTGGTCGGCTGATCAGCCAGAAAAACGCCACGATGGCGACGGTGGTACCGAGCGTAATCCACACCCCAAGCCCCTTAATTCGCGGCCGAGTGGGAGTATCGAGTCGCACCTCTTGCGCAGGGGTCGCCAGCGCGACCGCCGTGCGATACAACCCTTCCCCGAACTGTCCTCGGTCGATCGCCGGCTGAAGATAGGTCCGACTCACCTCGTTTCTGAGGCTCGACGTAATGACCGGAAACATCCTTCGCCCCAGGGCCATCGCCGCCTGTCGCTCGTCCACCGCCACCAAGATCATCAGCCCATGCTCTTGCTGCGTCGACCCGATTTGCCATTTTTGATACAACGCATCCGCATATTCCCTGGCAGATGGGTACGGCTTGATCGTAGGCACCGTCACAATCACCATCTCCACGCCACTTTTCTTTTCAAGATCCGTGCAGACGGACCGGATGCGCTCCTTCCATTCGCCATCGACAACTTGCGCATGATCGCTGACATACCCGATGGGACCCGGAAGCGGCACACGTTCCTTGGGCCGTTCATACAACGAGGCTGGTGCTTCCACTGCCGACAGCAGGACTATCAACCCAAGCAAGACGAGTTCGCAGATGCCTTGCCGAGTGAATCGGAACCCAATCACGTGAGACGTGCCTCCACTGTCGTAACCAGTTGGCTCAGACTTTTTAGATAGCGATCCATCAGCCTCGGGATCTCTTTCTGTCCGGGAGAGATGTGCCCTCGCTTGAGCGCCAGCGCATCACGAAGGCCGGAAAGATCGACCCCAAGATGCGATTCGATGTCGTTCAAGAGCGGCTCCCCCTGTGCCACGACAGGGCGGTCCAACAGCCGCTGTAAGCCTCGAAGCACCGGCAGAAGCGCAGTAATGGACAACGGCAACAAAATGGTGATGGCCTCTTCGGTGCCTCGTCCTTCCACCAGACGTTGACGGAGACGAAACAAATTTCCACGTAATCCCTGCACAACTTCGGCGACCAAATGCCGTGCGTCGACCTTGAGACCAACAAATGGATCTTGCCCCCAAAGCAAACGATGACAATCCAGAATCTCTTGGTACTCCAGTGGGAACGCCATTGAGGCTGATTTCAGATCAGCAGTCGTGAGGAACAAGGGAACGACGACATGCTCCTTGCTCCAACGTGTGTGAAGGTTGTCGTACTGCTTCAGGACCGAGAGATCATAGGAAGACAACATCAACAGAATGTTGAGGTTTGAGAGACCAGGCAGGAATTCTCCCCGTACAGTACTCCCATACAGGATGATGCCTTCTAGTTCATTTCCATAGGTTTTTACAACATCCTTGACGTATAACTTTAACAGTTTTTGTGTGTCTTCCAACAAACCGTCGATGCTCCAGTCAGTCGGCGGCATAGTGTTACCGAACCCCTCCCGCTGCCATGTCGCGAGCGGAAGGATCGGGCAGGAATCCAGCCGCCATGAGGCGGTCCATCATGCCGAATGGAGGGTCCTTACGAAGGCCGGCTGTCGTCGATAAGACACGGTATCGAAGTCGTGCATTGCGGTCCAATGTACTGAAGACACGGTCACGAAGAAACGCAACGAGCGGATTTGCCGTATTCCAAAACAGCACCTGTTCGTCAGCCAACTTCTGCAGCATCGTCACCTGAGGCCGGCGCGTGGTTTCATAGATCCTGAGTTTTGAAGCGGAATAGTCGTTCGCCGCCAAACACTCGGGCAAGAGATCCGCCAACGTCATCGCATCGACCATCGCCTGCATACGACCCTGCGAGGCATGCGGATTCATGGCATGCGCGGCATCCCCGATCAGCACCGCCCCGTCGGCCACCCACGTCGGCGTGCGAACCCGCCCGGTCGGCATAAAGGCAGTTTGCTTCCAGTCCGTCAATGTACGGAAGATCGGCTCACCGGACGGATCGATTTTAATCCAGGCTTCCTGGAGAGCCGGAAGACCTTGCGCTTTCACGTTGTCATACGAACCGGTCTTGATCATGTAGAACACATACACTTTATTTCCGGCAGCGGGGAACATGCCGAGAATGGTCCTCTTCCCGACAAAGTACTTTGCCTCTCCCATCGGGATCGCCGCGTTCAACAGGGCGATCAAGTATCCTTGGGGATAGAGATGCAGCTCAGCTGGAATCTGCAAAGCTTCCCGCACCTTTGAAAAGGCTCCATCGGCGCCGACGACCACCTTGGCCCGTATGGAAAATTGACCGTCGCCCTGCTTGGTAGTCAATCCGACGACTCGCTCTTTCTCACGCAGCAATCCCGTAAACGTCGATCGATACCGCAGTGAGACCGAAGGCTCGCGTTCGATCGCGTCGAGAATGGCATGATGGGCCACATTGGGCAGTGTGACTACCGCACGATTATAGGGAGGCGGAAGGTCTCCATAGTCCACAGTACACAATCGCTCGCCGCCGACCCGGCAGAAATGAAACTTATGCACCGTACGTGTCGATTCACTGGGCAATGTACTCAACAGGCCCAGCTGGTCAAGAACCTGCTGGCCGTTCGGCTGCAAAATTTCACCGCGTAAGCCCTGCGGCGGTCCAGAGGCCTGCTCGAGAACAATAGTTTTGACCCCCTTCTGAGCCAAGGCGAGAGCCAGAACAGCCCCACCTCCACCGGCTCCGACGACCGCAATGTCTGTTTTCTCAACCATCGCCGTTCCCGCTATTTCCACTCCTGGAATCGTTCTTGGTCTTTCCACAGCAAGAGAAACTTCTCACGAGCTTTGACTGTCATCGCATGGTCTCTGATGATATCCAGCCGCTCATCATTGTAGCGATTTCCACTGGTCGTCTGATTCATCGAGCCGTTGGTATTCACCTCGTCGTCAATGACGGTCTGCTTGAGATGCATGAGCCCGTCGTGCCGATTGATCTTGATGGGGATCCCGGCTTCACGTAGCGCCGAGAGCGCCGTCTGCTGTTTCGGATCATTCAACCGCTCTCGATCCGTGAGAACCCGCACATCCACTCCACGTTTTTTCGCCCCAACCAGGGCTTT
>CAZAKX010000078.1:0-10474 GCA_964485915.1 uncultured Nitrospira sp. | reverse complement strand
GTGGCACGAAAGAGGAAGTTCTTTTTCCACATTCCAGCGTCCTGCAGGCGGCATAGTGGCGACCGTACGAACCAAAGTCAAGCCACCATATCTGCCCTTCTTATAGAAGATTCGATTCCTTTCTCGATGAATCCTTTCGGCGATTCCCGCCTCTCATGCGCTATGGGCCAACCTTGACAAGAAGAGCTCCGCTTTGCTATATTGTGAAATTCTTCAATCTCTAAGCCAACTTGGGAGAATTTGTGCAGGTCAAGATCAATGGGAAGCCTGAAGAGATTCAGAGCGAAACGGTCCTCGATTTATTAAAAGCGAAGAACATCGAGCCCCAGATGGTCGCCGTCGAAGTAAACGACAAGGTGCTGGAGCGCGACCATCTTGCCACAACACACCTCAATGAGGGAGACCAGGTGGAGTTTCTTTTCTATATGGGAGGCGGTCGGTGAGTACGACCTCTTCCAAAGACATCACCGAGCTCATCGGTAACACTCCGCTCGTCCGGCTGAACCGCCTGTCGAAAGAGGGATCAGCTACGATTTATGGGAAAGTAGAGTTCTTCAACCCAGGCGGTAGCGTCAAGGATCGGATCTGCCTCAATATGATCAACGAGGCAGAACGACAGGGCAAACTCAAGCCGGGTGGCACCATCGTCGAACCGACCAGCGGAAATACAGGCATCGGTCTGGCTTTGGTGGCGGCAGTGCGTGGGTACAAACTGATCCTTGTGATGCCGGAGAGCATGAGTATGGAGCGGGCGAGCCTGCTCTCATCGTATGGAGCCCAGTTGGTGCTGACACCGGCCTGGGAAGGCATGAAGGGTTCGATCAAAGAGGCGGAAAGTATCTTGGCACAGAATCCATCGTATTTCATGCCTGATCAATTCTCGAACCCTGCCAACCCCGCGATCCATAAAACGACGACGGCGTTGGAGATTTGGGATGCGCTCGGAGGAAAGATCGATGCGTTTGTGGCGGCCGTGGGAACCGGCGGGACAATCACGGGCTGTGGAGAAGTCTTTAAAGAAAGAGATCCATCGGTTAAAGTAATTGCCGTCGAACCGGCCACCTCCCCGGTCTTGTCAGGAGGAGATCCTGGCCCTCATAAGATTCAAGGGATCGGAGCGGGCTTTATTCCGAGGGTTCTGAATCGAAAAATCCTCGACCGCGTGATTACCGTGACGGATGACGAGGCCTATCAAACTGCCAAGCAGCTCTCGAAGAAAGAAGGCTTATTGGTGGGCATTTCAGCCGGCGCCAACGTGTTTGCCGCCCAAAAGATCGCTGAAGAACTGGGCCCAGGTAAGAATGTGGTCACCATCCTCTGCGACACGGGCGAGCGTTACATCAGCATTGAGAAGTATTTCAATATCTGACGTGAGGAGTGAGGCGTAAGGGGTAAGGCGATAGTCAGGAGTGGAGTGCCATGTATTTCGTTTACACACCTCACCCCTAACCCTTCACGCCTAACGGCATTAAAAGATGGACTTTACCGAAGAACAAATCAACCGCTACAGTCGGCATATTTTGTTACCTGAAGTCGGCGGCAAGGGGCAGAAGAAGATCGCCAAGTCCCGGATTCTTCTCGTCGGCGCCGGCGGGCTCGGTTCACCGGCCTCGCTGTATCTGGCCGCGGCGGGAGTCGGCACCATTGGATTGATCGACAGCGATGTGGTGGACCTGACCAACCTTCAGCGTCAGATCCTTCACCACACTCCGGACGTCGGGCGTCCCAAGGTCCTTTCCGGTAAAGAAAAGATCCAAGCGCTGAACCCGGATGTCTCTGTATCAATGTACGAGGAGCGGCTCACCGCCGGCAACGCGCTCAAGATCATCAGTGAGTACGATGTCGTGATCGATGGCGTCGATAATTTCCCGGCGAAGTTCCTCATCAACGACGCCTGTTTCTTCGCCGAGAAACCATTGATTCATGGAGGCATTCTCCGATTCGACGGCCGTGTTACCACCATCATCCCAAAGAAATCGGCTTGCTATCGGTGCATATTCAAGGCACCTCCACCACCCGGCTTGGTCGCGTCCTGCCAAGAGGCTGGAGTCATCGGGGTGCTGGCGGGTATTATCGGAACAATCCAGGCAACGGAAGCGTTAAAGCTCGTGCTCGGAGTCGGACGGCCTCTCACGGATCGGTTGCTCGACTTCGATGCTCGAAAAACTCAATTTCGTGAGATCAAAGTCCGACGTAACCCGAATTGTGCGCTCTGCGGCGAGCATCCCACGATCACTGAACTGTTCGACGATGGGGACCCCTATGCCGGATGCGCCATGCGGCCGTCAGCATAGACGTAACTAAGGTGGTGCGACCATGAGTAAAATGAAAGCGCTGGTTTGCCGGGAATGCGGCAAGGAATATCCGACGAAAGCGATCCATGTCTGCGAGATGTGCTTCGGCCCCCTCGAAGTGAAGTACAACTACGACGAGATCAAGAAGAGCATTTCTCGTAAAAAGATCGAAGATGGCCCGCACAGCATGTGGCGCTATCTCGACTTGCTGCCGGTCGAGGGAACGAACTTCGTCGGCCCGCACGCCGGGTTCACTCCGCTCGTGCGAGCCAAAAATCTTGGCGCATATCTCGGACTCGACGAGCTCTATATCAAGAACGATACCGTGAACCATCCGACGTTGTCGTTCAAGGATCGGGTCGTCGCCGTCGCGTTGACGCGCGCACGGGAACTCGGGTTTGAAACGGTGGCCTGCGCCTCCACAGGCAACTTGGCGAACTCCGTGTCCGCCCATGCCGCCGCTGCCAATCTGCATTGCTATGTCTTCATCCCCGGAGACCTTGAAGCCGCCAAGGTATTGGGCAATTTGATTTATAAGCCACACGTTGTCGAGATAGAAGGCAACTACGACGACGTCAACCGGCTGTGCAGCGAGATTGCGGGCGAACATGGCTGGGCGTTCGTGAACATCAATATTCGCCCCTACTATGCCGAAGGCTCCAAAACGCTGGCCTTTGAGACAGTCGAACAATTGGGATGGAGAACGCCTGATCAAGTCGTCATTCCGATGGCCTCCGGTTCGCTTTTGACGAAGATTTGGAAAGGCCTCCATGAGATGAAAGCCTTGGGCCTGATCGATCAGGTTCGTACGAAGATCAACGGCGCCCAAGCCGAAGGGTGCTCACCGATCTCGACGGCGTTCAAAACGGGACGAGACTTTTTCAAGCCGGTGAAACCACAGACGATCGCCAAGTCGCTTGCCATCGGCAACCCGGCTGATGGGTACTATGCCTTGAAGGCCACGGCTGAGAGCCATGGATCCATGGATATGGTGACGGATGAAGAAGTCGTCGAAGGCATCCAACTGCTGGCTCAAACCGAGGGCATCTTCGCGGAAACGGCCGGAGGCGTCACGATCGGCGTGCTCAAGAAACTCGTCAAGCAGGGTGTCATCAAGAAAGAGGAGGTCACAGTGGCCTACGTCACCGGCAATGGATTGAAGACACAGGAAGCGGTGATCGATTCAGTCGGTCGTCCGGTTCGAATTCAGCCCAGCCTGGTCGACTTTGAAAAGACGTTCAAAATGGGAAAGAATGGTGGTGGTGACAAATGATTAAAGTTCGTATTCCGACTCCGCTTCGTCCCCTGACCAAAGGCCAGGGCGAAGTCGAAACCAAGGCCAATAGCGTAGTGGAAATGATCGAAACCTTGAACGGCGCGCATCCCGGCATCAAGGATCGCCTCTGTGATGAGACGGGAGAACTCCGTCGCTTCGTGAACATCTATGTCAACGAAGAAGATATTCGCTTTCTCAAAGGAAAAGAGACCTCCCTGAAGGACGGTGATGAGGTCTCCATCGTCCCAGCAATCGCGGGAGGATAATCATGGCACATTTGCGTTTCCATATCCGTTTTCCTGAAGACAAAATCAGAGAGCCGATCATCTATCAGATCGGGCGCGAGTATAACGTGGTGACCGATGTCAGACGAGCCGATGTTCGCGAGACCACCGGCTGGGCGGATGTGGAGTTTTCGGGCGACACTGCGGAAATTGAACGAGCCATCACCGGACTTCGAACCAAAGGCTGCGTCGTCGATCCGATTGAATTGAACGTGGTGGAATAGGAGAACGCTGACAGGCCACCGAGCTGACATGCCGACAAGACAACCTCTTTCCCCTCTTCCTTGTCAGCCTTGTTTCTTGTTAGCCTGAGCACAATTGCATTCCATGGAACTCACCGAGCAAGAAATCCAACGCTACAGCCGACACATCATTCTTCAGGATGTCGGTGGCAAAGGGCAGCTCAAGCTCAAGCGGACCAAGGTCCTGCTGATCGGTGCCGGTGGCCTGGGTTCTCCGGCCGGACTGTATCTCGCCGCCGCCGGCATCGGCACGATCGGCCTCGTCGATGGAGATGTCGTGGATCTGTCGAATCTGCAGCGGCAGATCATGCACTCGACCGCCACGCTTGGACAGCCGAAGGTCGAGTCGGGTCGAAAAACTCTTTCCGCCATTAATCCGGACATTACCATCAACACCTATCATCAGCTGGTCGATGCCGACAACATCTTACCCCTCGTCTCGCAATACGACGTTGTCCTCGACGGCTCCGATAACTTCACGACACGGTTCCTGGTCAACGATGCCTGTTTCTTTGCCAAGAAAACGCTGATCTCTGCCAGCATGTTTCGGTTCGAAGGCCAACTGACGACCATCAAGCCGCATCAGGGCTATCCGTGCTACCGCTGTCTCTATCCCGAGCCTCCTCCAGCCGGATTGGTGCCCAATTGCCAAGAAGCGGGTGTCCTCGGTGTGTTAGCGGGCACGATGGGTATCCTCCAGGCTTCAGAAGCCATCAAGGAAATCCTCGGGATTGGAGAAACGGTCGCGGACAAGTTGGTGATCTACGATGCGCTCGAGATGAAGTTTCGGAAGGTCGGTCGGCCTAAGGATCCCGCCTGTCCTCTGTGCGGACTCAATCCTAAGATCAAAGATCTTAGTCTGGACTACACCGTTACCTGTACGATTTAACGTGGCGGACCTCGTCATTCCCAAGACCATTCTCGACGACATCGTCGCCCACGCGAACGAACTCACTCCTCATGAATGCTGTGGATTGCTGGCGGGAACCAATGGTGTCGTCAGCCATTTGTATCGTATTAAGAATATCGTCGCGATGGAAGGCGCACAAAATCTCTCGTCATTCGATCCAGCCAAGGTTGCACACCTTGAACGACTCTCTCCTGAGGAACGTGCAGAAATTGCTTTCGTGATGGACATGCAGGACTTCTCCGCCGCCAAGAAAGACATGCGGAACAACGGGCTCGATCTTCAAGTCGTCTATCACTCGCATCCTCACGATCCTGCTCGTCCATCGGTCACCGACATCAAAATCGCCACCGACTACGAAGAGATTTGGCCGAAGATCAATCTCCCGATTCCCGCTTACCTTCTCGTCTCGCTCATGAATCCTACGCCGGATGTACGATGCTACTGGATCAAATCTGGACACGTTGCTCCTGCCGCTTTCGCAGTCCGCTGATCTGACCTGCCCGGTCTTCTTCTCTGCCGTGAGATATGCTACTGTCGGACCAGCAACATTCCTCGGACGGAGCGACTACTATGCGACTGTTGCGGGCCATGCTGTTCACAATGCTGCTGGCTATTGGGATGGCCAGCTTGGGTCAGGCTGAGGACAAGAGTTTCTATAGCCCTGTCATCTATATCGACATCGAACATCATCGTATCTTGATTTCCCAACTAGGAGGCGTGTTCTACATCGACGTCCCGGAGGTCGCGCGACCTCATATGGAAAAGCTTCCAGTTTCCGGCCTCGTGGACTTTGTGGTTGATTGGAAAGGCGAGGATCAGATGCCCATCCTCAAAACCTGGAAGGTCAAATCAGGCGAATCGACTTGTATGTACTTCAATGGGAAAGAGTGCAAGGAGCGATAAATCTCCTCACACGATTTCATCGCTTCACGAGCGACGCTTCACCATCACTCTCCGCTCCCGGCCATGTCGTCGATGAGAGGGCGGTTGATGTCGGTGCAGCCGACACAGATGGTATCGAAAAGCGTGTCTGCATCAGCCACAAAATTCTTCTCGTCAGTGAGCTTGTCCGCAATGACCTGGGCATAGCAAACGTCGCAGAGCATCATCAAGCCGCGCGATACTCCGACAGTTTTTCGTCCTGCACTTGTAGCCATGACGCCTAAACCGATCCTCTCTGAAGGGCCACGAAAAAATCTTCAGCTTCGAGATCAATCCCACATTGTGGACATTCGTACGGAGAATCGAGCTTCGGGACGTCCAACGGAGTGCGATCGATCCGCCCTCGGCAGACATGGTAAAAACGCCCGCGCGCATGTTCATCGTCCAGCGGGTCACTCTCATAGACCAACACCATCGATCAACCTTATCTGAATGTTGACTCAAAGCGAGTATACCGACTGCCTTCTCGGACTCGCAACTGCCGAAGACGGAATGGGCCCGGTTTTGCACTCTCGTCACTACACTTGAAACTGCGCTTCATAGAGACCAGCGTAGACTCCACCTCGGCTGAGCAATTCATCATGGCGACCATCTTCCACCAGCTGACCTCTATCGAGCACCAAGATCCGGTCGACATCATGGAGCGTGGACAATCGATGGGCAATGATGAAGGTGGTTCGGCCCACTGTGAGTTCGTTCAAGGCTTCGCGGATTTTCACTTCGGTCTCCGTATCAATATTAGATGTCGCCTCGTCAAAAATGACAATGGGAGGATCTTTCAATAACACCCGGGCAATGGAGACTCGCTGTTTTTGCCCAACCGACAATTTGACGCCGCGTTCACCGATCCATGTGTCATACCCTTCTGGTAACGCCGCGATGAACTCGTGTGCGCGCGCCGCATGAGCCGCTGCTTCGAGCCGACCTTGATCCGCCTGTAAATCACCATACAGCAGATTGTCCCTGACCGTTCCGTTGAACAAGAACGGTTCTTGCTGTACGAATCCGATCTGCTGCCGTAGATACGCAATCGGGAGATCGCGGATATCCTTTCCATCAATACAGATCGCCCCATCCGTGACGTCATAAAACCGCATCAATAACTTCAAAAGCGTACTCTTCCCTACCCCACTCATTCCCACCAAAGCGACACGCTCACCTGCCGGCACCGTGGCTGAGAACCCTCTCAGGACTGGGACGTCCGACCGGTAGTGGAATCGCACCTGGTCAAATCGCACCTCTCCATGAACCCGATGGACAGGAGCCACCGCTCCAGGACGATCCACGACTTCTGGAACCGTATCCAACACATCAAAGACTCGCTCACTCGCCGCCAAGGCGTGTTGCAGCATGTGATTGACGGAATGGATCTGGTTGATGGGCACGTAAAACATCGCCAAGTAGGAGAGAAACAAGACCAGCTCCCCAAGCGTGAGCCGACCATCGATGACCTCACCAGCCCCGTGCCAGAGGATCAGCACGGTCCCCAAGGCGGCAACAAGGATCATCCCGGGCGAATACACGGACCATAGCACCATCGCATTGAGATTCTTGTCGCTATACAGTTGACTCAACCGGTTGAATCTTGCCTGTTCATGTCCTTGGCGTCCGAACCCCATCGTTTCCCTGATGCCGGACAAGGCGTCCTGTAAGTAGCCGTTTAATTCAGCGGCACTCTGCCGGGTCTCCCGATAATAGCCATGCACCTTTGACGTGAACCAACTCGCGGACAGCGCAAGCACAGGAATCGGTAGGAGAGAGAGGGCGGCTAGCTTCCAATTGAGCATGAACAAGAGTCCCGTAATCCCGATCAGCGTGAGCGACGCCGTCAGCATTCCCTCTAGTCCATCGATAAAGATCCGCTCGACATGTTCCGTGTCGTTGGTCACTCGGGACATGATTTCGCCCGTCGACCGGTTTTCAAAATAGGTGATGGACAAGCGCTGGAGGGCGGAAAAGATTTGGCGGCGAAGATCGTGAACGACTCTTTGCTCGAGTTGATTGTTGAGCCTAATGCGCAGAGACGCAAACACGTTCTTGAACACGTAGGCAACGATCAGCAGCCCGATCACCCATGGCAGCAGCGAGGCCTGCCTCGCCTGAATCACGTCGTCGATGATGATTTTGATGACCCAGGGAGGAACCAATTCCATCGCCGTGGCGAAACCCGCGCAGATCAACGTCGTGATCGCCAGACGACGGTGGGGACGGAGATATTGCAGCACGCGAAAAAGGGATTTCACAATCGACCCGGCACGGCAGGCATTAAATCACGTTCGTGGGCTCTTTTTGCCAATACTGTGTAAACTCATCCAGTTGGGTCAGAGTGGACATGTCGGTCATACGGTCGAGAAATACTTTACCGATCAAGTGATCAAGCTCGTGTTGAATGCACACGGCAAAGAGGCCGGTTGCTTCAAAATCTAGCGCGTTCCCTTTCCGATCGAGCGCTTTAACGCGTACCAAGGAAGGCCTGGTGACCTTCCCTCGAAGTCCATCGACGCTCAAACAGCCTTCCCAGTTTTCAACCTGTTCAGGCCCGTAGTACACGATCGACGGATTGATGAGAACCGTTTCTGGAAATCCACCTTCGCCTTTACACCCCATCACGACCAATTGAATCGAGCGTGAGACCTGCGGCGCCGCCAACCCAATGCCTGGCTCGTCGTACATCGTGTCAAGCATGTCGTCGACCAACCGTTGAATATCCGACGACTTGATCTCCCGCGAATCGACTGGGGTCGCGATTTTCCGAAGGATCGGATTCCCGAGCTTGGCAATTTTGAGCATAGCCCCTGTCTTGGTCTTCATATCTTTATATTCGTAACATAAGAGTGTTTTGGCCTGCAACTTCACAGTCTGGCTAGGAACTCCGCCTCGGCCGCTTCGGCTCAGGAATTTCAAACACGGCTTTGTTGTCTTCCCACCACTCAATCCATTCGCTCGACCAGGCTGCGCGATCCTGTTTGGTCGATGCTTCCCAATCATGAAACTCGGTCTCATGACGCGTCAGGATCCACAGCGATTGCAGCGCCGAGAGTGCCACGAAACGTTCGTCATCGCTCACCATGGGGATCAGGATCGGGATAATGGCCTTCTGTCGCACATACCTGGCTTCGAAGACTGCACTCTTCCGGACTGATGGATTAAGATCCTTCGCCATTACTTCAATGGCCTCCGGCGCTTGAGCCGGACTCAACCGGACAGCAACCCGTAATGCATGTTCGCGCACTCGTGGGATTTCGTTGGGTTCCTTCGCGGTCGCTAGGAGCGCGGGAACCCCTGCGACCCCCTTCATCATCAGCAAGGTTTCGATTGCATTGTAGCGGATCCGCGGACTGGGCATCGTCAAGGCCTTGACCAAGATTGGAACAGACGATTCACCGAGATGCACGAACTCTCCCATGGCCCAAAATTCCTGTTTCCCTTCCAATAACGGGAGCAACGCCTCCGCACGCTGGAGCTCTTCCGGACCAAGTGGATTGGTATTCGGTGGAATCGAGACGTCGGGCACATCCTGACTTGCTGGTGGCGCTTCATAGGGTAGTTGGACGTGCCACACCCGCGGAAGCTGACCAGAAAACGTCTGTAGAGTGTCTAGCCCCACCAATCCCGAAACTATCACCGCGGCAATACTCAGCGACTTCATCACGATACGTCCACTCCCTCTCATGTTAGTGAGTATACTTCAATTTCTAGATCGTCATCGAGAACAGGCGATGGATGGTGGACCCGCAGCTGCACGCAGAACACGGTAGGATCAGGACAGAGTGGCACAGGCATTCCAAAAATAATGGAGATTACTCCATTGCCGCATCCGTCGCCCGGAGATGCTTCCTCACCCGAACCTTCTCATGGTGCTTACGCAGCAGCTGTCGGCGGAGAATATCGCTATTTTCAGCAACGATCCTGACCAGACGGTCCATATCTTCGGCATGATCCCGAACAAGTTCGGACAGCTTTTGCATCTGGCTTTCCAGCCGCTCGAGCCGCCATCTCAAATCGCTCAAGGGACTGGCCGAAGGCTTGGCCGAGAGCTTCACCACACGCCTCGTCGTGCTTCGCGGTAGCGCGGCGACAACAACATCTCGTTTCATGCTGACTCCTTTACGTCATGCTTCGGACCGTTGACCAGCCCGCCCAGGCAACCAAGCCTGGGGCTAGTATTATCCGCATGAAGAAGGAAGTCAACGATTCCGCTTCCTTTCTATTTCATGGTGGTCCTGCTAGAATCCAGCCCGTGAAGAGCATTTTTACGATGGTCCTGGCGGGCGGGAAAGGCGAGCGTCTCTTCCCACTTACGGACCAACGTGCGAAGCCCGCCGTCCCCTTCGGAGGCAAATACCGCATCATCGACTTTACCCTGAGCAATTGTATCAATTCAGGGCTCCGTAAGATCGCTGTGCTGATCCAATACAAATCGCACTCTCTCGATCGCCATATCCGGATCGGCTGGAATATTCTCAACGCCGAATTGGGGGAATACATCGCCTCGATCCCTCCTCAGCAACGGATCAGCGAAGATT
>CAZAKX010000077.1:10295-14948 GCA_964485915.1 uncultured Nitrospira sp. | reverse complement strand
GCGAGTGCCAGATTGGCCTGATAGCCGGTGTTGAACCAGCTCCACAGGATGCAGGGAATCAGCGCCACCACCACGTACATCATCAATCGTTTCAGATCGATGCCATCCCGCACATGAGGCGCGTGGTGCGTGGTTTCGGGAGAGGAATACAGAAACACATCGACCATCTCGAAGATGGGATAGTACTTTTCATACCGGCCGCCCTTGGCAAACAGAGGCCTGAGACGATCAAGATAGCGTTTCATGCCTGCCATCAGCCTTCTCTCTCAATCTGGCTCAGCACGTTCCGCAGCACCGGGCCGTAGTCGTTCTTGCCCACGCACACAAAGGAGCACAAGGCGAGGTCTTCCTCGTCCAGTTCCAGGCAGCCCAGTTGTTGCGCCATGTCGGTGTCGCCCACAAGCAGGTAGCGCAGCAGCTGGGTCGGAAGGATATCTAGGGGCATGATATCCTCGAAATTACCGAATGGCACCATGGCACGCAAACCGCCGTTCAGCCCGGTGGTCAACCCAAACTCCTCCCTGCGGTAACGGAAGAGACTCGACAGCATGACGTTGCTCTGGGAGAATGTTTTCCGCCCGGGCGTGAACCAGCCCATGAACGTTCGTTCGACCCCTTCCTGAATCACACAGACCTGTATATGATGGCGCCCCAGATAGGACGACCAGTCGGCGGCGTGACGCCCCGACAAGATCGAGCCGGAGATGATGCGACTCTCACCGTCCTGAAGCTCACCCTCGATCAACTCTTCGATACAGGCGCCGAGCCTGGTCTGCAGCAGGCGGGGCTGTTTAACTTGCGGTCCGCCGAGCGCGACGATGCGCCCGGTCGATAACCGGCCGCTGGTAAACAGCTTGCCGATCGCAATCACCTCTTGGTAGTTGAGGTGCCAGACAGTCTTGTTGACGTCTACCGGCTCGAGAAAATGAATGTGCGTACCCGGTAGACCGGCTGGGTGGGGACCTTCGAAACTCGCCTGGCGCACGTGGCCCAAACACTGTGGCAACGACAGTTCGGCTTTGGGGGACTTGCACACCCACAGCGGCATGGTACCCAGGCGCGAGAGCACCGTCAGACCATGGCCGAACGACTCAGCCTCTGCGGTAATAATCGGAACAGGATCAGCGGCCAGTGGGTTGCTGTCCATCGCCGTCACGAAGATGGCAGCCGGACGGGTGGTCGGGTCGGGGATCTTGCTATAGGGACGCGTCCGTAACGCCACCCATAGCCCCGATGCCAAGAGATTGTCCACAACCTGCGTTGCCGTCAAGCCGGCTAGTTGGTCGACAGGGTAGGAGGCAAATGTCTCCTCGTCTTCGGTTTCGTCAAGCCGAATGACGACTGACTGGAGGAGGCGTTGCGCTCCACGATGGATCGTGCGCACCGTGCCGGCACCTGGGGCCGTGATGCGTACGCCGGGCAACTTCTTGTGCTCAAACAGCGCTTGGCCGAGCTTCACCTTGTCCCCTTCGGCGACCAGCATGGCAGGTTTGAGATCGACATGATCCACGCCGAGCACGCCGACGTGGCGGACAGGTTTGGCAAGATGGATACGCTGCTCCGGTTTCCCGCTGATCGGCAGATCCAGTCCTTTTGTGATTTTGATGCGCATAGAAGTTCTGATTGAATTACGACTGTCGTGCCGCAGCGATTCAACGACCATGATGTATAAGATCAGAGGTCGTGGCCCCAGACAGCGTACTCATCTGCAATAATAAATGAACCCCCTGGGGTGTCCACTGCAGTTGCTGTTTCTTCACAAACCGTTTACGTGCCATCTGGTTCATCGTGGACTCGACAAATCTGTACAACAATATTGCCCTGACGGTACCACTCCGCAAGGTTCGGAATGAAGCGGTGAGTTGGTGAGAGTGTGGGTCTCAAACTCGGTGACACCGCACACAGCACGACCCTAGCCACCAACCAGCGACGATCGAGGTCGAGGTCGAACGACAAGGTCTTCAGACGCTGTCATACCGGCGCAACATTGCCATACTAGCGGTAATGTTTCAAGTTTTCCAGGCCTGGTTTCACGTCGATACCGAGCTCGCCGTATCTTCTTACACCGCCGGTACACTTTTTCCATTATGACTCCATCAATTCTCACGTTGAGACCACCAGCGCGAACCGTATATGGTAGGGGGACTGCCCAAAAGGAGTTCTTCAATGCCATTGAGCACCTATAATAACGTCTCAATTCCCTCTTTCATATACGGCACGGCCTGGAAGAAAGAAGCCACCGCCGGACTGGTACGGCAAGCTGTGGAGGCTGGATTCACCGCCATTGATACCGCGAATCAACTGGTCCATTATGATGAAGCGCGAGTGGGGGAGGCGCTCCTACAATTAGCAACGCAGGGCATTACCCGCGACACACTGTTTCTGCAGACCAAGTTCACCCCAATCAACGGCCAGGATCACCGTCTACCATACGATGCGAACGCGAGCATTACCACCCAAGTACAGCAGTCCTTTACCAGTTCCTTATCACACCTCCATACAGACTATCTGGACTCGTATGTCCTGCATGGACCCTATTCTCGGCGTGGTTTAGGGGCTGAGGATTGGGAGGTGTGGGCGGCCATTGAATCCCTGTATGATGCCGGCAAGACAAAAATGATCGGAGTCAGCAACATCACGGCCGATCAGTTGATGTTGCTCTGCGCGAAAGCCAAGCACAAGCCAATGGTGGTGCAGAACCGCTGCTATGCGGCATTCGGCTGGGATAAGGAAGTACGAGAGATTTGCCAAACACAGCACATTATTTATCAAGGCTTCTCGCTCCTGACGGCGAATCGTGAAGTGTTCATCGATCCTGAGATCCGAGCCATGGCGGCCCGGTACGGCGTTGGTCTCGCTCAGCTTATTTTCCGGTTTGCGATGCACATCGGCATGTTGCCTTTGACGGGCACGACCAATCCTCAGCATATGAAAGAAGATTTGCAATCGGATCGATTCACCTTGCTCTCGGAGGACATTCAGCAAATAGAAACCATCGGGATGTAACAGACCCTTAATTCTTCTCTCTCCCTTTTCTCATTTTGTACGATCTGCAACAACAAGCGGACTCACGAGCAACGCCGCACGTTGACTCCCAGTTCAACTCTCCGTACATAGCCTGGTAGACGATTCATTTCATTCAAAACATCGGTGTGGCTGCATGGCAGTCGTGAGACCAATGAAAGGGAGGCTTGCATGAGCACGAACATTGAAGTGTTGGAGCGAGAACTTAATGCGATGACAGGGCAGGGAAAGATCCTGGAAGCCTTGCAACAGTTCTATGCCGACGATTGCAAGTTTCAGGAAGGCAACGGCGCATCCCGAAACGGTAAACACGCGCAGCACAGCTACCTCGCCGACTTCTTCAAGACCATCGAGGCATTCAATGGTGCGACGTTGCATGGTTCGGCAGTGAGTCCCAACTACTCAGCGAGCGAATGGACGTTCGACATGACCGGAGGAGATGGGAAGCGAATGGTCTGGAACGAAATACTCGTCCGCCGTTGGTGCGATGGGCAGGTGGTATCAGAAAAATTCTATCAAGCCAATTGAAGGAGTCCACCACGAGCAAGGAGCGCCATATGAATAACTCTAGAATCTCCGTGCGTAAAGCCGGGCTTCGAGCAGCAGTGTGGTTGGGAGCAGTCGTTTTGGGCTGCACCATGGGTCCGGACACAGTTCATGCGGACAAGCCCTTCTTTACGATGAACAGCGCGGGCGAGCTTGTGCAGCCGGTCGGCTATCGAGAATGGGTTTACGTGGGGACGCCCGTCACCCCAAACGACATGAATAAAGGCAAGGCTCCGTTCCCAGAATTTCACTCTGTTTACATCGATCCAGACAGCTGGCGGCATTGGAAAAAGACCGGAGAGTTCCGCGAGGGTACGATCTTGGTCAAGGAATTAATCAACGTCGGTACGAAGGAAGCTGCCAGCGGGAACGGATACTTCATGGGCGAGTTCATCGGCCTGGAGGCGACAGTCAAGAGTGCCAAGCTGTTTCCGAAGGAACCTGGTAATTGTGGGTATTTCAGCTTTACCAACCACGGCCAGAAACCTTTTAAACCGACTGCATCGTTACAAGCGGTCGACAAATGCAACGAGTGTCATGATTCTCACGCGGACAAGGACTGGGTGTTTATCCAATACTACCCGGTCTTGCGCGGCGCTCTCAGTAAGTAACAGCTACATCTCACTCGCTCTATACACGAAAGGGGGATCTCATGCGAATGCCTTCAAGACTTGGAATTGTAGGAGCCGTGATTGCGGCCGTGGCCTCTCTTAGCGGCGTACCATTCTCTGTGGCAGGTCCTCAGGCTGAGGATGGCTCGAAGATTATGATTACGTCGCCCAAGGACGGTGACAGGGTCTCCGACACGTTCGACCTCAAATATGAACTGGTTAAGGGAACAAAGGCAGCTCACGCCCATGTCTTTCTAGACAACGAGTATCAGAAAGGCTTCAACGGCACCTTCAAGGGTGTAGGCAGAGGGAAGCATCAGATCACGGTGACAGGAGCGACGAAGGATCACGATCTGGTCGCGGCGACCCACACGATCACTGTCGACGTCCAGTAGTCGGGTTACCCGTGGCAAGAATGGTGGCAAGATTTGGATGAATCGAACGACTCCACATTAAAGGAGATTCTATGAAT
>CAZAKX010000077.1:7601-10195 GCA_964485915.1 uncultured Nitrospira sp. | reverse complement strand
ATCGTTCATTGACCGGAATCGGATTGGTGGTCTCGATCGTCGGGCTCTTGGCCTGTCAACACCCAGTACAGGCGCAGATGAATAAGAGCCTCTATGAACGGCTTGGTGGGTATGGTGCTGTCAGTGCCGTCGTGAGCGACTTTGCCGATCGGCTCTTTCGGGATGAGAAGCTTGCCTCGTTTTTTGGTGGATGGAGCGGCGATAGACAGGCACGATTTAAGCAGCTGAACGTGTTGTTGGTTTGCAACGCAACGGGCGGGCCTTGTACCTATCTAGGCAGACCGATGCCTGCTTCTCACGCAGGCATGGGTATTGATGACACTCAGTTCAACCAGGTCGCCGGACATCTCGTTGCGACCTTGGACAAATTCAAGGTGCCTAAGCCGGAAAAAAACGAGCTGCTCAGCATCATAGGTGGGCTCCGTCCTGAGATCGTTGGAAAGTAGCCAGCGCGCCCCTAAGCCGAGGGGCTGGTCGTCACCAGCCTCTTGCCCGTGCTATGATCGGACCTGCCATGGATGTACTGGCCGATGTCCTTGCGGTCCTCGATGTTCAGTCAAGCCTTTATTTCCGAGCCACCTTTTCCGCTCCATTCTCCGTGGCTGTTCCAGCGGACTCCCGTCGCATCCGGTTTCATCTCGGCTGCCGTGGTACCTCGTGGATCGGCTTGCCAAGCGGCGAGTCGGCTGTTTATGGCCCAGGAGATCTTATCCTTGTTCCTCATGGGTCGAGCCATGCACTAGCCGATGGACCGAACACACCGGCTCTTCCACTAGACGATGTCCTGAAACAGGCGAGGTCTGAACGTGTCGGCTGCATCGCCTATGGAGGACCTGGTCAACAGGTCGAACTCGTGTGCGGCCATTTCGGCTTCAATGAAGCGATCGCCCACCCACTCGTGGAATCGCTTCCTCGGCTGATTCACATCAAGGCTCATGAACAACAGGACTATGCTTGGCTCGATGTTGTCCTCCGCCAGATGGAACAGGAAAGTCGAGCCGGACTGCCGGGCCATCAAGAAACCCTGAGGCGATTGTCAGAAATCTTGTTCATCCAAGTGTTGCGGGCCTTTGTTGACGAAAGCCCAGACGCCACACGCTTCCTGACGGCCCTGGTTGACCCGCAGCTTCGACGTGTCTTGGATAGTATCCATATTGATCCTGCCTCGGATTGGTCGCTCGATCGGCTGGCGGAAATCGCAGGATTGTCGCGCACGCTCTTCGCCGAGCGATTCCGGACCAAATTAGGGGTCACGCCCATGCGCTATGTCGCCGACTGGCGGCTCCAAAAGGCGCACGCCTTGTTGAGGGAACCATCGCTGAATGTCGGAGAAATTGCACGGGCAGTCGGGTACGATTCAGAAGCCTCGTTTAATCGAGCCTTCAGCCAGCACTTTGGACGGTCGCCCGGCCTGTCTCGCAAGCAATCGAGTGACCAGGCTCAAGCAGGTAGAGACTTATGAGAATCTCAGTGAAACGTGTCTATGAACCAGCGGCCAAGTCCGATGGCTTTCGAGTGTTGGTCGATCGGCTCTGGCCACGTGGCATCTCAAAGGAGGGAGTGAAGCTCGATCTCTGGCTGCCCGATCTCGGGCCCTCGACAGCATTGCGGCAATGGTTCAACCACGATCCCGCACGTTGGGTGGAATTCCAGCGCCGCTACCATGCTGAACTAAAAAAGAAGACGGCGCTCCTCGCAACGATCACAGAACAGGCAAAGACTCGCCCTGTCACGCTCTTGTATTCTGCGAAAGACGAGCAGCACAACCAGGCTATCGCACTCCAGAGCTTTCTGCTTCAACGACAGAGATCGCAACCTTCCATCACGAGAACGCCAGCAACAATTTCCAGACTCAGAAACAGATGATGGACGATATGGGTTTGACGATTCTCATCCTAATCGGTGGAGTGGCGCTTTGGTTGGTGATTTACCAGCGGTACCGCCGCTGGAAGGCCGGCAAGTTAGCCGACGAAATCTTGGAAGACGTGATCAAAGGCAAGGATGCCTTTCGGCGATAGTGTCTATCGTAGGCAGCCTATGGGGTGTTTGAAAAAATTACGCTTAACTACCATCAGCACATGACAAGGTCGGATTATGCTTCTTGAAAATGCACCGCGAACTCGGTGCGCCTGGGCCGGCGACAAGCCGTATATGATTCACTACCACGATCGGGAGTGGGGGAAGCCGGTGCATCAGGATCGCCGACTCTTTGAAATGCTGCTGCTGGAAGGGGCGCAGGCTGGTCTCACGTGGGACACGATTCTTCGTCGGCGTGCAGGCTATCGAAAAGCCTTTGCTGGGTTTGACCCGGCCAAGGTCGCCAAGTTCACCGCCAACCGAAAGAAGCAGCTTTTGAATGATGCCGGCATCATCCGCAATCGGTTGAAGATCGACGCAGCGGTGACGAATGCGCAGGCTTTTCTAGCGGTGCAGAAAGAATTTGGATCCTTCGATCGGTATGTCTGGCAATGTGTCGGCGGGAAACCAAAGCTGAATCGCAGGCGAACGATGGCCGACGTGCCGGCCACGAGCCCGGAGAGCGATGCGCTTTCAAAAGATCTCAAGAAACGCGGGTTCCGCTTCGTAGGAAGCAC
>CAZAKX010000077.1:0-7501 GCA_964485915.1 uncultured Nitrospira sp. | reverse complement strand
GAGTGGAAGGCCCGTTTGCAACATGAAGGAATACTTGAGAAAGTCGAGGAGAACATCGCCTGTTGCTTCGCACGACAGGATAAGCTCTGGTTCACTGACCCGGACGGCAACGCCTGGGAAATCTTTACCGTCCATGCACAATTAGAGGTGACAGGGCGACTGAGTCAAACCGGCTGCTGCGTGCCGAAGAAGGCAGGGGCTCATGAGCCGGCTACTTGCGGCGCCTAAGCTGAATCGGTACCGTATGGACATCGACGGCGGAGCGGCCATCATGACGACGAAGACAGAGGAACTTTGGCAAGAGCTTCATGATGGCCTCCGTGTTTTCATCGCCAAGCGGGTGAACGATCAGGATCATGTTGATGACATTCTGCAGGATGTCTTTGTACGTGTCCATCGGCAGATGGATTCGGTGAACGATCCCCGCCGAATCGTCTCCTGGATCTATCAGGTCACGCGGAATGCGATCATTGATCATTACCGAAAGCCTGGAAGACAACGGGAGATCCCTGCGGGATTGAGTTCAGAACTTGAAGTATTCAGTGAAGTATCAAAGAGCTCAGAGGCTGCTCGTCGAGATGAGGGTAGGGAGTCACGATCGGAACTTGCCGGTTGCATTCGTCCCATGATTGAGCGGCTCTCAGAGGACTATCGCGACGCCCTTACCCTCGTGGAGATAGACGGGTTGACCCAACAGGATGCTGCCAAACAGATGAGCCTTTCTCTCTCAGGGATGAAATCCCGTGTGCAACGTGGGCGAAAACAACTTAAACAGATGCTCGAGGACTGCTGTCTGATCGAGCTGGATCGTCGCCATGCAGTGGTCGGCTATGAACAGCGCAGTGCCGGATGTGAATCCTGTCAACCATCACCGCCTAAGGCCGAAAAGTGAAGGTCGTCATCATCGGCGGTGGTCCTGCCGGGCTGATGGCGGCAGAGGCAGCGGTTGCCGGAGGCGCCGAAGTCAACCTCTATGACGCCATGCCCTCAGTCGGAAGAAAGTTTCTGCTGGCGGGGAAGGGCGGCTTGAATCTGACCCATTCGGAGCCGATTGAGCAGTTTCTCTCGCGCTATGGCACTCGACGCCCTGAAATCGAATCTGCAATTCGATCCTTTCCTCCTGAAGCCATCCGGGCGTGGGCTCTCAGCCTAGACATTGAGACATTTGTCGGCAGTTCCGGACGAGTCTTTCCGTCGGATCTCAAAGCTGCGCCGCTCTTGCGTGCCTGGTTGCGTCGGTTGCGACAAGCCGGCGTACGGTTCTATTCCAGACATCGATGGTGCGGGTGGGACGCAGAAGGCAGGGTGCGATTCACCACTCCACAAGGACCGGTTCATGCTCACGCCGACGCGGTGGTATTGGCGTTGGGCGGCGGCAGTTGGCCGCATCTCGGCTCCGATGCCGCGTGGATTCGGATTCTAACTCAACAGAAGGTAGCAATTGCTCCGCTGAAGCCAGCCAATTGTGGATTTGACGTACGATGGAGCGAGCACTTCCGCACGAAGTTCGCCGGATATCCAGTCAAGACGGTTCAAGTCACGGTGAAAGCCGTCGACGGCACTCCGATTCGTCGGATGGGCGAGTTCGTGATTACGGCGAATGGAGTAGAGGGAGGCGTCATCTACATGATCTCAGCCGCTGCACGTGAGGTGATTGCCGCGGAAGAAACGGTCACTCTGTGGCTCGATCTCGTCCCGGATCGATCGCTGCAGCGGCTCACACAAGATCTCTCGAAGCCGCGTGGCAAACGGACGGTTGCGACGCATCTCAAACGGTGTGCCGGGATCGCGGGAGTGAAAACAGGTCTCCTACACGAATCGATACCCAAAGAAGTCTTCACGGATCCTGCTCGCTTGGCGACCGCACTCAAATCTCTGCCTGTGACTCTGGTGGGTCCTCGTCCGCTCGAAGAAGCCATCAGCACGGCCGGTGGCGTTTCTTTCGAGGCGCTGGACACGAGATTGATGCTGCGTTCTCTTCCAGGTGTCTTTTGTGCGGGAGAAATGCTGGATTGGGAGGCACCCACTGGTGGGTACCTCCTTACAGGCTGTTTGGCAACCGGACGCCTTGCCGGAGCTGCAGCGGCTGAGTGGGGGAAAACACGGGTATTGCCCTAGGATCAAAGAGGGCGTGTTTGTTCGAAAAACGCACGAGCTGTTCGAGCTAACTGATGAGCCAATTCCAAAGCGCGAGGAGCCAGCTGGTAATCAGCCCAATCCAGGAGTCGTTGGTCGTAGATGGTTCCACATTCACAGAGGATGAAGAAGCAGACGGCGTAACCGGCGCGAGATTGGGAGCTGGAGCAACGGCTTGTGTGACCTGCGGTGGCGCAATATCTTCAATGGGCGGTAGTGCTGGGATGGAAGGTTCTTCTGCCGGCGCCGTATGTGTGACGGATGGCGTGGTCGGGTGAGAGGCAACTCGCCGCAGCGACGCGTGCGCTTCCTCCATTTCTTGTTTGTATCGGCTGGCCATGCTTTGCAATGATGCACTCTCCTCTCGAATATCCGCGATCTTGCGAGCCAGATGCCAACTCTGGTTCAGCAGACCAGCCACCTGAGTCTTCAGAGATGAGAGCTGTTCTTCCGCTTGTTGACGCATAATCGGTAGCTGTTCTTCTTCGCGTTGAATGGTTGCACGAAGCTCACCGGCGAAAGCATCCGCTTGCCGATTGGCGGTCTGCAACCCCGCTATTTGCTGATCTAACTCCTTGATGTCCTCTTGGGCCGTCGCTAAAGCTTGGGTATGTTCAATCGTCTCCGCCTTGATCTGCTCATAGGCGCGCCGACTGACACAGCCTATGTCTGTGAGTAGAGTGCCCGCGAGTAGACACAGAACGACCCGTTGGACAACCGGGGACACAGCTATGGAGGGGTTTGTCATGGGTAGAACCTCATGTATTCACCGAGCTGTCATCCGTGCGTTCTGGTTGACAGTCGGTCCAGTGAACCGCCACGCGTAGCCTCGCAAAAATCACTAATCCTCAGAATAGATCTAGGATGTACACAGATCTGAGGTGTCAGTCAACCCTCCGTGACGGAAGTTTGGACAACGCCGAGCAGTTTGCGTACGATGCGACCATCATGTCGACTCAAGAGACTACGTCCATTCGGCTCCCACCGGAGTGCGAACCTGCCTTATTGGAGCGATTTCTCAAAGCCGAAGCGATGGCGCTATGGACGGTGCGGTCGGCGCAGCAACAGGACGTTCCTCCGAACATATACGCGTTTCTTCGAAAACATGAGGAAGATGAGCAGCAACACCTGGCGCAGTTTGAAGCGATGATCGGTCGTCAACCTCGTGAACGCGAACGCCTCCCATCCGTTCCACGACAATGGCCGGTCATAGCCGTTCAGATCTACGGCTATGAGTCTCTAGGGCTGGAATTCGCCAAATTACTCCTCACGCTCAGGCCGGATCTCGCCTCGATTCTTGAAGATGAGGTGGTGCACGTCGCGTTCTTCGAGCGTGAGATTCGACGAATCCTCGGTAGTGGTCTGGCTGAGCAAGCGAGGCAATCGGCTGTCGCGTGGTTGCGGAAATTACCGATAACCGTCAATCGATATTTGGCGGCAGCGGTATTCGACCCATTTCGTCCGGCATTAGCCGAACGGATACTCGCTGTGATCGAACGACGATTTACCGAGACGGGACTCCTTCGGATACGAAAGGAGTAGGTGGAGAAATCAGCCTTGATCAAGAAAGGAGGCCTGTCACGGCCCCTATTTTGCGGTATTTCTGGTCTCGCTGCATGAGGAGTTGCCCAGCCAGATAGACATCGAGCAGCTCAAACAGCTGGTTGGTCAGGGCCTTGCCCACTTGATCATACACGGCTCTCGGTTCACGATGGGCGCCGCCCAGTGGTTCGGAGACTATCTGGTCGATCACACCCAGTTCAGCCAAATCATCCGCAGTCATCTTCAGCGAGGACGCGGCATCGGGAATCTTCTCAGGATTATCCCAGAGAATTGCGGCACATCCTTCGGGTGAAATGACCGAATAGACCGAATGTTCCAACATCAGGATGCGATCAGCCACGCCCAGGGCCAGGGCGCCTCCGCTTCCTCCTTCACCGATGACCACGGAAAGAATCGGAACCGTCAACTGAGACATGGCGAATAAGTTATGCGCGATGGCTTCCGCTTGCCCACGTTCCTCGGCTCCGATACCGGGATAGGCTCCTGGCGTATCAATAAACGTCACAATCGGCCGGTTGAACTTTTCCGCCAGTTTCATGAGGCGGAGCGCCTTCCGATAACCTTCAGGATTGGGCATGCCGAAGTTTCGCTGCATGCGCTCCTTCAGCGTCTTGCCTTTCTGATGGCCAATAATCATGATGGGACGGTCGTTAAATCGAGCGAACCCTCCCACGATAGCCCGATCGTCGCCAAACACACGGTCTCCATGGAACTCGATGAAGTCTCGAGTCAGCTCGCCGATATAATCTAAGGTACTTGGACGTTGAGGGTGCCGGGCCAGCTGAGTTCGCTGCCAGGGAGTCAGGTTCTTGTAAAGATCATGTTCGACCTGGGCAAGCTTTGCACGAAGCTTCCGAATGTCGTTTTGGGAAGATGCCTTACCGCTGGAAGCGGCGGTGGAGAGTTTCTCAATCTTCTCTTCGATCTCACGGATCGGCTTCTCAAACTCGAGGTAATCTCGCATAGACGCTCAGCCATCCTATCCGGTAACACATAAGAGAACTATACGGCCTATAGATCTCTATGAGAGTACTGCCTAAGATAGCAAAGAAAGGGCCCCTTTGCCTAGCACTTCTTCAACATCCGAAATAAAGTGGTCGCTTGGACAGACGGTGAGATGCGGGAGTGGAGCTGTCTCCGCTTCTAAGGGGCCTTCGGTTCGAAACGACATGGAAATCGTTGTGCTGCCGGGATGCCGTCGGAGAACATCAAGCAAGCGAGGCAGTTGGTCTCTCACTTCAGGACGATCTGTGAGGCGGATACGAATACGTTTGATGGACTGAGCTTGGACCTCGGCCAACGGCTCAATCTTACTGCCGCGGATTTTTGTGCCCTTATCGCCGCGATCGATTGTGCCCGTGATCCTGACAAGCCGTTCCAGAGCGATCAAGTCTCCGGCTGTCTTGAATAGATCGGGAAAGACGATCACTTCAGCGGTGCCTTGTAAGTCTTCCACCGTCAGATAGGCCATACGATCGCCCTTCTTGGTGAGCATCGATTTGATGGCCGCGATGATGCCGCAGAGTTTCACTTCACCACCGTCGGCGCAATCCTTCAGGCCGATCGTGGATGAGGTGGATAAGGCGCCGAGTGTTGCTTCATAGCGCGTAAGAGGATGGGCCGAGATATAAAACCCCGTCAATTCACGCTCGTACTTGAGTCGCTGGGCCTGGTCCCATTCGGCCACGGCAGGTAACGCAGGTGTGGGCAGGGTCATCGAGTCGTGGTGTCCATTGCGCTCCTCGCCGAAGATGCTGATCTGTCCGAGATCGCGTTCTCGCTGTGACGCTGCACCTTCTTCGACGGCTTGATCGAGCACGGCCATGAGCTGCGAGCGCTTGGCGCCGGTGGCATCGAAGGCGCCGGCCTTGATCAATCCTTCCAACATCCGCTTATTGACTTTATGCAAGTCAACCCGCCGGCAAAAATCAAAGAACGATGCAAAGGGGCCGGTCTGTGATCGCACTTCTAGGACCGACTCGACAGCCCCTTCCCCGACATTCTTGATGGCCGCCAAACCGAACCGGATGGCCCCGTCGTCCACAGCGAACTGCTTTCGGCTGGCATTCACGTCCGGTCCTAGGACTTTGATCCCCAGATCTCGACATTCGGTGAAATAGCCGACCAGCTTATCCTGATTACCCATATCGGTCGTCATGAGCGCCGCCATGAATTCTGTCGGGTAGTGTGCCTTGAGGTATGCGGTCTGGTAACAGACCACCGCATAGGCGGCTGCGTGCGATTTATTGAAGCCGTATCCGGCAAACTTCTGGATCAACTCGTAGAGCTTCTCGGCTTTCTTCTCGGGAATGTTCTTGTGCGTCGCCCCTTCGAGAAACTTCACGCGCAGTTTTTCCATCTCCTCTGGCTTCTTTTTCCCCATCGCGCGTCGGAGAATGTCGGCTTGCCCCAGCGAGAAGCCGGCGACTTTATTGGCAATCGCCATCACTTGTTCTTGATAGACAATCACGCCATACGTGTCTTTAAGGATTGGCTCCAATTCTGGAGCCTCATACGTGATCGGCACTTTGCCTTGTTTACGTTTGATGAAGTCAGGAATCAGATCCATCGGCCCTGGTCGATAGAGCGCGATGATGGCGATGATGTCTTCGAACCGGTCGGGTTTCAGTCCCGTGAGCAGATCTCGCATACCCGAACTTTCCAGCTGAAACAGTCCGGTCGTTTTCCCTGAGCTCAGCAGCGCAAAGGTGGCTGGGTCATCGAAGGGAACCTGATCGACCACGAGCGTCGGCGCCTCGGGATGCGCCTCGTTGATCAGGGTTTCGGCGCGCCGAATCATCGTCAGGGTTTTGAGGCCTAGGAAATCAAATTTTACCAAGCCGATTTTCTCGACGTCGCCCATCGAATACTGAGTCACGATTTCGTCGTTGGCGCCTTTGTAGAGCGGGACATGGTCGGTGAGTGGTCCTTCGGAAATCACGACGCCGGCAGCATGGGTGGAGGCATGGCGGGCCAGACCTTCAAGCGATTGGGCGTTCGCCATGAGTTCTTTAATCTTGGGATCGGTCTCCACCAACTCACGCAAGCGAGGCTCTGTTTCCAGTGCCTGCTGCAACGTGATGTTCAATTGATTGGGAACGAGCTTTGCGACCTTGTCCGCATCGGCATACGACAATTCCAGCACGCGACCCACATCACGGATGGCTGCTTTCGCGCCGAGTGTTCCGAAGGTAATGATCTGGGCCACATGGTCGGTGCCGTACTTGTCCACGACATAGTTGATGACTTCACCACGACGATCCATACAGAAATCCATGTCGATATCCGGCAAAGAGACGCGCTCTGGATTCAAGAATCGCTCGAACAAGAGGGTGTACACCAACGGATCAAGGTCTGTAATTCGAAGAGCATATGCGACAAGGCTCCCGGCAGCCGACCCACGCCCTGGGCCCACAGGGATCGATCGAGATCGCGCGAAACGGATGATGTCCCATACGATGAGGAAGTATCCGGCGAATCCCATCGAACAAATCACCATGAGCTCTTCCCTCAGTCGCAGCTCGTAAACAGACGAGGCGACTCGGCTCGGGCGTTCTTTTAAGCGCTCCTTAAGACCGGTGACGGCGAGATGCTCGAGATAGGATTCGCGGTCGTTAAATTCTTCAGGAACGCGGTATTGCGGAAGGTGTGTCTTGTTCAGCGGGAGATCAAGGTCGCAATGATCGGCTATACGGCAGGTGTTCAGTACGGCGCCTGGAAACTCCGCGAACGCCGGCGCAATTTCTTCGGTTGATTTCACATACAGCTGATCTGTGTCGAACTTCATCCGATTGGGATCGCT
>CAZAKX010000076.1:0-15246 GCA_964485915.1 uncultured Nitrospira sp. | reverse complement strand
CCGAAGCGCTTGAGATGATTGAGCGCTTTGAAAGCCGCTTCCCATCGACGAAACGGGGTGCACATTTTCCGTCGGAGAAACAGCGGGAGATGATGAAGACAAAAAAAGCTCAATTGATGAAAAGCCTGCCGCTGAAAATGTCGGCCTAGCGAGCCTCAGGAACATTCTTGTCGGAATCAGTTTCTCCTAAGCCCGTTGTCTGGCTCAGAACAATCCCATCGCACGACTCACCACAAACGTCTAAGCAGAATGCTCCCTTAGTAATTGGTTTCGAGACTGGTAGGTGTCTTATTGAGGACGGTTGCAGCTGCTTGCGACAGGGCAGCGTCATGAGTATGGTCTGGTGAATAGATTCGAAATTGAACGAGTCTCGTGGGAAGCAGATCCAGGAACTCTTCGAGGGGCTCGGAGGAGACTTGGCCGGTGCCGGGATCATAGACGTATAAGGGGTTTCCGCGCTGATCCTTGGGATCGGGTCGTGGGTCCAAGAGGGCCATGTCCACCCGGAGTGGGAGTCGCTTCAAGCTTGCCGGTAATTCTTTGATAATTTGCTGCTCGAAGTGCCGATGGCTGGGAAACGCCATTCCGCGCTCCTGCCCTTTTTCTTTCAGGGTCGTGCTGTAAGCCATCTTCCACTTCACATCGCGGTCTAAGATCCTTGCCCACTCCTGCCCCAACTGCCGGCGGAGTTTGTGGCGAGAGTGTTTCCAGTTTCGAACCTCTTCCAAGAGCGACCAATCGGTCAGCGTGCGATAGTCTTCCATCTTCTTTCTTGGATCGCGTGGGCACAGGAGTGTCATTGTCCGGCCGAAAATATCCCGCAGATGGATGTCGATGGCTCGAGTCGTACGGTGAAAATATACGTTGGAATAGAGGTACATCCTCGTGTTCAAAAACATTTGGAGCGCCGGAAGCCCGGTTTTGTGAATGGTGAATCCCTTATCGGTCACGATCGTATAATGAATCAACCGTGTCAGATCGACCGGGCCCACAGCGACGCCGCACATGTAGGAATCTCGCAAGACGTAGTCCAGATTGTCTCCGGTATAGCTTCCGGAGATCACCGGCTGGAGCATGTCCAGCCATCGAGGTAACCGAGAATTATCCTTGCCTTTTTCTTTGAGAATCAGATGCGCGATCTGATCCGGATTGAGCTCTTCTCCCTTCGCGAAGGGCCCTGAAGGGCTTCGGCGGATTTTCCTGATTACCGGAGCCAAGTGTTCTCGGATGATGATCTGCCCTAAGCGTTCATGAGAGAGGCCCATGGGATGGAGAAAATTGTCGTCGAAGAAATGGCAAAACGGACCGTGCCCGATATCGTGCACCAAGGCCGTGACCCGCAAGAGCTCTTCCACATAATTGGCCGACGGGACGTCTTTAGCCGTTTTCTTGAGGAAGGGATACAGATGTCGGGCGAATCGTCCCGCCACGTGCATCGTCCCCAAGGAATGGACGAAGCGGGTATGCTCGGCAGACGGATAGACCCAGCGGGCGCTTTGGAGTTGATAAATGTACCGGAGGCGCTGGACCCACGGGGAATCGATCAGATCTTTTTCGGTGAGCTCGTGCGGATCAGGAGTCGCGTAAGGAACGGTGAAGGTGACATACTTGTGAATCGGATCAGCGATCAGGGCTGATCCATCATACGGAGCGTTCGGTCGGTCTGCAGATTCCATAGCCAATCGGCATCTTAGCCCACCGAGTCTGAAGGCGGCAATGGCTCGGCGGTGGGAGCACGTGAGTCACGGCGGTATTTCACCAGGAAAAAATACGCGACGGGATACGACAAGAGTGCTCCGAGCACACTGAGAACGAGTCCTCCCAGCACAAAGGGGCCGGCATATGGAAGGACTTGGTCGTAGATACCGCTGAAGCTTAAATCGTGCCAATCGAACGTCGGCACGTCTGTGCGACCTAGCAACAGAGCACCGGTCCAATAGGTCGCGCCTAATATCGGAATAATTGTCCAGGGGTTATTGACAAACGCCCCAGCCAGTAACGCTAAAAAGTTGAGACCGAACAGCCACGTGCACAACGCGACCATCGCGGTATGAAGACCATACGCAGGTGAGAACGCGATGAAGATACCAAGCGCAAAGGCCGATGCCGTGCGTTGCGGAGACTCTTGCAGATGGAGCACTTGGCGGAGCAGTACGCGGAATGATCGAGTTCCTCGAGCAGAGGGATGTTTGCTTGTGGCTGTCATCGGCGGAAGTGCTCGTAGCTGGTCAGCGGCAGGGGCTGCGTTCGGCCGTGGGAGGTTATCTGGATTCCAAATTTCCGTGGGCGAATGGTCCCGATACGGGTAATGCGATAGCCTCGCGCTCGTGCTTGTCGTTCGAGGGCGGGGCAGGACCTGGGCGGCGCCGTAAACAGAAGCTCATAGTCCTCGCCTCCGGTAATGGCGAGTCGAATCGGTGAAACTCCATACGCGGTTGCGTATGCTCTGCAAGCCGCTGAAAGTGGGAGGTTCTCAATCTCCACTTCTGCTCCGACACCGCTTGCCGCACATATGTGTCGAAGGTCTCCGGAGAGACCATCGGACAAATCGATAGCGGCCGTGGCCAGCCGTCCGTTGTTGAGCCACTGGCCCTCGGCAACCCTTGCCGTCGGGTGGAAGTGGCGGCCTATCAGAAACTGTCGATGAGAGCGAGATAATTGCGATCGCTGCTTTTGGGATGATCGAGGGGTTTTGCTGTTCGCCAACAAGCGGAGACCGGCGAGCGAGTCTCCGAGGGTGCCTGACACATAAATCTGGTCCCCCACCTTTGCGCCATGACGAAACAGCGCCCGGCGTTTGGCGGTCGTTCCGACCAACGTGATGCTCAGAAAGAGCCCAGCTTTGGATGCCGAGGTATCTCCTCCGATCAGCGCCACACCATAGAGCCGGCATGCCTTCATCATCCCTCTGTACAAGCCGTAGACCTGTGGTTGACTCACCTTCTTGGGGATGGCGAGTGATATGAGCAGATATCGAGGGACTGCTCCCATTGCGGCAAGATCGCTCAGGTTGGCCATGGCGGCTCGGTATCCAATTGACTCAGGAGCTGCAGACGTCAGAGTGAAATGGATTCCTTCGGCGAGTAGGTCTGTCGTAAGGTGCCACCACCTCGGTGAGCTGGTTTCAACCACCGCGGCATCATCACCAATGCCATGAATGAGACCCGGAGCGTGATGGGCAAACTGACGCTTCAACCCTTGAATCAGAGCGAATTCCTGAAGGGGTTTGGCCGTAGGAAGCGCCACGGCGCGATCCTACGAGCGAGTCGGCACGCGCCCGGCTCGCAAAGTGGCGGGCAGCTCGTGCGGTCGTCGGCTTTTTCCGGATCGTAAAGGCCGGATGCGGGCGGGTGCGGGAGGAGCTGGCGGCTTGTTCGAGGTCGATGCAGCCTTCGCCCTTCGCCGAAGGGCAATCTTCATGACGTCGTCCATCGTATCGACGAATGCCAATTGGATGCCTTTCAGGAGATGTTTAGGAATCTCCTCGAGGTCTTTTTTGTTTCGACGTGGGAGGATGACGGTGGTGAGCTTGGCCCGTTTCGCCGCCAAGATCTTTTCCTTGAGCCCTCCGATCGGAAGCACGCGACCGCGCAAGGTGATCTCTCCGGTCATGGCCAGATCCCGCCTCGCCGGAGTGCCAGAAAACGCCGAAGCAATAGCCGTGGCCATTGTGATGCCGGCGGAAGGACCGTCTTTGGGGATGGCGCCAGCCGGGACATGGATGTGGAGGTCTTGCTTGCTGAACATCCCAGGATTCAAGTTTAAGGTCTTTTCTCGTGACCGGACGTAGCTGAGCGCGGCCTGGGCGGATTCCTTCATCACATCTCCAAGGTGCCCGGTGAGGGTCAACTGGCCTTTTCCCTTCATCACCGTCGCCTCGATGTACAGGACATCGCCGCCCGATTCGGTCCAGGCTAGGCCGGTTGCCACTCCAATCTCATCTTTCTCGAGCTCCGCTTCCGGCACATACTTCGGCACCCCCAAATATTTATTGAGATTGGGTTGGTCGATCGGAAACCCCTGCCCCTTGCCCTCCGCGACTCTCTTCGCCACTTTGCGCATGACATTGGCGATTTCACGTTCCAGGTTTCGTACCCCGGCTTCCCTGGTGTAGTGAGAAATAATCTGCCTGATCGCCGCCTCTGTCAGCCGGACATGTTTGTTCGTAATGCCGTGTTCTTCGAGCTGACGTGGAATGAGGTATTTCTGCGCAATGCCGAGCTTCTCCTCTTCCGTGTAGCCAGGAATTTCAATGACCTCCATGCGATCACGGAGTGCGGGCAGGATGGGATCGATCAAGTTGGCCGTGGTGATGAACATGACTTCGGTCAAGTCGAAGGGAACTCCGAGATAATGGTCGGTGAATGCGCTGTTCTGTTCCGGGTCAAGGACTTCCAGCAGGGCCGCAGAGGGATCACCCCGAAAGTCCATTCCTACTTTGTCCACCTCATCGAGCATGAATACCGGATTGCTGGTGCCGGCTTGCTTCATCCCCTGGATGATGCGTCCGGGTAACGCGCCGACATAGGTTCGACGGTGTCCGCGGATTTCTGCCTCGTCGCGGACGCCCCCTAAGCTGATACGCACAAATTCCCGACCCAATGCACGGGCTATCGACTTGCCTAACGAGGTCTTGCCGACGCCAGGCGGGCCCACGAAACAGAGGATCGGGCCCTTCATTTTTTCTTTCAGCTTTCGGACGGCTAGGTATTCGAGAATCCGTTCCTTGACCTTTTCAAGATCATAGTGGTCGTCGTTCAACACCTTGGCTGCCGCTTTCAGATCAAGGTTATCTTTCGACCGCTTCGACCAAGGCAATTCGACCATCCATTCCAGGTACGTTCGCACCGTCGCGGATTCGGCCGTATCCGGATGCATCTTTTCAAGCCGCTTGAGTTGTTTTTCGGATTCTTTCAACACCTTCTCTGGCATTTTGGCGTCTTTGATGCGTTTGCGAAACTCCGTGATTTCCTCCGCTCGTTCATCGAGTTCGCCCAACTCTTTCTGAATGGCCTTCAGTTGTTCTCGGAGAAAGTACTCACGCTGAGTCTTGTCCATCTCGCCTTTGGCTTGCGCCTGAATCTTTTGCTGCATCGAGAGGACTTCAATCTCCTTCCCGAGGATATCGCTGACCTGGCGAAGGCGCTGGATCGGATCGGAAATTTCCAGGACGGCTTGCGTGGCGTCGACTTTCAGCCCAAGATTTGAGGCCACCATGTCGGCCAGTCGGCCCGGCTCCTCGAGGTTTTCAATGACGACCATGACATCGGGGATCAATACCTTGCCCAAGCTCACGATCCGTTCGATCTGTTCTTTGACGGTGCGCATGACGGCTTCCGCCTCAAGTGTCGTCGCCGCGGGCTTGGCGTCAATCAGCTTGTCGATTCGAACGGAGTAGTAGGGATCGGTCTGAATGTATTTGGTGATTTTCGCTTTAGCGATACCCTGAACCAAAATCTTGATGCGTTCATCCGGCAGCTTCAGCATCCGCATGATGATGCCGACGGTGCCGATCGTATGGATGTCTTTAGGGGAAGGATTTTCAACGTCGAGCGCCTTTTGGGTTGCAAGGAAGATCATCCGATTCCCTGCGAGGGCGGCTTCGATGGCCTTAATCGACATGTCGCGTCCGACGAAGAGTGGAAGCACCATGTATGGAAAGACGACGATATCCCGAACCGGCAAGAGCGGAAGCTGAGTTGGAACCTCAATATTTTGAGGAGGCTGAATATCTTGCTCGTTAGGGTCAGTCATGTGTGCGCCTGTTCGTTAAGCCGAAGAACGAGAGATCGACTCCACTGCACCGTTGATCACCGAGCATATCATTAGGACGTCTCTTTTCCTAATCGTTCAATCATTTATTGGAGCTGAGTCTTCCGCCGAGATTATGTCTCGACGTGGGCGTGGCCCGCCTGGTCGCTCCTATACAGGAGCTGAACCGCGATGCCGATAGATCTTCGCGACAGAGCGCGCATCCAGGTTGATGAGATCAACTCCGTCGAGTCGTCGGCATGGTACGCATTCGGGTCGAAAGGTAGTCTCTGAATTCTGCTCCTAATGCCGGATTCTTCAAGGCAAACTCTACGGTGGCAATGAGGAAGCCCAGTTTGTCTCCCGCATCATGACGCTGCCCCTCGACTTCGAGTGCGTACATCGGAGATTTTCTCGCAAGCTCCTTGAGCGCGTCGGTCAGTTGGATTTCTCCGTTTTTCCCGGGTCGAGTCTTCCTTAGAATGGGAAAGATTTCCGGAGGAAGCACGTATCGCCCGATGACGGCCAATGTGGAGGGCGCATCCGCTGGGGATGGCTTTTCAACCAGACCTTCGACCCGATGGAGCCCATGTGCAAGGTGTTTTGGGGTGACAATCCCGTATCGGCTGACGTCGGCTTTCGGGACATCCTGGACACCCAGAACCGCTCCATGCCGTTTTTTATAGACATGGATCAATTGCGCGAGTGCTGGAACATCGGCGTCGATAATCTCATCGCCCAATATCACCGCAAATGGTTCATCACCGATGAGGTGTTGCGCGCACAAGACGGCATGTCCTAAGCCGAGCGCCTCTGCTTGCCGGACATAACAGAAGTTGGCCAAGTTCGAAATTTGTCGAATTTGGTGGAGGACTTGACTCTTCCCGGTGCCTTTCAAATTCTCTTCGAGCTCGACGGATCGGTCAAAGTGGTCTTCGATGGCTCGTTTGCCGCGCCCGGTGACGACGATGATGTCTTCAATGCCCGAGGCGACGGCTTCTTCGACGGTATATTGAATGAGAGGTTTATCCACCAAAGGCAACATCTCTTTGGGAGAGGCCTTCGTGGCAGGAAGGAATCGTGTTCCCAGACCAGCTGCGGGGATGACCGCTTTTCTCACAGTGAAACGCGACATGGGAGGATACTATGTGATGGGTTGTGTGATGTCAAGAAACAGGGGGACTGATCGCATCCAATTCAATGGTTCTGACGCGGTACTCCAACACCAATAGCCGTGATCCGTATCTCATGGCCTAGTCGAAACTTTCTCGAGGATTCGTGGTGTATGTGCTCTGAGTAATTGTCCGTGCGAGCGAAGCCAGGTTGAGTTTTTATCGGTGATCCAGGCCGGTGGCATGATGTGGACTTTTGGGATGAGAAACCAGACGAACAATTATCTCTTCGGTGCTCGTAGGACCGTCGGCTCCTTTACAATACTGGATGACCTCAATATAATCCGGAAGTTTTGCATGGGTATGTTGGAAGCCTTGCGTCCGTGTTGATCGGTTTGGGGAGAACTTTTTGTGAGGACTTCCATGCGCGTTGATGGACAATGCATGTCGGAATGTGGCGGATGAGAGGGGTTTGGCTTAGACGGTCGAGAGTCGTGAGGAGCTGTGGGATGAGTCTGATCATGCCGTCCATCTCTACATTTCTCGCTAGGAATTCTCGTCGGTGATCCTGCATGCCGTTTACAGGCCTCGATCGTTCGTAGTCGCGGCTCTCGTCGTCTCCGTGTTGTGGGGCGTGTGTGAAGCACTTGCCCAGGTTCCTGAGCCCAAGGTATCGTCGATCGACATCCGTGGAGTCAAACGAATTGAGATTCCGGCCATCGTTGGTCGGCTCACGCTGAAGGCCAACGATCCGTATACGCCGGAAACCGTGCGTGGTCAGATCAAGATTCTCTATGACACTGGATTTTTCGAAGATGTTCAGGTTGAAACGGAGTCCGTTACTGAGGGAATGGCCGTCACCTTTATCGTACAGGAGAAACCGTTCATCACCGAGATTGTTTTTGACGGCAATAGTCACTTGAGCGACGATAAGCTGAAGGAGAAAACGACCATCAAGAGCCAGACGTTTCTGGATCAGCAGCTGGTGAAGGGGAGCGCTGAAAACATACGCCAGCTCTATCAGCACGACGGCTATTACAATGCGCAAGTCATCCCGGTCATTCAGACGTTGGATGAAGATCGAAAGCGTCTGATGTTCCACATTACGGAGGGCGATAAAGCGAAAATCAAGACGGTGATGTTCGAGGGGCTGCGCGCGGCAACGAAAGCCGAGATGTTCGCTGCGATGTCAACCAGAGAATGGATTCCGTGGTATGGATTCTTTACCAAACTGAAGTTGCCGTCTATGGTGTCCGATGCCGGTGTGTTGAAGCGGGACGAACTGGCGAATGATGTGGAGCGGATCAAGGAAGTCTTGCTCAATAAGGGCTACTTCAATGTTCGAGTCGGCCAGCCGTCCGTGGAGCTGACCGAAGACAAGAAATGGTTCACTGTGACGTATCATGTTGCGGAAGGTGAGCCCTTTACCATCGGTGAAATCGGGTTTCGCGGGCACACGGTGTTTGAAGAGCCTGAACTTCGAGAAGGATTGAAGATCAAAGAGGGAGAGATCTTTCAACGGGCCAAAATCAGAGACGAGATTACGCGCCTGACGGATCTCTATGGGAGCAAGGGGTACTCCTTTGCCGAAGTAGTCCCCGGCGTCAATCCGAACAATGAAGAACGGACGGTCAGCATCATCCTCAGCATCAGGGAAGGGGAGATGATGAGGATCCGGCAGATCAATATTTATGGAAATGATAAAACGCGAGACAACGTCATCCGTCGAGAAATTCGGGTGGACGAACAGGATGTGATCGATACCGCTTCGCTGAAACGAAGTTTTCAGCGATTGAACAACCTCAATTTCTTCGAGACGGTCGAAATTCTGCCGGCGCAGGTCGCTCCTGATAAGGTTGATTTGAATGTGCGTGTGAAAGAAAAACCGACCGGCATGTTCAGTATCGGTGGAGGGTTCAGTACGTTGGATCGACTGGTGGCGATCGCCGATATCACACAGGGTAACTTAGGGGGGTATGGCTACCTTGGGCGTATTCGTGGGCAGCTCGGCCAGCGAAGAAGTCTTGGGCACATCACATTTCGTAACCCCTACCTGTACGATTCATTAACCTCGCTTCAAGTGGACGGCTATCGAAGTCTGACGAATTTCCTTTCCTATTTTGAAGAACGAACGGGTGGGAATGTGACACTCGGTCGCTGGTTATCGGAGTACGTCACGGGCAGCATCGGTATCTTTGGGGAGCAAATCACTTTCAGGGATCCTCAATTCGGTATTTGCCCGGATCTCGTTCCGATCGTCTGTCGACAGTTGGGGACCCGATCGTCCACGGGATTCCGGACTACGCTTTTCAGGGACACCAGGGACTACTACATCGATCCCAGAAGCGGTTGGCGGTTCGGCGGTGGATTCGATGTTGGAACCCCGTATTTGGGTGGGACCAACAACTTCATCAAGTACTATGTGGATGTGGTCAAGGTCACACCTCTTCCGCTTGATATGAGGGTTTCAGTGCGGGCACGTTACGGAGAGGTTCATGCGCTGGGAGGGACGGAGATCCCGCTGAACGAGCGATTCTTCGTGGGTGGGATCAACACCATGCGTGGGTTTGCCTTCGGTCGAGCCGGTCCTGTGGTTCCCACGACGCGCGCGCCATTCGGTGCGGCCAAGCAGTTGATCTTCAATGCAGAATTGATCTTTACGATCTCTGCTGAGGCGAAGCTGAACGGAGTCCTCTTTTTTGACTATGGAAAAGGTTTTGATGACGGTGAGCCGGTGTCGTTCGATTTGCGACCTGCCGCGGGTCTCGAGGGGCGCTGGATCTCTCCTTTCGGCCCGTTGCGCGTGGCCTATGGGATCAATCTTGACGCGCGAACTGGTGAGCGTTTCGGTGTGTTCGAATTTACGATCGGAACCCTGTTTTAGTCGGAGCATTGACGTGATGAGTCTGAATGCGAAGAGGTGGAGAACTCGTCTGTGGCACGCGGAATGGATTGGGATCCTGAGTGTGGTAGCCATGATGTTTACCTTGGGGGGGTGTGCTGGATCAGTCGCCAGGGTAGACGGGAAGGTCGGGGTGATCAATTCGCAGCGCTTGCTCAACGATACACATGCAGGCAAGCGGGCCAAAGAGAGCCTGACTGCCTACTCAAAAAATCGACAGGCGCTGATGGAATTAGAGGAGCGAGAGTTACGCCGAATGGAAGAGGATTTTGTCAAACAGTCCTCGATCTTGAGCCCTGCCGCCAAGCGCGATCGGGAAGAGCAATTCCGACGGCGCATGCAGGAATATCAGCAAAAGGCGGCGGAGTTGAATCGAGAGGTTCAAGAAAAGCAGAAAGACGTCTTAGAAGGGTTTCGTGACCGGATTGAAACGGTTGTTGCGAAGGTGGCCAAACGTCTGGGGTTGCAGGTCGTCGTCGATAAGAGCAAGGGCGGGCCGACGATTTATCATGAAGAGGGGCTCGATATTTCAAGTGAAGTCATTGAGGAGTTCAACCGCGAATATCCTTAGGAGCTGTGGGAGGAGAGGCCATGACGAGTGCGGTGAGAGCGTTACTGGTAGGTATCGCGTTATTACTGGGGCCGTGGACAGGATTACTCCATGCGGGAGAGCCAGTGCGTGTGGGTGTCATTGATCAGCAGATGGTGATGGAACGCACCAAGGCTGGGAAATTGGCCCTGGAAGACATGAAAGGCTATTCGATGACAAGACAGAAGATCATCAATTCCGATGAGCAAGAGCTCAAGGAGTTGCAGCTGTCTCTCGAAGATGCGAATGGGAAGCTGACTGACGCAGCGCGGCAAGAAAAAGAGGAGCAGTTCCGGAGCAAAGCCGAAGCCTTTCAACACCGTCTACAAGAGTTCAACCGAGAAGTGCAGCTGAAGCAACGGGAGCTGGTCGCGGAGTATTCGCGTAAGATCGCCGCCGCGGCGCAAGCGGTGGCACAGAAGGAAGGCTATGTCGCGATTGTTGATAAAGGTAGCGATGCCTTGATGCGGATCGTCCTCTATCACCAGCCTGCGTTGGATGTGACGCCGTCAGTCATCAAGGAATTTGATCGAGAGAACCCCTAACCGTCTGGGCTGTTTGGGAGTGAGAGGAGGCAAAGCCAATGGCATCGGTCGAGCAGGATGAAATTCAAACATTACTTCCACATCGGTATCCCTTTTTGTTGGTAGATCGAGTCAAGGAGTTTGAACCGCATAAGAGCATCGTTGGGATCAAGAATGTGACGGTCAATGAGCCGTTCTTCCAAGGCCATTTCCCTGGTCGTCCGGTGATGCCTGGTGTATTAATTATTGAAGCCATGGCACAGGTGGGTGGGGTGTTGGCGTTCAAGTCTGGGGGGCCGGTTGGAAGAACGATCATATACTTGACGGGGATTGATGAAGCCAAGTTTCGAAAACCGGTGGTCCCAGGCGATCAGCTGCGGTTTGAGATCGAAGTGATCAAGAAGCGTCCGCCGTTCTGGAAAATGCAAGGAAAAGCCTTTGTTGAGAACGAGGTGGTGTGCGAGGCCGTCGTGACTGCAATGGTGATGGAAGAGAAAACGGAGCAAAGCAAAAAATAGCCGTCATGCGTCAACTGCGGCAACAGGAGGTTGCATGGTCCGCAGGCGCTCACCCGGCGGCCGACAAATCACCAGTGACGTCAAATGCATGTAAAGGGGGCATGTGTGAAGATACATCCAACAGCGATCGTGGATCCCAAGGCAAAGCTCGATGGTGACGTGGAGGTCGGGCCGTTCTGTGTCATCGGAGAACACGTGACGATCGGCAAGGGAACCAGACTGATTTCTCATGTCACCATCGATGGATGGACAGAGGTCGGGGAGCGGAATGAAGTGCATCCATTTGCATCGATCGGGGGGCCGCCTCAGCACCTTGGGTATAAGGGAGAGCCGACCAAAGTTCTCATCGGCCATGACAACATTATTCGTGAGTATGTGACGATCAATCGCGGGACGGTTCAGGGGGGAGGAGTGACGTCCCTTGCGTCAAAGGGCATTCTCATGGCGTATGTGCATGTGGCACACGATTGTCGGCTGGGCAACCACATTATCATGGCCAATGCGGCAAGCCTTGCCGGGCACATCACGATCGGAGATCATTCCGTCATCGGAGGGCTGACCGGTGTGCTTCAGTTCGTGCGCATCGGAGAGTATGTGATGGTCGGCGGTTGTTGCGCGATCGGTCAGGATATTCCGCCATTTGCGTTCGCTGCCGGTGGGTATCGAGCACATCTGTATGGTCTGAACACTGTGGGGTTACAGCGGCACGGCTTTTCGGTAGACCGTATTGCCTTACTCAGAAAGGCGTTTGATCTCCTCTTTCGATCGGGCCATCGCACGGCGGAAGCGATACGACTGGCGAAAAAGGAATTCAAGGGACAGGCCGACGTGGCGAAGATGCTCGCGTTTATGGAGGGCACCAAACGCGGAATCTCACGGGCGGTCAACGTCGATACGGAACGCGAGTTTGATCAACAAGTGTGATGTCAGCCACGATGCCCATACCTATAGCGGACGGTCGAATCGGGGTGATCGCCGGGAATGGCCGATTCCCGATCATCTTTGCGGATAATGCACGCAAGATGGGTCTGCAAGTCTCTGCGGTCGCGCACGAGGGTGAAACAGATCCAGAGCTTGAACAGCATGTCGATCGGATTCATTGGGTCAAGATCGGCCAGCTCAACAAGCTCATCAATGCGTTCAAAGCCGACGGTGTTCGAACCGTGGTGATGCTGGGAGGGATCAAGAAAACCCATGTCTATAGCCATGCTCGTCCCGACTTTCGCGTGTTGGCGCTCGCCACGAAATTGGTGCTTTGGAAGGATGATGATATCCTCCGGGCGCTTGCTGCGGAACTTGAGCGGGATGGAATCACGATCTGTGAGTCGACGTTCGGTCTCGAAGGGATCCTGGTTACTGAAGGAACCCTCACCTCTCGCCAACCGACCAAGAAAGAGTGGCTCGATATTCGGTATGGCTGGGACGTGGCCAAAGAGACCGGGCGTCTGGACATCGGCCAATGCGTCGTCATCAAAGATCGTGTGGTTGTGGCAGTTGAAGCAGTCGAAGGAACCGATGAAGCGATCAAGCGGGGAGGCGCGCTCGCCAAAGATGGAGCGGTCGTCGTCAAGCGGAGCAAACCACAGCAGGATCTGCGATTTGATTTGCCTGCCGTCGGTCCGCAGACGATCGAGGTGATGCGATCGGTTAAGGCGTCGGTTCTCGCGGTCGAGGCTGGTCGTTCCGTGATGTTGGATCGAGAACAATTGATCCATCGAGCGGAGGAGGCAGGTATCTCCGTGATCGGGCTGAAGCGGGAAGAGGAGTCGACCCCCACGAATCCAGTGAACCAGTGATCCGTCCGTACCGGAGAATTTGTCGACCTCTCGATGTCGAGCGATGTTCAACGATGACGTGGTTGTAAGGCTCGTCACACTCTAGCCGAACAGGTATATGGTCAAACTGCGTGCTGGTGTTATCGGAGTCGGGCATCTCGGACAACACCACGCACGTCTCTACGCTTCGTCTCCGGACTCGATATTGGTTGGTGTGGTTGACCATGACCACAGTCGAGCATCTGTCATAGCCGAGAAATACGGCGCACGGCCCTTCAATGACCTATTGGATCTGCTGAAGCAGGTCGATGTGGTGACCATCGCCGTCCCGACATCCGGCCATTATCCCCTTGCCAAAACCTGTCTCCAAGCCGGGAAACATGTCTTGGTTGAGAAACCGATTGCCGTATTGCCGAGAGAGGCGCAAGAACTTGTGGAGTTGGCGAAGCGCAATGGATGCATCCTGCAAGTCGGGCATAGCGAGCGTTTCAACCCTATCATGCCGTTGATGCGGCCTCACATTCGCGAGACAGTACTGTTCGAGTGCCATCGATTGGGGAGCTATAGTGAGCGTGGTGTCGATGTGGATGTCGTCTTGGATTTGATGATTCATGATCTTGACCTGCTGTTGTCGTGCAATCCTGGCCCCATAGAGGATGTGAGGGCGGTTGGGGTCTCGGTGCTTTCTTCGACGAACGATGTCGCCAACGTCCAAATCCAGTTTCAGAGTGGGTGTATTGCCAGTCTCACCGCAAGCCGAATCTCACCCAAGGCGATGCGACAATGGCGTCTATTCCAATCTAATGGGTGTATGTCGATCGATTTCCAATCGCGCCAAGGAGTAATCGGACGTCGATCGGCTGAGCATAACCTTAAGCCGATGGTTGCGATAGAAGAGATTCAAGCCGGCGATGGTGAACCGTTGAAGTTGCAGCTTGAGTCGTTCCTCCACGCGATTCGCGCCAAATCTCGCCCTGTCGTATCCGGAGAAGATGGGGCAGCAGCTCTGGAGCTGGCTCATCGTGTGCTGTCTGCGATGAATGTGTTTGAACAGCAGAAGATATAAGAACACCGCCTACTCCTTGACGGTTGTGAGCCTTCGAAGCCCCATGAATTGAAATCGCGGTTAGGACAAGTACTCCTCTAGATCATTATGGCACGCATCCTGATCATTACCGGTGAAGCATCAGGCGACCTCCATGGAGCCAATCTCGCCAAGGCACTCACAGCATGCGATTCCCAGGTTTCATTGGCTGGAATCGGTGGGCGTGCGATGGAGGCGGCCGGTGTGCAATTGGTCTGCAAGATGGGACAGTTCGACGTGATGGGTATGGTCGGGCCGTTGGCGTTAGTGGCCATCATTCGACGGTTTTTCTACATGCGGCGACTGTTTAGATCCGAACCATGGGATGGAGTGATCTTTGTCGATAACCCCGGATTGAATCTGCGATATGCTTATTTTGCCAAGGGCGCTGGGTTGCGCGTGTTCTATTATATCGCGCCTCAGATCTGGGCATGGGGACCCTGGCGGATGTATTGGATAAAGAAACGAGTCGATCAGGTATTAGTGATATTGCCATTCGAGAAACCGCTCTATGATAGTGCCGAGATGCCCTGCACGTTTGTCGGCCATCCCATACTGGATGCAGTTGAAAAATCCTACGATCGGACGGCGCTTCGCGCCAAGTTCGGCTTTTCGCATGATGAGCGTGTAATTGCGTTGTTGCCGGGGAGCCGGACGCATGAAGTGCAGGGTCTGCTGCCCATCCTGATCGAAGCGGCTGAGAAATTAGCCAGCCGGGAGCCAAAAACGAAGTTTGTCTTGGCGCAGGCCTCTACTATTGAGGATAATCTGCTGCAGCCACTCTTGCGGAAGGGTTCGCTTCCTGTCACCTTGGTCAAAGAACAAGCCAGTGAAGTCATGGCCGTGTCGGACTTGGTGCTGGTGGCGTCGGGTACTGCCACATTGCAAGCGGCCGTTGTGGGCATTCCCATGGTGTTGTTCTATCGAACGACGGCTTGGGAATTTTGGATCGCGAGTTTCTTTCTCCGAGTCAAATGGATTGGGCTGGTGA
>CAZAKX010000075.1:0-15542 GCA_964485915.1 uncultured Nitrospira sp. | reverse complement strand
TCATGAATGCAATCTTGAGTTTTGTCCCAACCCCATCCGTCCCGGACACAAGCACCGGTTCTTTGTATTTGCCGGATTGAAGGCCGAAGAGACCACCAAACCCACCTAAATCGGTTAACACCTCAGGACGAAAGGTCGATCGCACCAGAGGCTTGATACGATCGACAAATTCATCGCCCGCATCAATGTCTACGCCAGCATCGCGATAAGTTGTCATGAATAATGCCCCAAACGGTCACGATTGTAGCTTGCTTAACCCCGAGTCCCGTCTCGTTGGGGAGGCATCTTAGCGGAGGGTACCACGGAGGTCAACGCGCCGATTGGAGTCTCACGGAAAGAGCTGCCCGATCCTGGCGTTCCGCTTTTTCCTTGATGCCCTAGAAATATTGCCTATACTGACGGCAGAGTATGCTCTATATCACTGTCCATGTCTGAAACCCTTACGAATGGCCATCTAGATGGGTATTCTGATCGTTGATGACTCACCGGATGAGCGCCTGCTCCTTCACCATATTCTGAAGAACGCAGGGTATCGTGATCTCGTCACGGTGTCGTCCGCCAGAGATGCCTTTACACAACTGGACTTAGATCATGCTGGCAACAACGCCCTCAGTCTTGACCTGATTCTGATGGATATCAAGATGCCGGACTTGGACGGTGTCGAGGCTTGTCGACGCATCAAAGCGGTTCCTGCGCTTGCATTGATTCCCATCATCGTGGTGACGGCACGCAACCAGAAAGACTTCCTTCAGGCCGCATTCGACGCCGGCGCAGAAGACTATATTCGGAAGCCCGTCGAGCAAGTCGAACTCCTTGCTCGAGTCAAATCGGCATTCAAGCTTAAACAGGAATCAGAGGCACGAAAGAGCTGGGAAGAAGAGGTGACCAAAACGATCAACGAACTTGACCGAACTGTGAGCGACATGGAAGCCTTACAACAATTGATCCCGGTCTGTCCGACTTGCAGGAAGTCCCATCCGTCGCAAATCTCTGAAGCCGCGCTCAACGTGTATGCCCAGTCCCATCCCAGAATGAAATTTCAGAGTCTGATGTGTTCGACGTGTAGAATATAGCCCTCTCATTTTTCGATCTCTAGCTTTCAGGCCGCATCTCCACATCCAGCAACTTAATTTTTCTGTGGAGATGGCTTCGCTCGATCTTGAGATCCTCTGCCGTCCGCGAAATATTCCAGTGATGCTCACGGAGTTTTCGGCTGATATACTCTTTTTCAAAGGCATTTCGAGCGTCCCGGAGTGAGTCGTATGACTTTGCAAGAAGGGGACTGGACGACGGAATGCTAACCGAGACGGCTCCGGTAGTTCTCCCCTGCAAGGACATGGCGGCCTGTGAGCCCTCAATAACATAGCCTGGGACCATGATCATGAGTCGCTCGATCAGGTTCCTTAGTTCTCGAATGTTACCCGGCCAATCGTACTGCTGGAGCACCGCCATCGCCTCAGGCGACACTTCCTTCACCCGCAATCCCTGTTCCTCGGCATGGGTTCTCATGAAATGTTGCACCAGCGCTGGGATATCCTCACGCCGCTCCCGCAATGGAGGCACCACAATGGGAACAACATTGAGACGGTAGAACAGGTCTTCTCGAAAGTGCCCATTACCGATTTCCTTCTCCAGGTCTTTATTGGAAGCCGCGAGCACCCGTACATCAACCTTCATCAACTTGGTACCGCCGACTCTCGTAAACTGCTGTTCTTGGAGCGCCCGCAAGACCTTCGCTTGGGTACTGAGACTCATATCGCCGATTTCGTCAAGAAACAAAGTTCCCCCATCAGCTTGTTCAAACTGACCCCGCTTCATTGACGTCGCTCCCGTGAACGAGCCTTTTTCATGGCCGAAGAGCTCGCTCTCAATCAACGTCTCGGGAATGGCCGCGCAGTTGACAGCAACGAACGGATGGTCCGAACGGGTACTGTGCATATGGATGGCTCGGGCGACCAGTTCCTTACCCGTTCCATTCTCGCCCCCGATCAGCACGCGACTGTTCGTAGGGCCGGCAGTCTGGATGAGCTCCCGTAATCGTTGCATAGTCGGAGAATGGCCGACCAGCTCGAATTTCTGTTGGACTTTGGTCCGCAGAGATCGATTCTCCTGTGCCAATCGGTATTGCTCCAATGCATGCTTGACACGGAGCGTGACGTTTTCCAGCGACAGCGGCTTCTCGATATAGTCATACGCTCCAAGCTTGATGGCTTTCACCGCTGTTTCAATGGACCCGTGTCCGGAGATCATCATCACCTGCGTGGCAGGCACAAACTCTTTCACGCGCCGCAAGGTTTCGAGCCCATCCATTTCGGGCATCCAAATATCTAGAATCATGAGATCCGGCGGGTCCGTCCCATAGATCTTCAGTGCCTCCGCCCCGGTAGCGGCGACGGCCACCTCATATCCTTCGTCTTCCAGAATGCTCCGCAAGGATGTCCGAATCGCTTCTTCGTCATCCACAATGAGAATCGATGCCGACATCTTTCCTCCCTATCATCCCACCCCCAAGAGTTCGCATACGACACACCATCGATGACTTTCGTACGTGCCGACGAGAGCTGACGATCATTTCCCCTCTACACCGGTAAGTCAAACGTAAACACGGCTCCCCTCGGTTGATTATTCCCAGCTTGGATCTGTCCTTCATGGTCCGTAATAATCCGGCGGACGATCGCCAGTCCTAATCCGGTGCCTGTTTTTTTTCGGGTAAAATAGGGCACAAACAGGCGTTCCTGGTCTTCCGGCGCAATGCCAGGCCCCTCGTCCGCAACCGTCACTATGGCGCGCCGTCTTTTCGTATCGTATTTTGTGCCGACCCACAGACGCCCTTTTTGATTCATCGCCTGAACCGCGTTGTCGAAAAGATTCACAAACACCCGCCGCAGCTGTTCGCGATCGAAGTTGAGGGGCGGCAGATCGTCATCCAGATCAAGAATGAGTTCAAGATCCTTCTGCGCTTCTCGATACAGTGTCGCCACTTCTCGCATCACATCATGCAGCGATTGCCGCGTCATCTGCGGAGCGGGAAGACGGGCAAACTTTGAAAACTCGTCCAACATTTCTTTCAAGCTACCCACTTCGTTAATGATCACATTGGTCGCGTCGTCAAAGACCCGATCGAGATCCGGAGACTTTTCGAAGAACTTCTTGCGCAACCGCTGTGCCGAAAGCTGAATGGGCGTCAGTGGGTTCTTGATTTCATGTGCCACGCGCCTCGCAACCTCCTGCCAGGCCGCGACCTTCTGCGCCTTAATTAACTCGGTCAGATCTTCAAACACCAACACAAACCCCAAATCCTGGCTGGATTCATCTCGCATACGAGAGCCTTTTAAGCCGATCGTGATCAGTTTTCCTTGAACGTCCAACTGTCCTTCAAGATCGAGATCATCCCGCTCATCAGCCAACATTCGATCATAGGCCGTCTGAAACAAGTCCAAGCCAAATTCCTTGAACACCTCATTGGCCGACTTCCCCCTGAACCGGTCGGCCGCCAAACTGAGAATGCGTTCAGCCGATGGGTTAAACGTGGTCACCATTCCATGGCGATCGATCGACAAAAGCCCGGCGGCAATCGTATCCACTACTGTTTCGATGTAGGCCCGTCGTCGGTCCAACTCGACGTTCGTGTTCCGGAGCGTGAGGTTCGCCTCTTCCAGCTTGGATTTACTCCCCTGCAGATCCTGTGTCATGCGATTGAACGACTCGATCAACGTTCCGATCTCGTCGGTGGCCTTCGCATCGATTTGTACGGAGAGGTCTCCCTGAGCCACCGCTTCCGTGGCCTCTGCCAGCCGTTGAATTGGAACGGTGATACCGCGCGCCACGTAAAACCCGAACCACGTCGCGCTGAACAGAATCAGCACCGTCACAACGGCAACGAACAGATAGGCCCCGGCTTTGATGGGATTCTTCATCGCCTTAATCTGTTTATACTCCGCATATTGCCGACCGATCCCCTCCATTTTCGTCAACAACGATTCAGGGACGTAGGTCTCCACGACCACGACCCCCTCCAATTCACCCCGCCGGCTGCCGGAGGCCACCGGAATCGCCGCACGCACTAATCTTCCGGTCTGAGCCTCCTGAACAGAGGTAAACTCCTGCTTGCCATTGATCACTTGCAGCACCAATTGACTGATCGGCAGCTCCAACACGCCGAGAGGAATGTCGGCATCAAGCGCTTTCGTCAAGGTTTCCATCTTATTCGAAAACACTTCGATCCCGGCAACCCCATATTCCATCCGTTTCCGAGCCATCGCGGCGATCAAGAGATCGCGCTGTTCCGGAATGAGCATATCCTCGCGAAACAACTCCTGCGAGATTGCTCGTGCACTGTTCACCGCAAGCGAGACATGCCCGGCATGCTGCAGGCGCGCCACCTCATAAGAGTCTTTCATGACCTTCTCGATGTGCTCGCTGAACCAGACATCGACGGCCTTGTTCACCAACCCGCTCGCGAGCAACGCCAGCAACACGGTAGGAATCAACGAGAACCCGATAAACGCGGCGATGAGCTTCGTACGAAATCCTGACCCGACAAGGCGATGTCGACGTTCGAAATACGCCTTAATCAGATTTCTGGACAACAAAAGCACCAACACAACGAGACCAATAAGGTCCAAATTGACTAGGAGAAGAACCAGGGCGTAACTGGTCGTCGGCAAGAAGGAGCCGGTCTCCTGCAAGTCAGGTGCAGCAATCTGTGAGTAATACAGTGTGAGGGCCACGCAAGGGACCAAGAGAATGAGGACAATCCAGACGGGACGAAGGTGAGGTCTCCTCCGCTCAGGCGGCTGAACCGGGTTGGCCGGCGGCCTGTTGAATAGACCACTCATCCCGGCTGATTCAAGGTCCTTCCCTTCTCCCAAAGCAGATTTTCCCGCATGCATGGGCTGGCTCGGCTTAAACATTCACGCGCCCCAACACACCATCGCTAACAGAAAAGATCACCGCCTACACCTATTCATCGGCGTCTAAAACCATCTCAAAGCTGCACACACAGATTGCGAGATGTCGAGATGTGGACAACGAGCAGAGCAACGGAATCTTATTTGGGTGAGGCCAACGTGACATACTTCATACGAAGCGCGTAGAGCATATCACGCAGAACCGTCTGCTCATCAGGGGTCAGATTACCCTTGGTCTTCTCTTCCAAGACAGACAACAGATCGATAATCTCTTTGGCTTGCGGCAGATTCACAGGCATGGGCGATTGCTGAGGGTCCAGTTGCTCCCCCATCAGCATGAGCGACGACGAGCCGAGCGAAATCACAAACGAAGAAAAGGTCACCGGAGGTACCGGAGCCACATGAGCCGATTCAGTTGATGCGGCAGCAGAAGACGTTGGTTTTTTTGCGGTTGAAGCCGTTGCAGGAGCGCTCTCTCCCCCTGCACTTCCTCGCCTGTCACGAATGACGAATCCTTGCTCCTCATCGACCATTTCTCAACCTCTTGGTAGGATCCACAGATACCGTCGGTACCCTATCATAGGGCCTAGTTGCTCGCAAGCCATCACCGAGATTGAAGAGAACGTCATCGTCGGTATAGAGTGGCCCCACTGCGGGGTCGCAGCAGACAGCCAGGAAGGACTCATCTTCGATGTCGACACAATTCACCAAGATCGTTGAGTTGATGGCTACATTGCGCGCGCAGACTGGCTGTCCATGGGACCGGAAGCAGACCCATGAGTCACTGAAACCCCACCTGCTCGAAGAAGCTTATGAAGTCCTCGAGACGATCGATCAAGGTGACAAGCAGAAACTTCGTGAAGAACTCGGAGACGTGCTCTTACAGGTCATTTTCCACAGTCAAATCGCCGCTGAGGCAGCTTCCTTTACCGTTGAGGACGTGCTCGACACCCTGGCCATGAAGTTGATTCGTAGACATCCCCACGTCTTCGGATCTAATGACCAGACAGGCCAGGCATCGAACAGTGAGCAGGTTTTGGCCCAATGGGAAGACATCAAACGTGCCGAACGTGAAGCCGCCGGCAATACGCAATCGGCTCTTGAAGGAGTGCCCAAAACCTTACCGGCGTTGCTGCGCGCCTACCAAATTCAGGCACGCGCGTCTCGCGTCGGCTTCGATTGGCCGCAGAACAAGGAAGGGCTCGAGCAGATCATCGGAAAAGTGACTGAAGAAATTAATGAACTGCAGGAGGCGCTGCAGCTCAGTCACACACCTTCCGAAACGGAGTCCAGTCGATCCGACAGTCGTCAAAAGGTCGAGGCAGAGATCGGCGATCTGTTCTTTTCGTTAGTCAACCTCGCTCGTGCTCTCAACACTAATCCTGAGGACGCCCTACGCCGTGCAACAAATCGGTTTATCGATCGATTTCACCTGGTGGAAGCACAGGCTGCAGTGCAAGGACTGATGTTGACAGAGATGACACTGGCTGAAATGGATACCTTATGGGAAGAAGCCAAGCGCCGGTTGGAGCATCCTTCCCCTCACACCCCTCCACCCATGGAGAATCGAACCACATGAGCCAGAACGAAGAGCCGTACAAAGAGGGAAAGCGCGCCGGAGCTCATCCGTTACTGGTAGTCTTCGGCACCCTTATCGGGTTGTGGTTATTCGTCGCCTTGATCGTTCCAAGCTCAAGGAACAAACAGGCCACCGGAACCGAAGGTCCCACTCTTTCTGTCATCGAAGACCCGGAAGCAGCTCCCGTCATGTTCAAGGTTCATACGACCATCCCGGACATGAATACTCTAGGGCTGGTCGTCCCCGCTCAAGCGACGGATAGTCAGATCGTCGCGCTTTTGAAACGCTTGAAGGAGGCACGACTGGATGGAACCCTCACCGAACACCTTCCAGCCACCACACCAGGCCACAAGCTGGGTGACCACGCCATCGCCGATATTTTCATTTTTTCAGACAAGCAATTCGCAGAACCGGATACGATCCGCACACTAGGGCGAGGGGCTCATGCTCCAGGAACACTCTATCCAAACGCAATTCCCTTCGAGGTAGCGATGGAAAACGTCCGTGGATACTACCGAATCGACCTCAATGACACCGGCAGCCCGGACACCGGTTCTCTTGGATTTGCAGATGAATCCGGCGTGCACTCCAAACACCACCGCAGAATCTTTTAGTGCACCCCGCTGACGCTCGTTTGAGCGGAACAGATTACATTCCCACCCTCCGCTTGACCTCCTCACGGACAGCCGGCTGGTCCGCTTCAAACAAGCTTTCCAGCTTGGGGAACAGATGGCCCAGCGGGCCGACAAACGGGGCCAGCATCACATCGCGTCGTTCTGCCAACAAGCCCTCCTTGTCGGCAACCCGCATTTTCGAATCGGCAATGGTCTTGGAAAGAATGTTACTAATCAGCAGCTGCTGTCCCGGCGAGCCGGCCACCACCCCTAACAGACGCCTCTTGAACGGTTCCAGCTCATCCGGTATAGAAACCTTCACGCGCACGGCATGCGGCGTCGCCCAGGTTGACCGTTGTATCGAGTAGTCGTACGAAAAGACTTGTTCCCTCGGTTCCCGAAACGGGCCGCTGACATCTAAGATAGTAAGAGAATTTTCGGTTGGTTGCATGATTCGACTGATTTCCTGGGTGAATGTTCACCAGCTCTGTGTGGGTGGTACTATAGGAGCTTACGATCGAGTAGGACAAGAGGCTATGTATAAAGATTAATTGTGAGGAATGCTGAGCATGGATTCATTCGCCGAGCTTCGTCTCCACAACAGGCTCCTGAGGCGAACCAAAGGAGATCGAAGGTACCCAGACAGCGCTTGAACAGCCTGATAGACTGTAACCAAGAACTCTTTGTGACCAAGACATGGCCAAGAAGGACTATCCCGGACTCGTAATCGTACCTCCCAGCGATCGGACCGTCCTACGACGTCGAGTGGTCCGGTGGAGTCTGTTCCTCATTGCCGTCATGTGGATCGCCTCGACGGTCATGGAGTGGCCCCCCACATCCAATGATGACACAGCCTGTCAGAGCACGACTAACGAGAATGCCCGACAAAATCGGCCAGAAGAATGTGGCCAATCCAATCAAGCCACCGCCACAGAGAAGACGGACGAGCACGACTTCAGCCTTACCCAAATCTCTCAAGCTGAAAGCCTGACTCAGTCTCAGCCTGCAATCCCTTTAGCTACCCCTGAGAACAATCCGCCTGCCCCTGAGTTTAATCACCATGAGAATCCGACGGCGAAACTATCTGCTCCGGCAAACCCTCCACCGGATCGCACTGGAGTGAGATCGAACAACGAGAAATCAATATCAACTGTGCCGGCCCAACTATCAACGTCGCATCCGATTCCTGACACCAAATTGGCGGAACACGGTGATGCATTCGCACAATATCGCCTTGCCAAATATTACGAAAAACAAAACGGACCACACGCACCAGAGTCCATCAGTTGGTACAAGAAGGCCTCTAAGGGATTGCGCCGCCTAGCCGAGGCTGGAAATGGACAAGCGATGTATGTCCTCGGCGTCATGTACGCCTACGGACGAGGAGTGGCAAAGAATACGGAAGAAGCGCGCCGCTGGCTGACCCACGCTGTTGAACAGAACGTGAGAGCGGCTCAGCCGGTTCTTGCTAACCTAGAAACAAAACAGGCGGTCAATCCTAAACCAAAAGACAAAGGACCAGCCCAGAGCGCCAAGCATTGACACTCGCCCTAGCTGGATCAACCATGATGCCCCCTGCTACACGGATCAAAACCAAAACACCGAGTCCTTACAAACTGACTGCCATCGAAACGGTCACCCACGATACCAAGACCTTCCGATTTGAACTGCCGGCAGACGCAACACTGGATATGCAGCCTGGAGACTTTCTGTATGTCCACGCACCGCTCGACGGCAAGGCGGTGAAACGGGCCTATACGCCCTCATCGGTGCCTGGCGTGATGGGGTTCTTCGATCTCACCGTGAAACGGTATGCAGCTGGAATCGTCTCGAAGTATTTACATGATCAGCAGACCGGAGATACCGTCCTCATGAGCGGTCCAAATTCCGGAGGACATTGGGTCGATGGAATGGCAAAACGGGTAGGATTCGTGGCCGGAGGCACCGGCATCACCCCGATGATTGCCATCATTCGCTGGATTCTTACCAAGAAGCTGGACGTAGCGCTATTCCTGATCTTTGCCAATAAGACAGAATCGGACATTATTTTCCGACAAGAATGGGAAGACTATACCCAACAATTTCCAAACTTTCATTGTCACCACGTCTTGGAACAGCCACCGCCAGGATGGTCCGGCGGCACAGGCCGCATCACAGCGAACACGTTGCAACAACACGTCCCTGCGCCATCCCCTGACACCTGTATTTTCCTCTGCGGTCCCCCGCCGATGGTTGATTCCGTAGAAACCACGCTCAAGAACCTCGGCTACCCGGAGCAGACCATTATCCTCCCGTAACGACGCTGTAATCGAATCATTCCCTGTTGCGATACTCCTCAGTCATTTCCTCTCCTCTGAGGAGTTTTACCTCAACCTTCGTCGTTATTCTTCCATTCGAGCTCCTTAACTGTCTGAATTTCTGCTGATGAAGGTGGCATGCTCTTCGCTTACGGATGTGGCTTGTACTCTACCTTGACAAGGGCCATGCGGAAGGATTAACCGAAAAGAGACACATGTATGTGATGCTTCTGGGGAAATGTCCGAGCGGCATCAGCATTTACTGACACCGAATTCGTCGCAAGTAAGAATGTGCGAATCCTAGGCGATAGTCCTGGTCACCATGCATATTCAGCCTGAATTTCCGGCCCTGCCCGAAGGAGGTCATCATGTCTCAGCGCAATCTCTTATCCCACACGACCGATAAAATCGTCGGTACAGCACTGGGTCACCACATTCAATGCTTAGCAGAAAACATCCGGGCTCACGGAGGCCAGCCGCTAGACCTTATCCTCCCGGACGGCTCACGTTTCAACTTTGGTCAAGTACCTCGCGTCGTCATGGCGATACGCGATCCGGCCTTACTGCCGGCGCTCACCCATCCAACACTCGGGACACTCGGTGAAGCCTTTGTTGACGGTCGCCTCGATATCGACGGGGATATCCTATCTGTAATCACCAGTGCTGAACGGCTCGTGGCAGCTGGTGGATCGCCCGCCACAAGACGAATCCCATCGTCGCCGACGAATCACACACCGACGCAGGACCTGGACGATATCAAGCATCACTATGATGTGGGCAACGACTTTTATCGGCTCTGGCTCGATAGGCGCATGGTCTACTCCTGCGCCTATTTCCAGACCGGCGAAGAAACGATCGACGCTGCGCAGGAGGCCAAGCTCAATCACATCTGCCGCAAACTCCGTCTTCAGCCTGGTGAACGTTTTCTCGATATCGGCTGCGGCTGGGGCGGGCTGATTGTACATGCCGCGCAGCAGTACGGAGTGCACGCTGTTGGGATCACGCTCTCGGATAACCAATTCGCGTTGGCCAAGGAGCGTGTACGAGCAGCCGGCCTGGAACACCAGATCGAGGTGCTCCTACTGGACTACCGTGACGCACCCGCAAGGTTCGGCGAGGACGCGTTCGACAAGATTGCGAGTATCGGGATGTTCGAGCATGTCGGCCGAAAGAATTTTTCTGCCTACGTCGGCGTGGCTCGGCGACTGCTACGCGATCGCGGGCTCTTTATGAACCATGGGATTACCACCCCCGATGCCGACGGTCGCACCGTGGGATCCGGAGTAAGTGACTTCATGGACAAGTATGTGTTTCCAAACACCGAACTGCCTCCTCTCCACACCGTCATTCGAGAGATGGCATCCCAGAATTTCGAAGTCTATGATGTCGAAAGTTTGCGACCGCATTATGCTCGAACCCTGGCTCACTGGTCGCGTAGACTGGAGAGGAATCTGGGCGCCGGGCGTGAACTCGTCGGTGAACGGACGCTCCGGGTCTGGCGCACGTATTTGGCAGGCTCCTCGTTGGCCTTTTCGAAGGGTTGGCTAAACATCTATCAGGTACTTGCCAGCCGCCAGGAAGCCAGCGGCCCAACCGAGCTCCCATTGACCAGGAGCTGGATGTACCAGGGTACGGTTAGGGATATAGTTGGGGGCGGATTAAGCTGAGTCCGCACCTACGGTGCGGCGCCGTCCATGGCTGGTTTGACCGACTAGATCTTGGACGACACGATCAGCTGCAGTCGCCCCATCGCGGATACAGTCGGGAATGCCCACTCCGTGATAACCGGCTCCTGTGAGGAGGAGTCCAGGGTACCGGCTGATAGCGGCATCGAGTTGTACTAATCGGTCCAGGTGGCCAAGCGTATACTGCGGCATCGCCTTCCACCACCGATTCACCTCCGCGTAACTCGGTTCCGCTCTGATCCCGCATAACGCCGCGAGTTCGGCTCGGACTTTTGCCGTCAATGCAGCATCATCGAGTTGTAGTATATCTTCGCGCCCCACCCCGCCGACATAGCAGCGCACCAACAACTGTTCCGCTGGCGCACGATGGGGCCACTTGAGCGATGTCCAGGTTGCCGCGATCAAATCTCGTTGCTCTGATCGAGGCACGATAAACCCAAATCCTTCGATCCCGCTCATCAATGCCCGGGGGAACGCCATGGCAATCGTGGCGGTCGACGCATAGGGAATCAAATCCAACAGTCCTCCGGCAATCGGGGTCAACGGACGCAACAGATCCGCTGAAACATACGCCGGCGTTGCCAGCACGACGCTTTCCGCAGAAAGCGCTGATCGATCCTGAAGAATCAGGTCGTACATCCAACGACCTAGTTCATGCGATCTCACACGGATCGCCTCAACTCGCATCCCCAACCGAAGCTCTACACCCTGCTCCGTCAATCGGTGTGTTAAGGCAGTCACAAGATCACCGAGCCCATTTTTCAGACTCACAAACATCGTCCGCCTCGGCTGTCCAGACGATGCCGGCGAAGCTATTTTCTTGGCCTCCATCATGCCGCGAACAACACTGCCATGCTGTTGCTCCAGCTCAAAAAAGCGTGGAAACGTGGCCCGCAGGCTCATCTGCTCAGCATCTCCCGCGTAAATTCCGGCCATGAGCGGTTCCAAGACCCGCTCATACGCCTGCACACCGAATCGTCGACGAAGAAAACCGGCGAGTGACTCGTCGCCTGTCGAAGGACCAGGGGGAACCGCGATCTCCAACCCCATACGAATAAGGCCTGTCCACGTGAGGAGTCCGCTCCGAAGGAACGGTTTCAGCTGCTTCGGAACAAAAGACAGCAGTCCCTCCGGCAAATCATGCAGCCGCCCCTTATAGAGGACACAGGCCTTCTTGCCTGTCTCGTTGGTATTGATGAGTTGATCGGCAAGACCGAGCTTCGTGCAGAGCTCAAGACCAGCCGGTTTTTGAGAAAGGAAGGAATCCGGCCCCGCCTCCGTAACTATTTCGCCGACCCGATGTGTGACGATCTTCCCGCCCCATGATGACCCGGGGTCAAGAACGGTACAGCGCAGGGAAAGACCGGCCGCTGACGCACGCTCCAGTAGAGCATAGGCGGTAGCGAGGCCTGAAATACCGCCACCCACGATGACGACTGTGCGTGGTCGAGTCACGACTGAATGCAAGAAGAAGATACGTGTGCCGCCACGATCTCGCGTAACGTCTCGATGAGGGCGGGTGAGTCGTTCAACATCGCGATGCGCTCAAGGCGCATTCCCTTGTTGACGGCCAACTGTCTTAATTCGATATCGATATCGTACAGAGTTTCCACATGGTCACAGATAAACCCAATGGGGGCCACCAGGACAGACCGATGCCCCGCCTGCTGGATGGTATCCAACATGCTTTCGACCGTCGGTCCAAGCCATGGCTCGCTCGATCGCCCCTGGCTTTGATAGGCAAAGTACGTTGGTTGGGCTCCCAAGAACTCTGTCACCGCCTCAACGGTGCCCTTCACTTCGTCCGGATAGGGATCCTTCATGGCTACGATTCGTTCCGGCAAACTATGGGCAGTGAACAACACGGGCACCGTGGCCCGCACATCGGCAGGAAATGCGAGTAGCCCCTCCCGAATATTGTCGACAATCCCCACGATCAGTCGGGGGTGCCGATTCCAACTGCCGACATAGGTCACGCCGGTACGGTCCCCCAACTCAACGCGGGCCTCTTCGACTTTCTTTCGATAGGCCCCGGTACTCAGTGAGGACTGTTGAGGAGCCATACACACGCCGATGATTTCCTCTGGCGATTCGTTGAACAATTCGGCATAGGTTTCTTTGATAAAGGGATGCCAATGACGCAACCCGACGTACACCCGGTATCGGCGGTCGCCAGATTTATTCAGCTGTTGCTCCAGCTTCTTCGCAACCTCCTGCGTGATACCGACAGCCGGTGATTTTCCCCCGGTGGCACGATACCGTTCACGAATTTCCTCCACCAGTTCCGGGGACGTCGGTCGGCCTCCGCGAACATCGCGTAAAAACGGCTCCACGTTCTCCAGACAATCGGGCCCCCCCATTGCCATCAGTAACACCGAGATAGGACGTCGTGAGGTAGACATACCCTGTAGGGGGTTAGAAGATGACCATTTGATGCGATCTGGTTAGTGTTGGCTCAGTTTGTGCACCATGTCGATCGTCGCAGCCACGTGATCGACGGGGGTGGTCGGCAGGATGCCATGACCGAGATTAAAGATATGACCAGAGCGCCCCCCGGCTCGTCGCAAAATATCTTCCACGCGGCGTTCGATTTCATGGAGCGGTGCAAACAACACGAGTGGGTCCAGATTTCCTTGTACCGCCCGATCATGCCCGACCATCGTCCAGGCTTCGTCCAGGTGAACCCTCCAATCAATTCCGATGACATCACCGCCCGCCTCGCGCATCTGATGCAAGATCGCCGTGGTGCCGGTCCCGAAATGAATCATCGGCACCCCTTCCCGCTTGAGGCCCTCAAAAATCAGTTGGACATGCGGCATCACGTATTCAGCATAGTCACCCGCCGAGAGGCACCCGACCCAGCTATCAAACAATTGAACTGCTTGAGCTCCGGCTTTAATCTGGCGACGCAGATACCCAGTGATCACACGCGCAAACTTGTCCATAAGCTTGTGCCATGCGGTGGGATCTCCGTACATCATCTGCTTGGTGTGCAAATAGTTGCGGGACCCTCCGCCCTCAATGGCATAACTCGCAAGTGTGAACGGCGCACCGGCAAAGCCAATCAGCGGTACTCTCTCGTCAAGGGCACGCCGCGTCTGCCTGATGGCTTCGGCCACATAATTCAACTCGTCACCATCTATGACGTTGAGTTGATCTACCGCTGCCCGGTCACGCACCGGATTGTGGATCACCGGCCCTTCCCCTGCCGCAAACTCGAGGTTGAGACCCATCGGTTCCAGAGGAAGCAGGATGTCGGCAAAGATAATGGCCGCATCCAACGGGAATCGATCAATGGGCTGAAGCGTAACTTGGGCCGCCAACTCCGGCGTTTTGCACATCTCAAGGATGGAATGTTTCGCGCGCAACGTCCGATACTCAGACATGTAGCGCCCGGCTTGGCGCATAAACCACACGGGGGTACAGTCAACTGGCTCGCGACGGCAGGCTTTGAGAAATCGATCGTTCATAGTTCGCGCATTTTAGAGAGGCATTAGTGAGGGTGTCAATTCCAACCCCGCCACCTTCAGCTAATGCCAACACTACAGCCGAAACCGGCATCGAGACCGGATAGGTAGACTCTCGGTTGATTTCTTCGGTTTCCGTCTTCGGCCCAATCGGAGAAGCGTCAGCAGTGTAGGTGAGTTGACGAGAAGCGCGTGATGTATTACAGTTTGTATGACGCATCGGCAAGGGAGAGATATCATGAGTCTCCGGACTGTTCGCCTCGATGACGAAACCGAAAGAGCTCTCAAGCAACTGACGAAGAAAACAGGTTGGTCCGTGTCTACGGCCCTCAAGCGAGGGGTGTTGGTATTACGAGATGAAGTGGGCCGTAACCCTCAGCAGTCCGCGTTCGACATTTACTCCCGCCTTGATCTCGGCCCAGGCGGATATGCACTTGCGCCTTCAACCGACACCCGCCGTGGCATGCAACTCGCGTTACGCCGAAAATCTCACCGATGATCCTCGTCGATACCGGACCGTTCGTCGCGCTGTTCGACCCTCAAGATGCCGAACATGCACGATGTAAAGAGATGCTTCGCACCACACGAGATGCCCTGTTTACAACCATCCCTGTCCTAACCGAAGCCTTTCATCTGCTGACGCCAAATAGCCGAGGCGCGGACTGTCTCCGGGATTTCATTCTGAATGGTGGTGTAACTCTCTGGTTTCTGGATCAAGTCGCAACGGCGCGAGCCTTCGAATTGATGGAACAGTACGGCGATCACCCCATGGATCTCGAAGACGCGTCCGTCATTGTTGCTGCAGAATCGCTGCGCACAACGAAAGTATTTACGCTCGATCTTGCCGATTTCCAGCGATACCGCATCCGCCGAGGACATCGCCACGTCAAAGTGGATATTCTTGGCCAATAGATCCTAGTATCATGCCCTAGTAGTCCGTTCGTGGTGAGCCTGTCGTACCATGAACGGAATCGCGCAGCCCGAATGAAA
>CAZAKX010000074.1:0-15651 GCA_964485915.1 uncultured Nitrospira sp. | reverse complement strand
CACCATTGTGCGGGTTGCGGGCCTGACCATTCATGATCCTGACACTGCCGAAAATTCCGGTTCGCTTGCCGCTCACCGGCTCGACGAAACCCGCCTGCCAGAACTTCGTGCGGGAATCGTTGGCCAGCATTTCCTTTACCTGCGTTTGTTCCGCCTGCCATCGAGCCAAACTTTTTTCATCAAGATCGACTTTGTTTTTCGGCAGCGTGAGGTGCTCAACATGAAATTTCTCCTTGAGAACCTGGACACGGTACGTGAATATCTGACTTTGCTCCCCAGCCTGTACTTTGACGGTCAGTTCATGGATTCCTGGTTCATCTTGCAGATCGATCCCGAGCAAGCCAACAAACCCTTTCGGATCTTCAAATCGGGTATCAGGGAAGAAGCTGAGGGAACGGCCAAGAAACGTTCCCTCTACGCCGGTGACTCCACCATCGGCTGGAACTTTGACCACCAATATTTGACCTTGCTTGCCACTATAGTGAGCATCACCCGCTTGAGTGCTCGGCAGGAGACCCGCAACGGGAAAGGCAACAGCGAGAAGAATTATCGCCCCAAGCCAGAACCGTCTCTCTGTGGTATGAGATCGAGCATTCAGATCGTACAGCCATCTCATCGGTAGAACCGTCCTCCGGACACTTGAGAAATCAATTCCTCAACCCGTCGATTCACCGCACTGAAAGGATCCATACAGAGAATCGTCTCTTCCCAATACCCGTTCAGCTTCAGATACGTCCAGTCCACGGTATAGGACCGGTTTTTGGCTCGCGCAAACCGGATAAAGTCTCCACGGACCTTGGCCCTCGTCGTTTGTGGCGGCGTGGACATCGCTCGCTGGACAGTCTCTTCCTCCACAACCCGTTCGATGAGCCCACGAGACTCCATCAAGTAATACAAGCCCCGCGTCCGCTTGACATCATGGTACTGCAGATCCAACAAAAACACCCGCGGGTCGTCCCATCCGCAATGTCGCTTATCCACGTACGATTGGATCACATGTTTCTTGGTGACCCAATCAATCTGATGAGTGAGCTGCATGGGATCTTCCTCCAACTGCTGAAGGACGGCGTCCCATTTGTCGCACACATCATCCATGGTCGGTTCGTGATCTTCTTGGGCCAAATATTCTCTGGCTTTTTTCAGATACACACGTTGAATTTCGATCGCCGTCAATTGCCGACCGTCATCGAGCTTGATCTTCTTTTTCAACGTCGGATCGCGCGACACCTCCCGGATGGCCTTCACCGAATCCTCAAGCTCCATCCCGTGCACGGTGTAGCCCTCTTCGATCATCGATAATACCAACGCCGCCGTCCCGACCTTGAGGTAGGTCGCGTATTCGGACATGTTTGAGTCTCCGACGATGATATGGAGCCGTCGATAGCGCTCAGCGTCGGAATGGGGCTCATCACGCGTATTGATGATGCTTCTGGAAGATGTCGTGGAGGACGACGTTTTCTCATGAATATGCTGAGCCCGCTGCGAGATGAAGTACTGCGGCTTTCCGGACACTTTCAGGACTTTCCCCGCCCCACTGAACACTTGCCGAGTCACAAAAAACGGGATCAGTTGTTCGGTGACCTTCCAAAAATCGACGTCACGCCGCATGAGAAAATTCTCATGACATCCATACGTATTGCCCAAGGAGTCCGTATTGTTCTTGAAAATATAGATTTCCCCGGACAGTCCTTCCTCGCGGAGCCGTTCCTCAGCCGCCGGCAGACAGGCTTCCAACAGCCGTTCACCAGCCTTGTCATGGACCACCAGATCAAGGATGTTGTCGCATTCCGGAGTCGAGTATTCGGGGTGACAGCCGGTATCTTGATAAAACCGGGCCCCGTTGACCAAGAATGCGTTCGACGGCCAGCTGTTGGGGATCAACCCCTCGAAGATGTACCCGAGCACCTTTTCCATCGGAAGGTAAATCCGGCCATTAGGAGAGAAAATAAGGCCGTACTCATTCTCGAGGCCGAATATTCGTTGTTTCATGGGACCCGACGACATCATGAAAGACCTAGAGATAGGTTACACGCCCGTTCTCGGATCCGCAACAAAGGGAGCCTTCACGAAAATGAAGGCTAAGGAGAGAGGATTCGTCGGATGTCACTCACCGATATACGACGGAACTTTCGGCCGGTGCGGGTCCGGTCCAAGACCGCCACTTCCAAGCCTTCGGGTTGCAGCTTTTGATTCGCCGTCTGTTCCAGTGCCGTGACACACAGTTTCAACGCGGCATCGAGCGACGGAGCGTGACCGGGGCTTTTGTCCTTCAAGATCGTCTGCACCGCTTCGGCTCTTCCCCCGATGACCGCAAAATTTTTCTCATCGATGATGCTGCCGTCGAACGAGATCCGATAGATCTCGTTCTGGTGACCGTTGGTTCCGGCCTGTACGACCAGAATCTCCACCTCAAGCGGCTTCATTTCCTGACTGAATACGGTACCAAGGCTTTGAGAGTAGCCGTTCGCCAGCGAACGGCCTGTGACATCCTCACGGCTGTACATAAACCCTTTGAGATCCGCGTGACGAATTCCCGCCTTTCGAAGATTCTCAAATTCGCTATACTTACCGGCCCCGGCAAACGCAATGTTATCGTAGATCTCCGACACTTTGTGCAGAGAGGCACTTGGATTATCCGCGGTCAACAGGATGCCGTCGACATACTCCATCGCGATGATCGAACGGCCTTTGGCGATCCCCTTCTTGGCATACTCAGCCTTATCCTGCATCATCTGCTCAGGGGACACGTAATAGGGCATGGCCATGATTACGTCTCCCTCGAACGGCGTGCGGTCATCATCTCGTCGTACACCGCTTTCAGCTTCTCGTCGACGACATCTGTGATGCCTTGAGCTGTCACAAACTTGGCGGTCGGGTAGATTCCCCGAATGAGATCCGGCCCACCCGTTCCGACATCATCATCGGCAGCGTTGTACAGCGATAATAGTGCGAGATTGAGCGCATCAGCCTCGGAAAGGTTCTTCCGAAAATGCTCTCGCATCGTATTGCGGGCATCTTTCCCGCCGGAACCGATTGCATGGTAGTCGGACTCTTCGTATCTCCCACCCGTAATATCATACTTGAAGATGCGCCCTTCGGCACGTGTCACGTCATAGCCGACATACAACGGCATCACCACCAAGCCCTGGAACACCATCGGGAGGTTCGCCTTGACCATCTGCCCAAGCTTGTTGGCCTTCCCCTCGCATGACAGCGTCATACCTTCCAGTTTCTCGTAGTGCTCCAGTTCGGTCTGAAACAATTTAGCCATCTCGATGCACGGCCCGGCCGCTCCAGCGATTGCCATTGCCGACCAGTCATCGATCTTGAAGACCTTTTCGATACGGCGATCGGCAATCTGAAATCCTTCTGTCGCTCGACGATCTCCGGCAATCACGACTCCATCTTGATACTTGATCGCGAGGACAGTCGTCGCATAGGGCACCGCTATCGGCCCAGCGCTTCGCATCGGTTCCGATGCCGGAGCCATACCATGACCGCCCAACGTCAATCCCGGATGCTGTTTGGTGAGAAAGTCAAAAAAACTGGAGTCGTCGTGATTGGGGAGATACGGCAGCTTCATCGTGATTTTAGAGCCACCATCTCTCAAACCTTGAGCTGTTCAAGCAAATCATCAATCGAATCTGCGGTATCCAGCAGTTCTCGCGTCAACGATTGCGTACCACGATGCGGATCCATCAGCGGGACTTTTTTAATGGTGTTATTGCCGGCATCAAACAGGACGGATGTCCAACTCGCGCCATACAGCGTCTTGGCAAACTTCCGAACACAGCGCCCTCGAAAGTAGGCGCGTGTGCCGATCGGAGGGTTGAGTTCCGCACGCTGAATCTCATCCTCTTCAACAATTCGATCAATCAGTTGCCCGCGCTCCAACGTATAAAATAAACCTTTCTCAGGGCGGACATCATGGTATTGGAGGTCCATCAGCTTCATTCGTGGATCATCCCACCCACACCCCTTCCGATCCATGTAGGATTCGATCATATGGCGCTTCGCCACCCAATCCAACTCCTTCACCAGTAGTCGTGGGTCGCGCTCTAATCTGTTCAACACATCGTCCCAACGGACCAGCACATCCTGGATAGCGGGGGGACAGCCGTGAGCGGTGTAAAAAGTCTGGGCTGCCTTCAGGTAGGCGCGCTGGACCGCCAGCGCCGTGGTCGGCCTTCCACCAGCCAGCTTCACCGTCTGCTTCACATCCAAGTCACGCGACACTTGCTTGAACACCCGAACCGGTTCATCAAGTTCCAACTGAGGCACGTCGGCTCCGGTTTCAAGCAAATCCAAGACGATATCCAAGGTTCCTACCTTCAGATAGGTAGATACCTCAGCCATATTTGCATCACCCGTGATGACATGCAGTCTCCGGAATCGTGCCGCATCGGCATGGGGCTCGTCTCGTGTGTTGATGATCGGGCGCTTGACCATCGTATTGAGGTCCATGAGACATTCAAAGAAGTCGGCGCGCTGGGAAATTTGATATTCTGCCGGACTCGTCTGATTTTCTGCACCGACTTTTCCTGCTCCGGCAAAAATCGGACGAGTGACGAGGAACGGCGTCAACACCCGTGCAATTTTGTCGAACGACACAGCCCTCGAGACCAGATAGTTTTCGTGGTACCCATAGCTGTTGCCTTTACCATCCGAATTATTCTTATATAAAAGATACTGTTCGCTCCCCCTTACGCGAACCATCTCCTGAAGACTTTTCGCGAGGATTCGCTCTCCCACACGTTCAAAGGCCACAATCTCCCGAGCGCTTGAACATTCCGGCGTCGAGTATTCTGGATGGGCTCCGTCGACATATAAGCGCCCCCCATTCGCCAATACCTTATTCAGCTGTCGGTTATAGTCTGGATTGGGACGCTCTCGTTCGCCATCGACTTCAAATCCCCGAGCATCCAAGAGAGGATTTTCATTTTCGTAATCCCAGATCGCTCCTGGCGCCGGCAAACCAGGATAGTGGCCGATCACGGCAAATGAGCCGGAGACAGGATCCATAGTGGCGGCGTCTTTCGATGCGATGCCGAACTCGGTTTCGGTGCCCAGGACCCGCGCTCGATTTGTGGGAGTGTGTTCTTGCATACAATCGCTAGAGATAGTGGCCGGTACTGATGGTTTCAATTTGCCGATGTTCCGCCGGTCCACCGCTGATGGTCCGAAGATGAACGATCTTTTCGCCCTTCTTCCCGGCCACTTTTGCCCAATCATCTGGATTGGTCGTGTTGGGGAGGTCCTCATGTTCCTTGAACTCTTCGCGAATGGCCCGTATTAAGTCATCCGCGCGCAGGCCTGAACCTTCTTGCGCGATCACGCGCTTCACGGCAAACTTCTTCGCGCGTGAGACTATCCCCTCGATCAATGCCCCGCTGGCAAAATCTTTAAAGTACAGCACTTCCTTTTCGCCATTGGCGTACGTCACTTCAATGAACTTGTTTTCCTCACTGGCGGCGTACATCGTTTCGACCGTCATGGCGGTCAAGCGTTCGACGAGCGCCTGGCGATCCCCTCCGTGACGTTCCAAATCCTCTTTGGCGAACGGAAGATCCGTCGAGATATATTTCGAAAAAATGTCTCGCGCAGCCGTGGCATCAGGTCTTCCCACCTTCACTTTGACGTCCAATCGACCCGCACGAAGCACAGCCGGATCAATCAGATCCTGACGATTACTCGCCCCGATGACGATGACATTGCGCAACCGTTCCACCCCATCGATCTCAGAAAGGAATTGAGGAACGATCGTCGACTCAATGTCCGACGACACCCCCGTGCCACGGGTCCGAAACAGGGCGTCCATTTCGTCGAAAAACACGATCACCGGATGGCCATCGTCGGCTCGTTCCTTAGCCTTTTTGAAGACCTCGCGCACCTGGCGTTCTGATTCGCCCACATATTTATTCAGTAGCTCCGGACCTTTGACGTGCAGAAAGTAACTGCGAATCTCTTTGCCGGCTCGATGACCCAATTTCTTCGCGATCGAGTTGGCCACGGCTTTCGCAATCAGTGTTTTCCCGCAACCGGGCGGCCCATAGAGGAGAACACCCTTTGGAGCACTGAGCTTGTATTCGGAAAAAACCTGCGGATGTAGGAATGGGAGTTCGACGGCATCACGCACTTGGTCTAATTCTTTTTGGAGACCGCCGATATGCTCATAGTCGACATCAGGGACTTCTTCCAACACAAGCTCTGACGCTTCGGACTTCGGCAACTTCTCGATGACATAACCTGACCGAGAGTCATACAACAAATGATCCCCCACGCTCAGCCGTTCCGTCAGCAGTGGATCACCCAACTCAGCTACTTTTTCCTCATCAAAATGGAGTGTGACGAGGGCTCGGCCTCCCTCCAACACGTCTTTGAGCCGAACGACTTCCCCTTGGCTGTCGAATTCCTTCACCTCGATCACATTGAGCGCTTCATTGAGCACCACTTCTCGTCCCTTACGCAACTCCGTAGGCTTGATCGACGGATGAAGACTGACCTTCATTTTTCGTCCCGATACGTAGACATTTCCGGTTCCATCCGCATTCATACTTGAAAAAATGGCATAAGCCGACGGCGGTGCCGTCAGTTTTTCGACCTCGGTCCGTAGCGCCTCGATCTGAGCCTTCGCTTCCTGTAGTGTTGCGACAAGCTTTTCGTTCTGCTTATTCGCTTGATCAAGTTGGTGCCGAGATTGATACAGCCGACGAATCTCTTCTTCCATCGACTGAATCTGCACGTGAAGCTTGTCCAGTTCCCGAGCGTGTTCGTCGTTTTTGTGGATCATCTCTCCATCACCCTCAGATAGCCGCTTCGTAATCTTCTTGACAGAATCTCGGAGGGACCGGAGTCGATTTGGCTGACCTTTACTTTCCGCCATATCGAGACAACACGCATGATTCGCGACATCGAATTGACCGCGAATGAACTTGGTTTTTGGATTCTAACACCCGACCTAGGGGTGGTCAACTCCAACGGACGATCTCACGCGACCTGCACACACGCCGCATGGTTCAACGGCTCATAGCTCCAACGCGCGCGTGAATTCTTTGACCGCTGCACCGATATCGTCGCGTGTCAACAGCGCTCCGATCACGGCCACGCCATGTGCGCCGGCCTGACGAACTCCATGGACCCGCTCGCACGTGATCCCTCCGATGGCAAAGACAGGGATAGACGAGTTGCGACAGACCTCGGCCAGCAGATCGAGTCCAAGGGGTGAGCCAAAGGAGCGTTTGGAGGGAGTGTCGAAGATAGGGCCAAGCACGACGTAATCAGCGCCGTCGTCACTCGCACGACGCGCATCTTCCGCCGAATGAGTAGAGACGCCGATCAATCCACGCGAACCGATGAGCTGGCGCACGGAATGGGAGGGCAAACTATCCGCTCGCAAATGAACGCCGTCCAAACCCAGCGCCATTGCGAGGTCCACACGATCGTTGATGATCAGTGAAACGGCATACGGCATCGTGATGGACTGGATTTCCCGTACCAGGGGAAGCAATTCGCTGGTCGAAAGGTCTCGTTCTCGCAGTTGGACAGCCGATAATCCAGCGTCGACCGCCTGTTGAACAAGAGATGGGAGAGATCGACCACCTGTTTGGGTCCTGTCGGTAACGAGCAGCAGACGGAAGGTAATGGGCGGCATGCTAGAGGCGCATAGAAAGTGGGAAGTTAGGCGTGATGAGTCTGACGCTTCACTCCTTATTCATTTTTAGAGCATCCCCTCAATCGGGCTGCTGGCTGTCGCGTAGAGCTTTCTTGGAACGCGACCGGCCTTGTAGGCGAGACGCCCGGCATGAACGGCGTAGTTCATCGCTTCCGCCATGGCAATCGGATCCTGCGCGCCGGCAATGGCCGTATTCATGAGCACGGCATCGGCGCCTAGTTCCATCGCAAATGCGGCATCGGACGCGGTCCCAACACCGGCATCGACAATAATCGGCACCTTGATCATTTCCATGATGATTTTTAAATTATAGGGATTGCGGATTCCGAGTCCCGATCCGATCGGCGCAGCCAACGGCATGACGGCTGGACATCCCACATCGACGAGTTTCTGAGCGACGATCGGATCGTCATTCGTGTAGGGCAATACGATAAAGCCTTCCTTGACGAGGATCTTCGCCGCTTCGATCAACCCCGCCGTATCCGGGAACAACGTCCGCTCATCGCCCAGCACCTCTAACTTCACCAGATCCGAGACGCCGGCCGCACGGGCCAAGCGTGAATAGCGAACGGCGTCTTCCACGCTGTAGCATCCGGCTGTGTTCGGCAAAATCGTATATTTCTTGGGGTCGATGTAATCAAGGAGGTTCTCTTTCGACCGATCCGTGATATTCACCCGACGCACCGCGACCGTCACCACATCAGCGCCGGATGCTTCAATCGCCTTTTGTGTCTCGACAAAATCTTTGTATTTTCCCGTTCCAACCCATAGCCGGGACTTGAACTCTCGCCCTGCGATAATTAATCGATCGTCCGCCATAGTGCCCTCTTATAATGATCCACCGCCGATAAAGCCAAGAATTTCGAGCCGATCGCCATCTTTGAGCAACCGTTGATCAAACGTCGCACGGTCCAGAATTTCAAGATTCAACTCGACCGCCACCCGCTCTGCCTTGATGTCGAGGTCGTGCAACAGATCGGCGACTGTTGTACCGCTGCGCCAAGCCCGAGCTTGTCCGTTCACATGGATTTGGATTGCACTCTCCATTATCGATCATCCTATGAGACCAGAATTCAGCTTGTCAATAAAGTGGCTCTTGCCTGACACCTTGTGAAGACCGCACAATAGGCACTCGATGAAACAGAATAACCTACAACTTGCCACCATCTTTCGATCAATGGCCGATCTGTTATCGGCCCAACGGGCGAACCCCTATCGCGTGCGCGCCTATCGACGGGCTGCGGATGCTCTGCTGGCCATCGACGACGATGTGGCAACCATAGCGGGTCGCCACGGGCTTGAGGAGATTGACGGGATTGGGACTGATCTTGCGAAAAAGATCGAAGAGTTTCTTACGACGGGGACCATCCGTGCTTATGAAGAGCTTAAAACCCCGCTCCCCCCGGAAGTACAGAACTGGGTAACGCTTCCGGGGCTCTCCGATTCACTCGTGACCTACCTCTACTTCCGACTCGGGATACGAACGCTTCCCGATCTCGAGCAACTCCTGCGATCACACCTGATTCGAACGTTACCGAACTTCTCGGGATCGGAAGAGCAGCTATTGCAGGCCCTCCGGCAACGAATGCAGAATCCAAATGCTTAGGAAACCTTTAGTTCCTTGAAGATCTTCCAGCTCTTCAACAACTCCACCGCCTTCTGCAGCTGGATATCCTGTTCAAGCGAAAGTTCCCCGCTCAGTTCCTGCACGGACGGGGGAGGTGTTCCATTTTTAGAACCAGGTTCGTCCGAGGACTTTCCATCGTGCGGCGAGGGATCCTTACCGACCGGTGGTTTACCCGTCTTTCCCTCTCCCTCCTTCTCACTGGGTTTCCCATCAGACGCTTTGGCCGGGGAGGCAGTGGGGAGCTTCACCACGATATCGGGAGTAATACCGGTCGACTGAATCGACCGACCTTTTGGCGTATAATACTTGGCGGTCGTGAGGCGAAGACCTGAGCCATCACCCAAGGCCAAGATTGTCTGGACCGATCCTTTTCCGAACGATGTGGTCCCGACCACGACAGCCCGACCCCAATCTTGCAGCGCCCCAGCCACGATCTCTGAGGCACTTGCCGACCCTTCGTTGACAAGCACAATCACCGGAAGATCTTCCAGCTGGTCCTTCGACTTGGCGAACCATTCGTCCTTTTTCCCTTCCCGGCTTTTGGTGTAGACCACCAACTTGCCGCTGGGAAGAAACTGCTCGGAGACATCGACGGCCGCAGTCAGTAACCCGCCAGGATTATTTCTGAGGTCGAGAATCGTGCCTTGCACTTTCTGGTCGCGAAACTGTTTGATCGCTTTGGAGAGATCTCGCCCGGTCGCTTCTTGGAACTGCGTCAACCGAACATAGCCAAGATTGTCGATCATCTTCGACTTCACACTTTCAATCTTGATGGTATCCCGGAGAAGCGTGAATACCAACGGCTCTGGTGTGCCATCTCGTTGAATGGTCAAGTTGACTTTACTGCCCTTCGGCCCGCGCATCTTTGTGACGGCATCCATCAAGCTCAGGTCTTTCGTCGAATCTTCATTCACCTTGGTGATGAAATCGCCGGCCTTAATCCCGGCCCGATAGGCAGGCGTGCCTTCAATCGGCGCGATGACCGACAACCGGTTATCCTTGACGCCGATTTGAATGCCGACTCCTCCGAATTCTCCTCTCGTCTCCACCTGCATCTCTTTGTACATCTCAGGCGTCATGTAGGCCGAGTGTGGATCAAGCGTCCCCAGCATGCCACGAATGGCGCCTTGAATGAGGTCTTTCGGCTTCGTCTCTTCGACATAATGTTTTTGAACTTGATTCAGGACCTCTGAAAATGTCTTGAGCTCCTCGTAGGTCTCACTCGCATGTCCGGTGCGCTCCCAGCCTTTTCCAATGACGACTCCACAGAGCAGAGCGAGTGCGATCATCGGTCCCACCACCCAAGACTTCCGCCGCGGCTGCTGTTCCATCATTGTCACATCCCTTCTTTCCTGCATGACCTGACCATCTGGCCACGACCCTGACGAGCTGAGGCCTATCGCTTCGCCAACCAATGGAGCGGATCGACCGGTTCGGCGCCTTCTCGCAACTCAAAGTATAATGTATTTTCTCCAATCATGCCCGTATCCCCGGTTTCTCCGATTGCTTGGCCTTCGACAACTTGTTCACCCACGCTGGCAAGAATCTTGGAAGCGTGTGCATACAGTGAGAAGAAGCCATTGGCATGATCCAAGATTATAACGAGTCCGTACCCTTTCAACCAGTCTGCATAGACCACGCTCCCCGGCATGACAGCATGAATGAGGCTTCCCTCTGTCGCGCGAATTTCAATCCCTTTTCGCTGGACATAGGTATCGAAGGTCGGATGCTTCTGGCGTCCAAAGAACGAGACGATCTTTCCCTCGACCGGCCAAGGCAGCATGCCTCTGCTGGCGACACGCGGCAGCGGTACCGTCGGCGACGAAGCCGTCGGTGGGCGCATGGCCATTGCACGTCGGCGTGTTTCTAATTCATTCAAGATGTTATCCAGTCGCGAGGCGGATCGTTCCAGCTCCTTCACGGCGCGATGATAGGAATCTTTCTCATGCTTGATCTTGGCAAGATAGCCTTTCTTTTCTTTTTGAAGGACGCGGATGTCGGCTAGTTTCTTTTCAATATTTTGCTTGATGGCAACCATTCCGGTTCTGGCCTCCGCGCGCTGATGCTCGGCTTCCTCCATACGGGCCATATCGGTCTTAAACGTCTCGAGTAGATCGAAGTCCTTTTGTGAGACGGTAGAAAGATATCGCGCACGACGCTGAAGATCCCCGTAGGAGTCGGACGTCAAGAGCGCCTTTACATACCCAAACCGCCCCTCCATGTATTGCGCTCGAAGCCGCGAGAGGATCGCCTCGCGTCGGGCCTGGATACCGCTTCGCATCGCCACAAGCTGTTCCGTGATCTCCCCTATTTCTTCATCTTTTTGCCGAAGTTTTTGGTTGATGTCCCGATGATCTTGTCGATGACGGATCAGCCGTTCATCCAGCGATTGGATGCCCTGGAGAACCGATTCCCATTTTTTCTCCGCTTCATCGGCCCGCTTCCGTTTTTCCTGTATCCTGCCCTTCAACGCCTCGAGTGTCTTTCGTTGGCGTTCGATCTTTTCCGAAATAGGATCGTCAGCCGCCTCCGCAACCGACACCACTCCACCGAGCGCAGCACAACAGAGCAGGATGGACAACGAGCTTTTCATGCGCGTCCCTCGCCGACTCGAAGCAGTGAGACCACACTTCCTGCGAGGCCCAACCCCATACCAGCCATCACGAGGGCAATGCACAGCGAGAGCGGGAAGAACGAAAGCAGGCTTTCAATCCCGCTGAAACGGCCGGCTAATTGCATCTGCTGACGAAAGAGCTCGAACCCAATCTTCAGAATCCCCAAAGACAATGCGCTGCCGAAGGCGCCCAGCACAGCCCCTTCAAGAAAATACGGGATACGGATGAAGGTGCGCGTGGCGCCGACGGAACGAAGGATCTCGATCTCCTCTCGTCTGGTAAACAACGCGAGTCGTGTCGTGTTCCCGATGATCGTCACCGAGGCAGCCGAGAGCAGCATCCCCACCCCAATTGCAATCAGCTCAATGTAGCCGATCAGCTCAGCCAGCACATTGATCCATTCTTGATTATAGTCGACCTTGGCCACACCTTCCATCATCTGCACCCGCTCAGCCCAGCCCTTCATCGACTGCGGAGAGCGATAGTTCGGGGCCAGTGTCACGACGAATGACGCCGGTAACGGGTTCTCTCCGAGCCCCTCCAGCAAGTGGGACTCCGCAGGGAACTGTGCACGAAACTCTCCGAGCGCTTGCTCTTTCGAAATAAACAGCACGCCGAATACCATACGATCCGACTTCAGTTCCTGCTCAAGCGCTTGCCGCCTCGCAGGAGGAACCGTGTCCTCCAGATAGACCATAATCTTGACGTCTTCCTGAAGCCATCCGGCCGCATTGCGCAAGTTTACGTACAGAAGCAGAAAAATGCCGACGCAGGCTAACGTAAAGGCCGTGGTCAAGATAGCGACGATCGTCGTCGTGCGATTGGTCCGCATATTGGCCCAGGCTTCACGAACGATATACAATAACCGTCTCATACTTCGACTCGCTCCGCCGGCCGCCCTTCCGGCATCAAGACTCCTTGCACCAAGGTCACCGCTCGCCGATTAATCTGCTTCATCACATGAGGATCGTGCGTGGCAACAATGACGGTTGTCCCACGAGCATTGATCAACTTGAACAAGTCGATAATTTCTCCGGTACGCTCGGGATCAAGGTTCCCCGTTGGCTCATCGGCGAGAAGCACGACCGGTCCATTGACGATCGCTCGAGCGATACACACACGCTGTTGTTCTCCGGCTGAGAGGCCGTTCGGCGATTGATCTTTCTTGTGATCGACACCCACGGCACGCAACGCCTCCGTCACTTTACGCCGGATGTCCTCCTCAGACACACCCTGAACGACCAACGGAAGTGCCACGTTGTCGAACACGGATTTTTTCGACAAGAGACGAAAATCTTGGAAGACCGATCCAACCTTTCGTCGGAGATACGGAATCTCTGATGGTTTCAGCTTGGTGACATTTCTGCCATGAACAAACACCTGTCCCTCATCGGGCTGTTCCTCGCCAATCAGCATCCGCAACAAGGTGGACTTGCCTGCTCCGCTTGGTCCCATGAGAAGGACAAACTCTCCCTTCTCAATTTCGATCGTGACGTCGGAGAGCGCCGCTCGCCGGTCGTACCATTTCGACACATGGATCAATTGAATAATTGCGTCCACTGAATTCCCTTACCGAAGGGTACGAACCATCACGGTTCGGTGACGTCAAACGCGTTCTGGAAGTGCTCGACCTGTCCCTGTGCGGAAGGTCGCCCGTGGACCAACACGACATCAAATCGACAGACCTTGTCGGACCAGTGTCGTCGAGCCAAATACTGCGCCGCTAGTTTTGCCAGTTTGGCCCGCTTCCGATGGTTCACCGCCAGCAGCGCCCCACCAAACGCGTTGGTGGCCCGACCTTTGACTTCAACAAAGACAACAACCCCACGGTCTTCCGCCACGAGATCTAATTCTCCGATGGAAGTCCGTACGTTGCGATCGAGGATTCGATAGCCTTTGGCACGCAGGAGCTGTTCTGCCAAGTGTTCACTGGCCTGACCGAACACATGCCGCTGGTCCGGAACAGTCATGCGCTTACAGGTCGAAGAGCCTCAGGCTCTCGGGTGGAACATACTCCATCGTCGCCGCGCTCATCACTTCCTGCACCGGGGCGAAGGTACGACGATGAATGGAACAAGGGCCATGACGAGCAAGTCGCTCAAGGTGTTCGGCCGTGCCATACCCCTTGTGGGACAGGAAGCCATATTCAGGAAATAGCTCGTGATACCTCGCCATCAGGCGATCTCTCGTGACTTTGGCAATGATGGAAGCCGCCGCAATCGATACGGATAGAGAATCGCCTTTGATGATCGGCCTTGTAGGTACTTTGAACCCAGGGAGCACAACCGCATCGATCAGCACGTAATCTGGAGGAGGAGCCAGTTGATCGACGGCTCGGCGCATCGCTAACCGAGTCGCTTCAAGGATATTGAGCCGGTCAATTTCGGCAACATCCGCCGACCCGACTCCAACCCCTACAGCCCGCTCAAGAATCGCGGTATAGATCTGCTCTCGGTCTTTGGCAGGCAATTGTTTCGAATCATCGATCCCCAATAGTCGACATCGGGTGGGCAAGATGACCGCCGCAGCAACGACGGGACCAGCTAAGGGGCCACGCCCAGCTTCATCGATGCCGGCTATACGTCGATAACCGCAGAGCCGGGCTACCCGCTCAAACTCTTGGGTGGGCCCCATCGAACACTTCCTCGCCGGCAATCATAGGATCGTCTTGACCTGATTGCTGAACACATTTCCAGAGAAGTGATCTATGCCGTAGCCGTCGCTTCTTCCGAAGCCGTGGGCTGTGTGGACGGTTTACTCTCTCCTCCTCCCACAAACTCACGCTCTTCGACTTTTGCAAACTTTCCCTTCTTGCCGCGCAAATAGTAGAGCTTTGCGCGTCGCACCCTCCCCTGTCGAACCACATCAATCTTGGCGACAATCGGAGAATGGACCGGAAAAATTCGCTCAACTCCGACTCCATACGAAATCTTTCGGACCGTAAACATTTCCGTATTCAAGCTTCCCTTGCGGGCAATCACCGTTCCTTCATAGACCTGAATACGCTCTTTCTCGCCTTCCACGACTTTGACGTGGACCTTGACGGTATCCCCAATCTCAAACTGTGGGACCGACTTCTTCGTCAACGACCGCTGAATGCGTTCCAACTGATTCATCTCCCTACCCCTCCTCCCGGCGTGATATCGGAACCGTCAATAGACCTTCGCGCTTCAACTCATCGAGTAACTGTCGATCTTCGCTCGTAAACGACCGATCATGCAAAAGATCGGGACGTCTGAGGTACGTGCTGCGCAACGCTTGTTTTCGACGCCACAACCGGATCGCCTCATGATGGCCGGACAGCAGGACTTCAGGCACCCCAATTCCGCCGATTTCAGCCGGCTTCGTATACTGCGGATACTCCAGCAGCGATTCAGAAAAGGACTCTTCCAGCGCAGACCGTGGGTCTCCCAAGACACCCGGAACCAGGCGTGCTGCGGCATCAATCAACACAAGAGCCGGTAATTCGCCTCCGGTCAATACATAGTCCCCGATTGACACCTCTTCCGGAGTCAACGCCAGACGCACACGTTCATCCACCCCTTCATAATGCCCGCAAAGAATCACGATTCGACGACGCTCGCCAGCCAATTCTTGCGCATAGGACTGCGTCATTCGCCGACCTTGAGGAGTCGGAAATACGACCCGAATATCCTCTCCATTCGACTGTGCGTCTCTCCGTACTGCGGCAACCGCGTGAAGAATCGGGTCGGCCTTCATGACCATACCGGCCCCGC
>CAZAKX010000073.1:0-15859 GCA_964485915.1 uncultured Nitrospira sp. | reverse complement strand
GCAGGATACAGGCGAAGGCATTGAAGGTGAGGATGAGCAGCAAGAACACCAGAAAAGCAGCAGTCCGGCGCATGACAAATGCTACCAATGCGTTATGTTCGAGTCAACCAGTTCATGGATGTACTAGATGCCGAGAGACAAAGAACCGAAACCCGCTGATGAAGAGTCCCGCCCCTCTCAAACCTGAGAACACTCAGGATACCCAGGACAATCAATTTTCATCACTTTCTGAGGGATGAAAATTCCTCATCCAAGTTTTCCTATTTCAGTGCGTTTGGCACCAACTTGGCACCAAGCTATTCAATTACCGAAATATCTACAGGGTCCCCCCAAGCAGTACGACGTTCATCGTCCCGCCTTGACCAGAAATCGTCAATTGAGTTGTCAGTCGCGAAGAGTTTGGAATGCTCTGGCGAAGTGGTCAATCGGAAATATACAGATGTTGCTAGTTTTTCTATTTGCCGAAGCCTTTGCCCAGCCTTCAAGGGAACTTCATCGGCAGGCAAACCAGAGAATACATCGTCTACTAAGTTCATGTGCTCAACTGCGCTTCGCATTTTGTAGCACTCCTCCAGAATCGTCTTGGTTGTACTGGATGCAAGTGCAAAGGTCTGACAGCGATGCATAAATTGTGTGGTGGATTTACCGATCTCTGGTTTAGTGACAGCTTCCAGCGCACGAACAAACTCATGCGTTCGCTCTTCAAGGTTCTGCTCGCTTATTGCCCGCGCCAGCGCACTCATCCCACGCTTCACTCTCGCGTAATCAGAACTCTCCTCAATGCATGCATGACATTCTTCAAAGACTTTTGCTTGTTTGCAAAGCGACTCGTTTACTTTCACTCGGTCCTTTGGCTTCGAGTTGTAGTAGTCCCTCATCCCACCCAACTGGCGAATGTGCGTTCCGTCGGAAAGTTGAGCCCCGGTGAGGACAAAGCCATCTACATAATCTGGTATTCCTTGAAGCAACAGACCATAGAGAAGCCTATTAAGCCGTCGCTGAAGCATCTGATTTTCTCCATCCAACACGTCAGGTCGGTCGGATGGTATGACAGCGAGAAAGAACAAATTACAGCGATCGACCTTTTCAGCCTTAATCTTCCCTATCCATTCTCGCCAGTGCTTGTCCAAACTGAAGGGATGTTTAGGAAGCGTCCAAAGTCCATCTCCCAAGCTAAGAGGTTTGGAAAGTGAATCGTCGATCCGAAGGTTCTCAAATGCTATGCAGGAAAACTTCTCTCCTGTCTCCAAGTGGAAGTCCATATCTGCACCACTCATACAATGTAAGGAAGCGGTATTGTAACGAGATCCAGCCGACTTTACATCGGCAATACCCGTCGAGTGGGCTGCTGGGCTTTCAAGGATCGGTACATTCACCAAGAGAGTGTTACAGGGATGATGCTATGTTCTCTATCCACAGGGGCTCATTCATCAAGCACTCCCACCTCTACCCGCTGATGAAGAGTCCCGCCCCTATCCAACCTGAGAACACTCAAGCCACTCAGGACAACCAATTTTCACCACTTTCTGAGGATGAGGAATGAAAATACCTCATCCAAGTTTTCCTATTTCAGTACGTTTGGCACCAGCTTGGCACCAGTTTACAAATTGCAAAGTACGATCATGACACTGACCAGAAGACCCACAATTTGTAACCCCACCAAGACAAATTGCCTGACGAACTTCTGTATATCTTTCTGGCGGTGGGACAAATCCTTATCAGGCTCTGAGAGAACCATCTTTTTACAAATACTTTGCAACCACTTCGGAAAGGCACTGAGAAAGAGCAATGCAAAATGCACGAAATCTACATGCTCCCTAACGTAACGGTAGGGATCGGCAATGTTTTCACCCGAATGAACTCTCACAGTCTCGGACACCTTGCGAATGATGCCTTCCTCAATAGAAGTTTGGATGTAGAAGTACAGAGCGATCACTTTTTGCATCAGTCCAACCACGGCGGAGACTATTAAGACCACAATGATCGCCTTAACCGGGCCCGTTTTGATAACGCTGATAGCACGCTCAATGTTGGCAACTAATAGAACAAGAAAACCGGCGGTTGAACCTAGGAGCCACGTCGAGAAAGTATCTATGCGAGCACTTGCGGCCAGAATTCCAGAGACCATCGCTCTAGCAATATCAGCACCGAGCTTTTTACGTGACTCATCATCAGGCTCTGGCATGGCCCAGGATATAAGCTCTGCCGCTCGAATTGTCCAGACTTTTGGCCCGCTGATTGCCTATCAATACAGCCCTTCTAACCCCTTGTATCCACGACTCTTTTGGTTCGTGGTGCCAACGTGGTGCCAGGTATGACCAAGCCGGAACCGACAACCAAGCCACCTCGTGACTACCGAAAGCACGGGCTTACACGGCTCTTACGGAGCCGAATGCGGCAGCTCGATGGACGGTCGGCACTCTCCCAATCCATCGCCAAATACCGCGCTGAACTCCTGGCGTCCTTGGGTGGTGCTGACAGTTTGTCGGCGCAGGAGAACACCTTGGTAGAGATGTGCAGCCGGGATTGGCTCATGCTTCAGCACATTGACGCCTATCTGTTTCAAACTGGCATCTTCAACAAGAAGCGCCGTCAAGCGTATGCCTTGACCGTGCAACGAATGCAGATTGCCGACAGTCTCACACGCCGATTGCAGGCGTTAGGGCTCCAGCGACGGGCGAAGCCGGTCTTGTCCTTGTCGGACTATCTGACCAACGGGAAGCTCAAAACCCCGACTCCCTCATCACCAGGAGAAGCACCAGCAAACGAGACAAAGGAGACCGACACGAACGCTAGTGAGGCGACAGGATGACGATGGAAACAGAGAGCACTGAACTCACCCAGCTTGACGAAGAACGAACCGTGTTGATCGACCGGATGCTTGACCTCATGCTCTGGCTGGACGGACGGCGCATGGCCGACGTGCTGATGGATTTCCAGAAGGACATTCTCAAGACCTTCCTCGCCACGATTCGGCGAGAAGACCAAACGTTGTGGTTCAAGCGAGGACTCATCCATATCGGGAAAAAGAACGCCAAGACCTTGTTACTGATTCTCTCGTCGATGATCTTGCTCCATACGGATAAACCGCATGGTCGCAAGGGTTGCCAGATCATTTTTATCGCCAACGATGAGGATCAGGCCGATCAAAATCTCGACTTCGCAAAGAAGCTGTACCGAATCAATCCGATCTTGCTGGATGAAGTGCAGATCAAAAACAGCATCATCGAATTGAAGTCTGGCGGGGGCTATATCGAGGTTGTGGCATGTGGCGATGTGGACGGGCTGCATGGTCGCAGTTATCGACTGATGGCTTGTGATGAACTCCACGCCCAAACCGACTACCGCGCACTCGAAGCGTTGGAACTCGATCCGACCAGGCCAGACGCGCAGCAACTCTTTGCCAGCTATTCCCCCCTCACGCCCACACCAGGGACGCCGATTGTCGATATGCTTCGCCAGAATCAAGACGGTGTTGATCCTCGACTCTTCGTGTTCTCGCGGTCTGGTTCTATCGAAGAGGCGAATCCCGCCATGGGGGGGCCGTTGGGGAGTACCCATGATGAGATCGAGTCGGCACGATTCCGGCTGCCGACGTGGCATTGGCGACGGCTCTACCTCAATCTGCCTGGGCAAGGTGCGGACTCAGCCTATGATGCCGCTGCCATTGAAGCCTGTGTGGTGAAAGGCCGCCGATCCCTTCCGCCTCAGCCAGGCGTGACCTACATTGGATTCGTCGATATGTCTGGTGGCGGTTCAGATGATTCAACTTTGGCGATCGCGCATGGTGATGAGCAGGGCCTTGCTGTGCTCGACCTGGTGATGGATCAAGGCTCACGAACCGGTGGCACCTTCTCGCCTGCCCAAGCCGTCAGTCGTTTCGTCGAAGTCCTCAAACTATATCGATGCCATTCCGTTACGGGTGACAATTTCGCGAAGAATTGGCCGCGTGATGAGTTTGCTAAGTTTGGGGTTCATTACGAAGCTGCCGACAGGAACCGCAGCGAACTCTATGCCGCTCTCGAACCGCGCATCAATGCGGGCACGGTCGAGCTATTGGATGTGGACAAACTGATTGCCCAGCTTATCAGTCTCGTTCGTCGCGGGACCAAAATCGATCACCAAAACGGCGAACATGATGATTGGGCCAATGCGGCAGCAGGCGTGCTGACAACGGTGGCGGCACAACAGGCGCAGGGCGAGGCGTACATGTTCAATTTTTTGACCGGCGAAATCATTCCTTCGGAACCCGAAGAGGAACGCCTCTTAAAAAAAGAAGCCTATTTGCGTGGCATGAATCCAGAAGTACTCCGTGCCCGATGGGAACCCGTGCCCTAACCACTCACAACCAAGGAGGATGTCATGATTAGCGATAATGTGATTGCCGGTGTTGCAGCCAGTTTGCTGGCGTCCGTTCAACAGCTTCGTGAAAAAGTCCTGACTATGGCAGAAACACAAGGCTTTGATATGGACATCGTTGAGGCGTTCATCAAAGCACTTGATCGCGCCGTCCTCCTGCTCGCTGAGTTGCAGATGGCGGAAGAGTCGATCATGGCCGATGCCTTGTTGAGCGCCGCCGGGAAAGAACAAAAGATGATCGCCGTCGTCCAACGGATTCACAAGGAGTTAGAGTTTTTGGAGAAGAAAGCGGCGCAATGGCAAGATGCGTATACCTCCGAACGGACGGCGCTGTTGTCACCGCCGAAATTGTCCAGTGATCTACTCGTCAATGCGTGGAAGCAGCGTGAATTGCGCGAGCGCATGCGCTCCTTGAGCCTTTCCGCACAACAGCGGGTCTACCGCGATGCGGTCGAACAGCGAGAGCCACAACTCATCGCGGCGTTAAAAGATCCTGCCTTTTCCGCTGAAATGCTGGCTGATCCACGTTTCGCCGAATTTGTGCAGCGAATAGACAATGAATATGTTCAAAAGACGGAGCCCAAGAAGTGGATGAGGCTTGAGACACTGCAACAGTGTGCAACTGGGTTGGTGAAGCTGTCGGGCTCGATTGATTCGCGTCTGGGCAGCTATGGCCAAGTCGTGGCGTTCCCGACTCCGCCAATCGGCAAAACAAACTTGGGCCTGAAGAATCAAACGGAGCCGCCGAAGAAAAAAGAGTCCATCGACAAGGCACCCGACAAACAACCCGCCTTTGTCTAAGCTCGTAGCGCGGTGCGCACCCCGCGCAGAGGGCGGCGATTTCCTTACTCAGGTGGTGGGAGCCGCTGCCCATCCTGTGCCCCCATCCCAGTCGTGAGATCGTTGCTCATATTCGATTCTAGGCGGTCAAGTTCAAGCTGAAGAGGCCTTGTATGCGAAGAAATCGATTGATGCGCTGTTCCCGGTGTACCGGGTGTCTCGTGCAAGAGGTGGCAGAGATCGACGGAGGCGAATTAGTCTGTTCTCATTGTCTGAATTGCGGCGGGACAGTGGAACACGGCATCATTTGACATCACAACTCACGGCCCGAAACTATTCGACTGCTCCGAACATGGTTGAAGTGAAGAGTACTCTCCGCAAAACGCTTTGGTTAGTGCGCCGCTTCCTGCTGTAACCAGGTAAGAAAGTACGGCACTTCTTGATCCTGAGATATAGGGCTCTTACAATGTGCGCCCAAGCGGCACCTTGCCTTCATGCCTTACTGACCTTTCAGGAGGCCGAATGAGTTCCCTTTCCTCTGATCGTCCTCTAGTTGATCCGAAGGATGATCTGTTTGGACACGCTCCTTTCGCTAAATCACTAGCGGACAGCATTCATATCTCTACCTGTCATGACGGGCTCGTATTGTCTTTGTATGGGCCGTGGGGTTCCGGCAAGTCAACCGTTCTATCCTTCGTATTGCACTATCTCAACCAGCGTCCCCAAAGTGAACAACCGCTGATAGTGACATTCAATCCATGGTGGTTTTCAGGCCACGAACATCTTGCTCGTGCCTTCATGGGTCAGCTACGTGCAGTCTTGTCACGGAAGAGCGGGAGATTTAAGGAGCTAGGCAGTCTGTTAAGCTCTTACACTGAGGGAATCGGCGGCCTTGCTGATTTGACAGGGTATACCGGTGGGGCTGGAAAATACATCGGGTCGATGCTCGGCGCTCTGTGGAAAAAGACTCCTGTAGACATCCCTGCGCTCAAAGAACAAATCAGCAAATTGCTTAGACAAGCTGATAAACGAATCCTTGTCATTGTTGATGACATAGACCGCCTTACACCGGATGAAACGAGGCAACTATTCACCGTTATCAAAGGCCTGGCGGACTTTCCCAATATGATCTATCTGCTTGCTTTTGATCGAGAGGTCGCTGCTCATGCGATCACGCAGACTGGAATGCCAGGTGATCGGTATCTTGAGAAAATTATTCAGGTGCCATTCGAGCTTCCGCCGGTAGATTTAATCGCTTTGAGAGGTGCGCTATTTCACAAGCTGAATGAAATAACCACCGATACCCCTGACGGTCTATCTGATTCTGAATACTGGACAAATGTCTATTATGACGGTCTAGATGCGTTGTTTAATGTACCGCGAGATGTTGTCCGCTTTATTAACACGCTGTCCGTTACATACCCTTCCGTACGAGGAGAGGTTAATGCGGTAGATTTCTGTGCCCTAGAGGCATTACGGGTATTCACACCCTCCCTTTACGACACCATACGAACAAATATTGAGTTGTTTGCCGGTCATGGCTCCTCTGATGAATCCAGGAAGAAGCGAGAATCAATCCTCAAGGCACCCATGGAGGATCTGCCGCCGCGATTTCGCACTCAAGCGTTGGAGCTATTAGAACGTTTGTTCCCAAAGTTAGAAAGAACAACGTATGGAGCTGATTGGCTCAGTACATGGAGAAAAGCACTGAGGGTATGTCACCCGGACTTATCGGAAATCTATTTTCGTTTCTCTGTACCGCCAGGTGTGATCCGGAGAAGTGAGGTTGAGAGAGTCTTGCAGTTGGCGACTTCACCCGCGACATTGAGGGAAACATTTTTAGATGCCGTACAGCAAAAGCGGCTAGATGGTTTGTCCAAGGCACGCGGTTTACTGGAACGGTTAAGGGACCATGTGGAGAGTGATATTCCACAGGAGCACGTCCCAGTTTTTATAAGCGTACTTATGGACGTGGGAGACCAGCTTTTGATTGAATCCGATAATCAGGGAGGGTTTGATTCTGGCAATGACGTTCGCATCCTCCGATTGATCTATCACTTGTTAAAGCGAGTTCCTGCAGGGGACCGGTTGCACGTGCTCAAGACGGCGATCAAGGCCGGAAATGCACTGTATATCCAGTCATCTTTTCTATATCGACTTATTAAAGAAGCGGAAAAGGAAAGTCCAGAACATCGGCTTACGGAGTTGGCTGATTTAGAGACTATGACACAGCTATGGATAGACAAAGTGCGTTCTCAAGAGTCACGGCTGTTGCATAACGAAGAACTGCCTTACTTACTTCACTGCTGGCGGACTTGGGGAAATGCGGACGAAGTTCGAGCTTGGTGTGAAGAGGCGGCATCTTCCACTGAAGGTCTTTTGGCGTTTCTGAAACAATTCATAACTTTTAGCACCAGTAACACAATGGGTGATTGGGCAGTCAAGAAGCGCATGAGGCTAAATCCAAAAGCCGTCGAAGTTTTCTTAGATATCCCAACAGTCGTGAAGCGTGTTAATGCCTTGAAAGATGCTAAAGAGATACCAGCAGCCTCTGTTGAGTATGTTGATACGTTTCTAAGAGAAGTGGATATGGTTAAAGAAGGAAAGGATCCAGACTCGCCATGGGCTGATGAATAGGGGCTGCGCCACCGTGCCACCCCTGTGATGGTAGGATCATGGCCCCTTAGCCATGCCCGTGCTACCATTTCCACCGAGGGCAAATAGTCAGCCCCATCCCCTGCCCGCGGTTCGCTGAAGTCGACCCCGCTCCGGAGACTTTCCCATCATCCCCCTTACTCAATGAGTATCCCTTACTGACCCTGTTGCGGATCCACCTTACCCCCTCTTACAATTCAGCGCCCTTTGTGAGGTGCTCAACCTGAAGGCCTCACCGGAGAGGGTTCCGAGGCTCAGCTCTTCGTTATCTTTACAGTAAAAAGATCATAGAGAAAACCAATATGGTTGAATCGCTACTTGAGATGTACAACGGCAAAGAGCCTAACTGGGCTATACAAATGCTCTTGGGGTCTGTTTTGGGATCTCTTTTTGGGCTTGCTCTGCCTCACATCGGGCGTGCATTGAAAGGGTTCGTGTTACTCTTTCAAAAGCATACATTGGAAGACATGCGGTGGGAGTATCACTACTCTACGTTGAAAGGCATTGATCGATTGTTCGAGGCCTCTATAAGGATTCGTCCAGGTCTCACGGGCACACTTGTCTTTAAGTTAGGTCAAGAAGACACGAAATTGAAATACAAAGGCAAGGTAGTTATGGAAAAAGGATCGGATCAATTCCTTCTACTGGGGCGATCTCAAGACCCAGCGAATGAGGAACGTATAATGTGGCGGGCTCATCTCGGACTTAGCTCAACTGCCGACATAATCACTGGTGTGCACATGTCCTACAATCACGACAAAGAGCCCTACGCATCAATTGCGATTCTCTGCAATACGCGTGTTGGTTTGGCGGAGGCGGCGAAAATTATCGACAAGGTACGAATAGACACCAAAGGGTTGCCGTTATTGAGAGTGAAGAAAATCGTACCTGTTATCAGCGGGAGTAACTGACTAGCCATCCCTTCCCTAGTTTTCCGTTGCAGTCCTTCCTCTTTGTTGTGTACCACATCCTTGGGGGCAACAGTCGGCCTTATAACCCGGCTGGCGGTGAGTCCTGACCATCGCGCCCCTACTTCTTCACCGTCAGGCACCCGACAGGCGGGGGCATGCCTAAGCTACAATCGTTTCCTGAATTCGACGCCTTCTCTCCCAAGAGTCCAGGCGAAGCCCAAGCCTATCGGATGATCCGGGAGGCGGTTTGCCAGCACCTTTCGACTGAGCCCGCTGTTCACAAACTTTGGGTCCGTTGGGACAAAGTAATAGGATTCGGTGCTCTGGCGAAGAAAGCCGCTCATGGACCTCCCAAGCAACGAGCCATGGCAGAGGCACGCCTTCGGAAAGTGTTAGGTGGTCTTCCCGCAACGATCAAGACCGACGCCCTGGAAGCGGTGAAGAAATGGAAGTTGCCCTATCCCTGGCTCGTGCAATGGTTGCTTCATTCGTTCATTCTGAAGTACGGCGCTGAACTGGTAGGGCTTACATTTTCTCGTTCCTTCCAGGTCCCACCGCCACGCTACCGACTCGAAGTCACCCTGGACTACACAGACACCAAGTCTTTCAAGCAGCACCTGGCTCGCCTGAAGAAAGAAGGACTCGCCCTGCTCAAAGACTCCAAAAGCCGTTCCCCCAAACAAGATGGCCATCTCTCTCGATATGCTTATTGGTTGGTCCGACATCATGTCGGCGGCCTCTCCGTGAGTACACTTGCCAAGGAATGGCACAATAGCGAGCACATCACAGAACGAGGCCCACTCGACTGTCAAAACGACCAACGGACCGTCCGTTTTGGGATTGATCGAGCCAAAGAGCTACTTGACCTCACTGCCTATCAGATACTGGATTCCCCTGAGAGAAATTAGTCCCCTCGTTTTTGCGTCCCCTAACTTCTCATTTTTTCCTATCTCAATCTGCGCCATGCTCACTGAGACGCATGGACACCAACAAACCCGACGAAACACTTCCCGATCTGCTGATGCCGCGTGAGGCGTGGCCGATCCTGCGATCCAGCCGCTCGACTTTCTATCGAAAATTGAGAGAAGGCCAAATTCCTTCGATCCGGTTTGGTCGCCGCCGACTGATTCGGAAAGAGGATCTCCTCCGGCTGATGACTCCGAAGGAATAACCACCATGCCGACACTGACGATGACCCCGCACGCGATTGAAGAAGCCCTCAAGGTCGCCATGGAGGCGAAAGGCATCACGCCTCCGGACAAGATCATCGCGGACGGAAAGATTCACCGATTTGCCACGAACGGCAAAAAGGACGATGACTCCGGTTGGTATGTCTTGCACGGCGATGGCATTCCAGCAGGGGCCTTCGGTTGTTGGCGATCTGATATCAGACAGACCTGGTGCGCTGGAAAACTGGAGGCGATGACCGATCAAGAGCGGACGGCGTATCGGAAGCGGATGGAGGCCATCCGATGGCAACGCGAGGAGGACGAGAAACAGCGTTATACCAAGGCGGCGAAATGGGCACAACAGATCTGGAATGCTGCGAAGCCCGCGAGCAATTCCCACCCGTACCTTCAGCGAAAAGGCGTACCGGCTCACAAACTGCGGCTCTATCGTGGTCCTCTGGCTATTGCCGGGCAGCCTGTCGATAGAGCCTTGATCGTTCCGCTGCACGCTCCTGAGGGTGGGGTGTGTTCGCTGGAATTCATCACCACTGATGGACAGAAGTTGCTTTTGCCTGGCGGACGTAAGCGCGGGGCTGCGTACCCCATCCGCACGATCCACACGAGCCAGACGATTATATGCATCACTGAAGGCTGGGCCAGCGGCATGAGTGTGTGGTTAGCCACCGACTACTGGGTCATCATCGCGTTCGATGCGGGGAACTTGGAGCCTGTGGCGAAGAATCTCCGAGCCGAATATCCCACCGTCAAGTTAGTGATTTGTGCCGATAACGATTTCCACGCTGATGGGAAACCGAATGCCGGACTCCTGGCAGCCGAGAAAGCCGCCAAGGCGGTCAACGGCATCCTGGCAGTCCCGCCGGTGCTCGATGGCGGGAAGACGGACTGGAACGACGTATATGTGAAGCAGGGGGTTGAGGCCGTGCGGGCCTGTATTCAAGGGGCGATGACTTCCCCAACGGCATCGAAAGGGAACAGTATGACTGACAGCGAGCCTGGCGACTCGACGACGGAAGAAATATTGAAAGCGACCGAGGCGAAGCCTCAAGAATCCAGCGATCCCCCATCTAAAAGTTCAGATCCTTCTCTTTCCGGTGGTCCAGGCGGTCCAAGCGGGGCAGACGCAAGCCAGGAGCAGAAAAACAGCGTGGACCACCAAAAAAAAGGAGGCGGTCCCAAGCGGTCCAGTGGTCCACAAGAGACGGTCGAGTTTCCCAAAGTCGGGGGGTATCAGATCAAGGAAGACGGGGTTTTCGAGTCGGACACTCGCCTAACGCTCAGACCTTGTGGCGTTCTCGCGTATTGCCGCGACGGGGCCGCGCAAAACTGGGGGGCATTTCTCGCTTGGTTGGATCGAGATGGGCACTATCACGAAGCTGCTTTTCCCGTGGGCCGATTTCATGAAACGGGTAGCGGGATTCTGATCGACCTCGCAGGGTTAGGCTTGCCCATTGTTCCCGGCATGGAGCGGCGCGTAATACGCTATCTCGCAAGCAGCGCCCCTGATGCTCGCTATCGAGTAGCCGCCCAAACTGGGTGGGCGGATGTCGGGGGCGCGTTTGTCCTCCCAAACCGCACGATTGGCGGAACTTCCGGCAACGAGCGGATCGTCTATCAACCCGAACGGCACTCCCCCACCCGGAACAGCGTCAGAATGGGCGGAACATTGGAGGGGTGGCAGGCGGAAGTTGCGGCTCCATGCGTCGGCAATCCCCTTTTGGAATTCTGGCTTTCAGTGAGCTTTGCGGCACCGTTGCTCTTTCTTTTGCAACTTGAAGGCGGCGGGTTCCATCTCTTCGGACCGACCTCGAAAGGGAAAACGACGGCAGAACAGGTGGCGGCGTCCGTTTGGGGAGATGGGAGTGATCCGGCAGAGGGAAGAGGGTCCACCTATGTTCGAAAGTGGAATCTCACGACAAATGCAACGGAGGGACTGGCGGAGGCGTTCAGTGATTTGCCGCTGTGCCTCGACGAAGTGGGGGAAGCAGACGCACGTGAGTTTGGGCGAATCGTGTATCAGCTTGCCGGAGGCCAAGGTAAAGGGCGCATGCGTGCGGACGCGACACTGAAGGAACCGAAGATGTGGCGGACACTGCTCCTCTCAACCGGCGAGCTTCCCGCAGCGGACGTGATCCAGAGCGAGGGCCGTCGATTGAAAGGCGGGCAAGTGGTCCGATTGGTGGACATTCCGGCAACGGACCCGATGACTGGCAACGGCATCATTGAGAACCTTCATGGGAGCGAGAGTCCGGCGCGCTTTGTCGATGCGCTTAAACGTGCCTGTGCAGAACACTACGGTCATGCGGGACCGGCGTTCATCGAATCTTTGATTCAGGAAGGAATCCCGGAGGTGCGTGCCGAGCTGAAAGCGGCACTGCGTATACTGGTCGATAAATTCACACCGAACGGTGCATCACCAGAACTTCAGCGAATCATCAAGCGGGTGGCCCTAGTCGCTCTGGCAGGATCAAAAGCCTCCGATCTCTCGATTCTGCCGTGGCCGAAGAACGAAGCTGTCCACGCGGCGAAACTGATCTGTGGGCGTATCTGTGCGGCCCGTGAAGGGGCGGAGAGTGATACTGATCGAGCCATTGAGGGAGTCAAGGATTTCCTCTTGGAGCATGGCGGGAGCCGCTTTCGGGAGTTAGCGAATAGCGCGGAGACAGTCTATGACCTGCTGGGATACCGTGATGCACTCAGCGACACGTTTTACTTCACCCCGGCAGGCTTCAAAAAAGCCTGCGGCGGCCACGATAGCCGAGCAGTGGCGCGAGAGCTTAAACGCAAAGGCTATCTGCGCGCCCCCGACGACAAGCATTTGACGGAACGAGTCAAGGTAGCGGGTATTGGGAGGACCCGGCTCTATGCCGTGTCAGCGAAGGTGTTGGATGACGAGCCCGTGAAAGCGGGGCAATAGCGCCTTGTGGACCGCTGGACCACTTGGTCTTTTGAGTGGACCACTTGGGAAAACCGAGCAAACGCCGCATTAGAAGCGGGGTTGGTCCGTCTGGACCGCTTGGACCACCAAAAAACAAGAAGGATGAGGTTGGATGAAGTTTTTGGAGTCCATCAAGGAAATCTTGAAGCAGGAATTTGGGAACCGTCCAGCACTTCAGCCTGGCGACCAAGTTGAATGGATGTCCCCGGCCCTACCCCGACAGCAAGGGGAGGTGTTGGCGATCCATGAGGATGGAACCTTTGAGGTCTTTGTCCCGATCTCCGAAGTCGTATGCCGGTTGCCGATCTCGTGGATTACGCGAAACATCACCACGGCTCCAACCCAAGAGGGACCGACACATGAAACTCACGGTCAATAAACCTGTGGTCGTTCAGATCGGGACGCAACGGACAACGGCGTTGCCCCATCACCAACTGAAGGTGGAGGACGGGTTAGGACGGAAATTGTTGAAGCTGCATGCAGGCGTGCTGAAGAGGGTCCGGTGAGAGGGGAACAGATGAAAGCGTGGAGGCAGAGACATTTTGCGTGCGTGTACTGCGGCACCTTCCTGGCTCATGACCGGATGTACGCGCACGCTCTGTTCACATGTCCGCAGCACCCGACGATCCGATTCAAGGCGTGGCTGGACGGCGGCAGACGAGACGAACCGAGGGCGGGAAGATGACACCGAACGGCGTACCGATTTTGACCGAGACCCTTCGGAACCTCGAAGCAGCCATCTCGTCTGTACCCATGGCGGAGATTCCCGCTTTGCTGGGCTCACTGGAACGGGTGAAAGCGATAGGCTGGAGCCGGATGGTCATACGACCCCAACTTGAGCCACAACCGGAAACGACAAGCAAGTCCACGCTTTTAACCGCGCAGCAAGTCGCCGAACGCCTGAACGTCCCAAAGAGCTTTGTCTATGAAGCGGCTCGGCAAGGCAAGCTCAAACCAGTCAAGCTGGGTGAAAAATATGTCCGATTCACACAAGGCACCGTCGATGACTATCTGGCGAAAAGTGGGGCTTGACGGGTAAAATATCCATGATGGATAATTCCCTGCATGCCCATGACCGGACCCCAACTGAGGAAACACCGGAAGGCCCTTGGTCTGACTCAAAAGCAGATGGCCACGGAACTCGGCCTGCATTGGAATTTTTTGGCCAGAGCCGAACGCGGGGAATGTGGCATCGGTGAACCAGCGGTCAAGCTGATACGGTTACTCGTGAAATTGAATCAGGACAAGAGGTAACATCACATGGCCAAAATTTGGAAGAGGCGAGATCGTGATGTCTGGGTGGCGGACTATCGCAATGCGACAGGAGAACGGAAACGCCTCACAGCGGCCACTCGTGACGAAGCCGAGCAATTGCTTGCTGAAAAAGTTCAGGAAGTGAAAAAAGAACTCCGAGAGGGAAGCCTAGTCAAGCCGCTATATTGGGATTATGCCCTCAAAGATTATGTGCCGGTTTTTCTAGATCGAGCAAAAGACGAACTGGAAGAAAAGACATGGCGTTCATATAGGCAGAACCTCGAACACCATGTGGTGCCGGTGCTTGGCAAGGTTCTAGTGCGTGACATCAGCGTGTCACGAATTGCTAAGTTCCTCGCCGAGAAACGGAAGGCCCGTTACGGAGTAAAGGAAGGCGTTGAAGGAAAAGCGTACAGTCGGACGGCCTTGCGCTTGATGAAAGCGGCGCTGTCGTCATTACTCACGGATGCCGTAGAGGTTGACGAAATACTCAAGATGAACCCGGCGCTTGCGGTCGCTTCACGAAAAAAACGGCATCGGTCGAAAGTGGCCGACCCGGAACCGAATCCCATGACACCCGAACAACTCGCAGTGTTCTTGTCGCAAGCGATGCTTCGTGAGCAACACAACCTACTCCCCTATCGAGTGCGTTTCATGTGGGAACTACGGGCTAAGACGGGGTTGCGGCCAGAAGAAGCCTACGGGTTACATGTCGGGGATATTGATCTTCATAAGGGTACGATTCGCATCGAGCGGGCTGTCTCATTGGGCAAGATCAAAGGCACCAAGACGGAAGAAAAGCGCGAAGTTGAATTGAGCGATGGACTTGCTGCAAGCCTTGCCGAATATCTAGGGCTTGTGACGGCGGAGGCCATTGCCGCTGGGTGGCCTGAACCACACTGGTTATTTCCCAGTCGTTCTGGGGGGCTCGTGGGCGAGGCGGACGAGCGATGGCACCGGGATCTCTTTAAGCAAACGCTCCATGCCGCAAAGCTCCCAAGCTTTGTCCCCTATGATCTCCGCCACACGACCGCTTCCATCCTCCTGAGTAATCCCGATAAGCCTGCCCCGTTGCTCTACGTGTCCAAGCTCCTGGGTCACAAGAAACCAACCACGACGTTAGCACACTACGCCAAGTGGATACCGAGTGGAGAACAGCGATTTGTGAACGTCATGGACTCGATTGCCGAAAAACTTGGCACCAAGAGTGGGCACCAAGTTGACATAATCGAGGAGGATTCAGCGGAAGTGGTTGAAAAATTTGGTGGGCCGTGTAGGGGTCGAACCTACGGCCCGCTGATTAAGAGTCAGCGGCGATCGGCTCTCAGCCAACCAGACTGATTACTTCTTAAAGATCAGCCTCGGCTCGGTCATGCTCCCCATCGGGACTGCCACCAACTCCCACCCGCTGGCGCCAAATTCATTAAGCTTGGTTTGCATATTCTGGGTGTCAGGCAGCACTTCGACGATTCTGTACTGAAACCGTTTCGGCTCTTGCGCTTTGGCCATGAACGGTTGGCCAAGGAGAAACAGAAGCCCGATGGCCCCAAGACTGACGACCACTATCGTCCATGCGACTGAAATGCGGATGGTCAACATAGGTCACCTCGCAGTGGTTGTAGATTATGGATGCGCCACTCGCCAATTTGTGCCGACGCCTAAGTCTACTTTAAGCGGCACTGATAAACCCAATTGCTTTCCGACATCTTCCATCTCCTGTTTCACCAGCCGCTTTGCCTCTTCCAGATCATGATCCGGCACTTCAAAGATCAGTT
>CAZAKX010000072.1:0-15942 GCA_964485915.1 uncultured Nitrospira sp. | reverse complement strand
ACCATCCGTTGCTGTGCTTCCGACATCCGTGCAGAAGCCGTATTCCCTTACGCCTGTTCGTGGCGTGCTTGTCTTATCGGCCAATCCCAAGGGGACTTGAGCCTGTCGAGCAACTGCCAGATAGCGGAATAACCGTTCTGCAACGGATTAGAACGAATAGGGCCGTCTCAGAGTGAAAGTCTTGGCAGGATTTCGTATTCCAGCAGATCAGCCATACGAACCGTATCGCTGAGGTGTCGGGCGCCAAGAAGCTCTTCTATCCATCCCGCGATAGTTCGAACATCTGAATCAGCCGCAGGACTCGGGGCGTTGTTTCCGATCAATTCCAGCAGATCGGCCACCTTACCTAACCACCGATCCAGTAAAGGCATGTCCTGCATCCCCAGCCGGAGCTGACTCACCAACGAGCGCCCTTCCTGGATGACGAGCTCACGGTATCGGTCGATCGTTCCGCGGGCGGCATGGATGATCTCCGCCTGCGTCCGCGACGTCGCAACAAGATTGCTGAACTTGGCCGACGACTCTTGGAGCAGTTTCGGCTCGATATCGCGGTCGGTGATCTGGCGTCGATCGAGTATCATGGTCGTCACGATGCGAGCTTTCGCATGGGCACGCTCGCTTAGCTCAGCAAACACGTCACCCAAGGAGGTATTAGTTGCGGCAACCCATTGATCGTCATCGAGTCTGATTTGCATGAGAGGTCTCCTTATCCAAGCATGGATTCACGCGACCTGCTGTACCGGACCCGTCTGGGGCATGTTCGACCCGAGATCAGACGTGAGACGGACATCGTTTGCATGTGCACCGAACAGACGTCGTTGGATGTCCAAAACCCGTGATAAATATGTTCGATAGGCACCAGCGTGATGGCGCGCAAGCCGGTCCAACCCTTTGACGTTGTCACTTTGGAGTTGTCGCAGAAAAGCAGCCGTGATCGGCGCCGTTGCGGAACTGCTCATACCGATGAGATGGATCCGTTCTTTTTTCATGCCCTGCTCCTGCTGAAGCCGTTTCACCTGCGACAGATTGATAGGTCCGTGACCGGCAAGACGAGCAATTTCGTCGGCCCTTCGACAGGCCGTTTCCAGAAGCGGGATCAGGCGCTGTATGGATTGCTTTGCCTGATTTCCCTCGGGCGGAGGCCCGTTCGGCGCGGGAAGCTTGCTAGACATCCCGGTGTGGATTTCATACCAATAGCGACGCCAGAAAGCGGCGTACCAGGCGGTCACAGCGGACTCCGTTCCCCCCTTCAATTGGAACGTTCCCAATCCATCCTCATCGACATTGGACATATATAGACGCGCTCCTGCAACTTGTGATGGAGATGGCGTGCCCTTCAGTACATGGAGCAGCAAATCTGCCACAAGGTCCGGAGCAATCCGATCTTTGCAGGCATGGTGGGGACAGACCTGATCGAACCCGCAGGGAGCACAGTCGAGTTCCGGCTGAATCACCCAATGACCCGTCCCATATGGTCCCGTTTCCTGAAAATCCACATGTCCAACTGAAAGGTCAATCACCGAGGTTCCCGCCGCCACGCCGATATGCATGGGACCTGTATCGTTGGTCAACAGGCTACGGCATTCCGCCAATAGCGCGGCAAGCTGGCTCAAGGTCGTGCGGCCTGCTAGATTCTTGACTGGATTCCGCCCTCCCGCCTCTCGATAGGCCCGCATCACTTCAGCGATCGTCGCCTCCTCCTCGGAACCGCCGATGAAGGCGAGACCACCATTCCATTGTTGGCTGAGCCGTGCCAGCGACAATCCAAACAGATGAGGACGCCACGCCTTCATGACATCACTGGCGCCGGCTTGAACGGCCACCCACTGGGACGCTCCTGCCAGTGCCTGCCTGGCCCATGCGCGATCTTCGCCTGGAATCATGATGTGTAACGAGGTAAACGCCCCAGGCCCGCTCCCACCCAGTGCGTAGACGTCCACGAGATTAAACCGATTGAACCGACGAAATTGGTGAAAGTCACAAAAGTACGCCATCCATGGATTGTCGACGACCATCCCACCGTCCCATGCGCTTCGCGCCCCGCGAATGTCCTGGGCTCCGATCGCGCCCGCCAAGAGCGCACTCGGCCGATTGAAGGTCAAATTGATGACACGATCGTACCGACGTTCGGTGAGCGGCTTCACCCAGACATTCACGTCTTGGTAGAGCGAGATCACATCTTTCACCGCCGCGCGGCTCTCATCGATCAGAGCGTGGAAATCGAACGGGATCACATGACGCAATCCCTTTAACAACGCCGCGATCGAAGCAAACCGGCGATCGACGACCAGATCCACAGCAGCTCCCGGCCATTCTTCTTGAAGTCGGTTCAACAACGCCCCCATTTGGACGAGATCGCCCATCCGGGTAATGTTGATGATCAGCACCTGCCTCGTCATAGAAGATCTCTGGTTTCGGCTCGATAGCTGTCCAACATCAGAACCAGCAACTCCTCTCGACTCAGTTCGCGCCCTGGTGCCCGTGCTCGGATATCCGCGGCAAGATCCTTGAGCTCGACTCGTTGGCCTGAGGGGAATCGACTCAGCAATGGACTGAGTTCGGCCGCTGAGTCGGTCCGCTGCCTGAGCTCAGCCGCAGACCGCTCGCCCCGCAAGATCGAACCAATCCTATCGGGTTGTTGCATCCCGACGGCAGCCAGCAGATCCTGCATCCGGTGTCGATAGGTATGCTCCCGCAGAACTCGCCGGCGAGCCGCCTCGGCATGGGCGCATCGACCACCTGAATCTTTGAGCCATGTCCGAATCAATGACGGCACATCGTCAGGGCTTCGAAATGACACCATTTCATCCGGAGAAAAGAGTTCGGGAAGCAGCGTTCTTTCATCGACGAGTTGGAACCCCCCGCATGCGGCTAATTCAAACGTGCGCGGATTGACGAAATCCGGATGAGCGTCCAATCCTGTGCCGGAAGAGGAGTGCAGATTCAGATTGACCGCGGTCCCATTGAAGACCTTGACGCAGGCCTCTGTATCGATCCGTGCTCCGTTTCGTTGGAGGACGCTGGAGAGATCCCTTGCGGCATCCCATTCGTTCCCCCACAACTTGAACGTCCATTCCTTCGAAAGCCACCGAGGCAAGAGATGACGTCGATTGTCATACCCCGCTCCGACAAATGAGACGTCGGCTCCGTATTCCTGTTGCTCATCGATCGTCAGCGTCACGGGATGATGAACAGCCGGGTCCGCCGCCATGGGGAGATAGTGAACCTGCGCAGCACCCGCCCGCTTCAATGCCTCGAAGCATTCGTTCTGTTGAATCACGAACCAATAATCGTAGCCTCCGGCCAGTTGTCGCCAGTACGTGAGATGTCGGTAATTTTCCACGAACCACATGGCCGTCGTAAATTTCTTCTTGCGCAGATGTTGCAACACCGCCAGTGTCAATGGCGCTTGAGCGATGGCCAGAACGAGATCAGGCGGATCCTCGGCGATCTTCGCGATCGTGCTGAAACTCAGCACATCGGCAAAGCGGCTCTGCACCGTCAGCCGATACCGTCCCTCCCGAAATGCCCCAAAGGCCTCATAGCTGGCGTGATGAACACTGTGGTCGATCCAGGTGACCCGATGCCCTAACTCACTTAAGGCTCGGACGACATAACGGGCGATCGGGAGTGACCCTCCATAGATAGGGCCGACCACTGCAACGTGCAGTTGACCCCCTGCCTTTCCGGCGACGATTCGGCGCAAGCTCGCCTCAAGTCGTTGGTGTTCCTCGACATGGAGTCTCGCCGCCGGGCCATACGTAAAGAATCGAAGTGGTGCCGATTGTGAGGCCAACCGTTCAGCCATTTCGTTTGGTGCGCCCGTCATCCACTGAATCGTGTTGATCCACGATTCAAGCGGCCTGGCTCCCATCGCATCTTTCAAGACCGACACATCGGGCACGACCACCGCGAGCCGCGACTCAGGCGGCTTGATCAGCGCCAACGCCTCCACGTGATAGAGTAATCCGACTCCGAGCACGACACCAAGTTCTCCGGTCTTCCATTCAGCGACTTGTTGCTCGGCCCAGGACTCGGCTTCTTTACGCGGATCGTATGCGCTGTGAATCCATTGTCCGCGATGTGTGGCTGAGGGAGCGCCTTCACGCGACGAGGCCATCGTGAGAATACTCCCACAACTATCTTTTATGGCTGCAACAAGAGCCGGGTCACTATGACGAAGCCTCTCTAGGTTGTGATTCAGGTACTCCACTGGATCCTCTCACGACACCGAAGACGGGTGCAGCTGCCGCCAGACCTGCTCTCGCTGAAGCGGCTCGATCGGCTCCTGCCCTACCTCGACATAGTACGCGCCCCAGTGATCTCGATAGCTTTCCCACAGCGACCACTCTGTAACAGTCGCAGGGGAATGACCACGCAGCAGTGCGACGGTCTCAGTGATCGGCCATCGGCTCGGCTGCACCGCATCCATCCTCGCCATCTCTCCCCGTTCTGCTTGCCATACCCAGTGATTGGGTCCATACGGTCCCGTCTCATGAACGTGAGCTCGCGCAAAATACCACCCGATCACTCGCGTCCCCACTGCGGCAGCGAGATGAAGCGGGCCGGTATCGGCTCCAATCACAATTTGGCACCGTGTCAGAAGGCCGGCCAGTTGGATCAGCGACAGTCTCCCGGCGGTATCCCACACACGCCCCAGGAGAGACGGAGGGAGTGATTCCTGAATACACTGGGCCCGTTCCTGTTCCTGCTGATCTCCAACCAACACGATGCGACTCGCCGGAAGCATCTCTAAGCACTCAGTAATCATGCGCTCCCAGGCTGCGATCGGAACCAATCGTTCTCGATCTCCTGCGCCGACGAGCACAGCGATCCATGGCCCCTCGGATTGCCCAATGGGATCGAGATCGGTGGGAAGCGCCGTGTCCGGTACCCGGATCGGCATGACGTGCGTAGGTGGAGACATGCCGCACATCCCGCAAAATGCATCCGCTAAGTGAATACGATGGGTCTGCTTCGCCGTGGCCACACTTCGTATGTACAAGGCCCAAGGCGATAATTTCTGATCCAGAGGTCCTCCGGTGATGGCTCCCATATTCTCGCGTGCGAGCAGTGCGCCGGCCAGGATCGCTCGCGGATGTTGGTTCAGCACAAATGCACGGTCATAGGAGTCTTCCGTCATCGCACGAATCTCTGCATCTGCCGATGCGATATCTCCAGTGCCTACCTCCGCCTCAATACTGGCCGCTCGTCGATGCCATGCGGCTCCATCCCATTTCACGACAGCCGAAATTCCAGGTAGTAGTTGACCGATATCCGCCAGTGGCGCCGGACACAAGAGATCGACATCCCAATCTACATGAGATTCTTTCAGCGCCGTGATCGCCGGGATCGTCTGAACAAGATCGCCCAATCTGGCCAGTTGAATCACGAGCGCTCGTTGAGTCATTTCGCTAGGAAGAAGCGGCTTCGTAGGCCAACGCCGCTTCCCTCCCCGTTATGGCCTGTCCAAGTTGATCCAGTCCGTCATGACCCGGCGCCACTTGCCGGAGGGCATCATATTCGCGACGGGCTTCCTCGATCTGTTCTCCCCGCAGCAGGACGCTCGCAAATGCAAATCGAGCAGCCAAGTCGTCGGGATTTCGCGCGACATAGCTGCGCAAGTGGTCACCCAACTCTTGCCATCGGTTTTGTGCCGTCCCTGCTCGGAGCAACCAATGAATGGCTTCAACGTCGTCAGGATATTCAGCTAATACTTGGAGAAATCGCTCCCACGCTCCTTGCGTGTAGGCTCGTCCCATTGCCGCCATGCCCATTCCCATCAGGCACTTCTTACGATCGGCTCCCTCACGCATGGCTGAATCAAACGCCTGTTCCGCTTGCGTATATTGCTCTCGTTGCATCCTGAGAATACCCTTCAATAAGAGGCCTTCAGCATGATCCGGTGACGCGTTCAGCAAGATGTCCAAATGTTCCTCAGCGCCCGGTAATTGTTTTTGTTCCAGAAGCATGCGAATCAGCTCGAGACGCTCAGTCGGTGCATCCACCAATTCCAGATATTGTGCGAGGAACTGCGCCCTATAGACCGGCTCTTGCAGCCGCTGGGCCACCATCGCACCCCAGGACAACACATATGGGTCGCTTGGCCAGTCATCGGACAAGATCAATTCACGCCGTACTGCCGGCCAGTCTTGTTTCAATGCAGCCGTCTGCGCGGCCGCCACATGCGCCCAAGAGGCTCGGTCCTTAATGTCGCCGATCAACTGAATATCGCCGCCAAGTTGTCCGTTACGATGGGCGCGCTTCAGTTTGTAACCATCAACGTGGAAATGCAGATCCTCGTCGCCTGCCCACCATTGCGCCCCCCATCGGTCCAAAAATCGATCGGCGTTTGTGTCCTCGTGGACCTTCCGTCCAGGAGTTTGACTTTCGAGATGAACGACAACGCTCCGCGGTTGATAGACGACCCGGTGCCCTCGTTCTCTTACCTTCAAGCAGAGGTCCGCATCTTCGAATCCATTGGCATACCCTTCGTCGAACCCTCCCGCTTCTTCGAACAAACACCGCCTGATTAACAGACAAGCCGCGGTCACAATCTGAAACTCACGCCGTTGATTGACCGCCGGATGGTCGCCGGCGAAAGACTTGTAGATATGGTACGGTAAGCCGCGTTGACAGTCTCGGACAACTCCGGCATGCTGAATCGTTCCGTCGGAATAGAGAAGCTTACTGCCGACTACGCCGATGGATACATCGTCCTCTGCTTCCGCGACCAGGGCATTCAGCCAACCGGGCTGTGGAATCGTATCGTTGTTCAAGAAGACAAGATACTTCCCGCGCGCGGACCGTGCCCCTTGGTTGCAGGCTTTGGCAAATCCAAGGTTTTCCTGGTTGCGGATTATTTGAACATCTCCGCCAAGAGTAGAAAGAAAGGAGGTCGTATCATCGGTCGAGTGGTTGTCGACCACGATAAGTTCCCATGAGACATCACCGGTTGTCGCGGCTAAAGCCTCCAAACACTGCCGCGTCAGTTCACATCGGTTCCACACCGGAATAATCACCGAGCAGTCATAGGTTGACGCAGAGCCATCGACCGCAGTGGATGTCGAACCTGCGCAGTCTTTCAGATAGGTCTGCCTCAGCCGATGCTCCTCAGGTCCAGCAATCTCCGCCCGATTCGACAAACCATCCGGCGAGTGCCAGTAGAGGCCGGTAACGACCGGGACATGCAACATCTGATGCTGAGCCCCGGCTCGAATCCAAAAATCCTGATCACCAAGAGCCCTGTAGCTTTCATCGAAATACCCCACCGTGTCATGCAGCGTCCGCCGCCACATCGGATGAGGACCGATCGTACAGTGCCTCAAGAGATAGTCATACGAATAGTCCGGCCATTGCCAGACTCCGATGCGTCGGTGTCGCTCGAATGTTTGGTGAGGGAGATCTGTTAAGTAGGTATCGCCGTAGACCAACGCAATAGCCGGATGGGCATCCAAGTGTTTGGATAGAAGCTCGTACGCATCGACACGCAGTCGGTCGTTTGTGCTGAAGGGAGTGACGTATGTCCCCTTCGCACGCATGAGCGCCATATTCCAGGCCGCATAGACACCGATTCGGCTCGGCGTCCTAATATAGTCGATATTGTGATGGCGCTCTTGGAACGCCTTCACAATCCGCCCTTCATTTTGTGGCGATGCTGCATCCACAACAATGATCTCTATTTGATTCGCCATCGTCTGCCCTACTAAATCCTCCAGACATTCCTGCATGAAGGCCTCGGATTCGTAAGTCGATACGATGACAGACACCAACGGGGTGGAAGTCCTGTTACCCACCGGCTCCCGCTCTTCTGTCTGTTGTCGTGATGAACAGTGTTGAGACACCACCCCACCTTGCTCCATCATGACCCGTCTGGAATGAGTCGTGCCGTGATAGGCGATGCCCATCCCAGCTCCGGGGTAGAAATGGGTTTGTGGACATTCTTGAAAGTAAAGGAACTGGCGGCCTGTACACTCGGCAAACCGGGAAAGTTCTTGTGTCACATGAGCATTATCGCTGATCACAACTGCATGCGGACTAAGCCGGTTGCGTACCGTGTCATATTCACCTCGTTCGTACTCAGCTGTATGGGCGCTATCCGCAATGAAGAGGTCAATAGGCTCCGTCATGGCTTGAAGTGTGGCGATAGAATCTCCATACACAATCTTCCCCACTTGGGCATAGGGGTCCGCAAAGAGAAAGCCTGCCGATGGATCGATATCTGTCGCGTAGAGATGTCCCTCATGTCCCTCAGCGCGATTTTTTAAGAGAGCGGCTGCCAGAACGCATGTTCCCAGCCCTTTATCAACGCCGGTCTCAACAACAACCTTGGGCTTGAGCGCACGGACAAGGGCGTACCAACCGGCACGTCGACCGTATCGAGCCTCTCCGTCTGCCGTCAGCCGGCGGCTGCTTTCCGCAGTCCTCTGCCTGATATGGCTCTTTAAGATGCCATCCTGGTCCAACTCGGTCAGAAATTGTTCGACTGTGGCGAGCGGTGTGGATGTTACGAGTGAGAGCGTCCAAGCCAAATGCCTGCTATTCGCGGGAGTCAAATCGTAGGTTAGATTAGTGGTTTCGTTCGACGTTCCCAACCAGCCCAAGAGGTCTTGGATGGGACGCGTCAGGTATCCCAGTGCCAACTGCAGCCGTTGCGGTAGGAACGCGATAAGCCGAGGATCTCTCTGCTGCAGCTGGTCAATAAGTGGTCCCAGCAGTGGATCGGCGGAATGGGTCTTAACCCAATTAGTAAGTGCGTGAGTCATCCCGGCTGAATTAGATCCTGATTGAGCGAGCGCCACAGAAAGAGCGGCACAAGCCTGCGTCAACCTCCCCACATTTGTGTAGAACTGGCCGGGATCATTTGGAAGCGCCAGTGCAGTCAATCCAGACTCGCCTCCAGCGGCCGCCGGGCCGGCTGAAGATGTACGAGCCCCATCGCGCCTGATCGACGTCACATCTGGTTTTGTTGAAGTTCCAAGCGGTGAGGCATCACACGATCCCGGCCGCCCAATAACCTGGTTCGTGCACATGCAATCCCAATCATCATTCAATCTGACTCGTTCGTGAGTGAGCCGGAGTGTGTCAAGCGCTTCGCTCTTCAACCCTCTAATGAGAAACGTATGCTGTGATGTGACAGGTTGTTCGGGAGACAGATGCCATGTCCCCTGCGGGAACGCTGTCGTGAGCTGTCTTGCCGCCTGCTCCAGCGCACGCAGGTAGGGAACGAAAAACAATATCACCGTCGCCCACGGTAACGGATAATGCGGATGCTTGACCGGAAGTGCGACATCGGCGGTCACTTGGGTAAAGGAATGAAAGTGATAGAAGATCACCGGAACATCGTTGACCCAAAGCAGGCCGTTGCCATCCTTTCGAAACCGATATTGATCATGGTTCCACGGACCAAGTCCGCCGCCGCAATGTTCCAGAACAGCCACATCACTGAACCGGTCAGGCCAATCGTTCAAATACATCTGATCGCCCATTTTCCCGTTCTCGGTCCGAGCAAAACACCACTCAAGACACCGTTCTCTCCACCACCTCAATGCCTCGAACGCAGTCGCCGTTCTGTTGAACGACAGGAGCCCGACATTGTACTTGCCGTTGCCGGATCCCAACTGTGCCTGTGCCGGAGAAAATCTATGCTCATGGATCAAAATGGAACGCGACCCCAGTTCGTCAAATATCGGCTGAGGGGATGAAAAGAAAAAGAGATCAGCGTCAAGATAGGTCAGCTGATTCACCGTACGATTCCGTTCCAAGATACGAAGAATGACCGTCGGTGTCATAGTCCAGTAATATTCGACCACTGTTCGTGTGGACTTGACGGCCAATAGTTCTTTGTCCCGAGCCTCGATCTCGTGCGCCGGAACTAGCTGCACGTTCGGCAACGCGAGTGCACGCAAGACGATGTGAGTCATTTCGTCCATACAAACGACAAAGATCTCCCAATCCGATGTTTCCGTCCTTCGCAACGATTCAATCAGTGCCAACCCGCGTGTAAGATATTTGCGGTCGAAGTACGTACAGTAGTGGCGTATCATGACAAGGCCCCCTCCGAACGATGAACCGGTGGCTGCATTACCGGTGAAGTCGATTCTGACCAAGTCCGCAATTGCTCACAGACCACCTGTACCTGCTCGTCAGTCAAATCCGGATGACAAGGGATCGTAAGCAGCCGATCATAGAGAATCTCCGTAACCGGCAGTCGATCTGCCCCAGCAATCCGCCCCACATAGGCTGGTTGCCGATGCACCGGTATCGGGTAGTGCAGCGCGGTGGCAATCCCTGCTTCGGAGAGATGCCCTGCCAAACTATTACGTTTCTTGCTTTCCAAGACGAACAAATGCATCGCGTGGGTGATGTCGGGAATGTCGGGCGGCGCAACGGCGCCCGTTGATGCGAGAGCCGCACGATATCGCGCTGCAATGGTTCTTCGCTTATGGTTGCGGCGATCGAGATGACGGAGCTTCACCCGAAGAATCGCCGCCTGCAGTTCATCGAGGCGAGAATTGGTTCCAACCTGATCACTGACATACCGTTCATGCCAACCATACTGGCGTAACGAGCGGAGCCTCGCATCAATGGCTGCATCGTTGCTGACCACCGCGCCGGCATCTCCGATCGCACCCAAATTTTTTGTCGGATAGAAACTGAATGCCGCAGCATCCCCGAATGTTCCGACTTTCCGACCTCCGATGGCTGCCCCGTGCGCTTGGGCACTATCTTCGATCACGAAGCATCGATATTGTCGAGCCACGCAAAGAATCTGTTCCATAGCTGCCGGCTGGCCATAGATATGCACCGGCACAATCGCACGAGTCCGTGGAGTGATGGCCTCCCTGAGCAAGTTTGGATCCATACATCTTGATCGTGGATCGATATCGACAAATACAGGAACGGCTCCGATTGCCTCGATGGCGACGATAGTGGCGACTGCGGTGTGAGAGACTGTCACGACTTCATCACCAGGCTGGACGCCTGTTGCCCTCAGAGCTAGGGCAAGCGCATCCGTTCCACTCGCCACCCCAACGCAATAGGATGCTCCCAGATACTCCGCCCACTCTTTTTCGAAACCTTCTACTTCTCGGCCAAGAATGTACTGGCCTCCGCACAACACGCGATCGATGGCCGCGAGAATCATCTCGCGGTCGCTTCGTGCGTCTGCGCCGGGATCGGCAACTTGAATTGTGCTAGGCCGCGGCGGCTGAAGGCCAATATCGGTGGCCATGTTTCCCATAATAGTTCAGAGTCCGTTCCAGACCCTCGGCCAACGAGACAGACGGTTTCCAGCTCAATTGACCGCTGATCTTCCGAAAATCTCCGTAGTAATCTCCGATATCGATGGACTTCCGTTCAGAAGGGAACGGGACCAACCGGTAGCTCCCACGCCCGTGACATCGTATCAACAGCTGAGCAGTTTCTTTAAGGTTCAGCGGGTGTTCGTCTCCAAGGTTATAGGTTTCACCATCGGCTTCGTCGGACAAGGCTGCCAGCAGCAGCGCATCGACGACATCGTCGACATAGTTGAAATCCCTCACCTGTGCTCCGTCGCCGAACACAGCGATAGGACGACCTTCTAGAAGGTTGCGAATCCAGATACCGAGGAATGTTTGCCGCGCATCGACCACGCGCATCCGAGGCCCATAGGTATTCGTCAAACGAAGAACGACCGCCCGAATTCCGTACACACGATGATAGAGCTGGTGGTACAACTCCCCTGCTAATTTGTTGATGCCATTCACATCAACGGGATCAAGTGGGTGTTGTTCATCGACCGGTAAATAGCGAGGTTTCCCATAGATTTGGCGCGTCCCCGCAAACACAACCTTGATCTCTCGATTGTGCTGCCGGCAGCACTCGAGGAGCGACAGTTGGGCCTTTGCATTGATGTCCAGATCTTGGTGAGGATGATCCATCGAGTCCAGATGGCTTGTTTGGCCGGCGAGATTAAACAGGTAGTCGCGCTGTTGCAGCAGATACTTCATCGCGTGCTCATCACGGACATCGGCAATATTGACACGCACCTGGTCTCGCACCGGTTCGATATTCCAGAGATGCCCTCCATACTCAGGAATCATGCTGTCGATCAGCGTCACCTCCGCACCCTCATGCACGAGCCTGATGGCAAGGTTCGACCCGATAAATCCGAGCCCCCCGGTTATGAGGACACGCGCACCGCGAAGACGGTTTGCTATGTTATTGGGGTGCGCGAAAGACATAGGTGCCTTCTAGCTCGTCTCGTCCAGATTCAGGACTAATGCTGTGCATGGCGATGAACTCCATGCCGACACTCCGGCAAAGCTCAAGGAATTCTTCTTCATTGAAACGAATCTCAAACGTTTCGACACCATACGCAAATTTTGTGAAGTGCTTGGTATCCCCACGTCGAGCAATCGGGGTGCGGTGGAAGACCACAATTTCTGATGCCACCCTCGCCGCCTCGGCAATGTGCAAGGCGTACTCACGCACATGCAGCAACACGCAGGAGGAAATAACAATGGGAATGGAGCGCTCTTGAAAGCGCAGGGCGCTGCCATCTCCGATCTCGAAGCGGGTCTGTGGGTAGTACGCACGGGCTAACCGGATCATCGCATCGGAAAAATCGATACCCAGATAGGCAAGACGGGTATTGAGAAGATATTCCAAAACCTCATAGTAGTAGCCGCTCGCACAGCCGATCTCCAGCAACTCGACGTTCGGTTTGACATATGGGCGAAGCGACTCAGCGAGAGCCTTAAACACATCCGGAGGATTTCCCCGATACATGTCGAGCAATTCGCGCTGAACCAACGATCGTTGCTTGAGCGGAATCCGATCCGACTGCCAAGATTGCTCGAGCTCGACTGTGATCTGGCCAGGTTCAATTTCTTGGCGACCATACGAGATCCGACCTAGGTCAGGATCCGGCAGACGATTGGATCCTATTTTCATCTCTAGGTGGCGGCTCAGAATCTCCGCCGTATGACGCATCCGCGCTTCGTACGAATGGTCCCGGAGCGTTCTGGCCTGTCCCCGCTTGGCAATTTCTGCCGCCTTGTCTTGGTGGTTCAAGTAATAGACAATGAGATCCACGCATTCTGTCATCGACCGATAGGCGACGACTTCCGCGCCGATTTCGAAAAGGTCGTTGAGATTGTCTTTATAGTCCGTAACAAGCAGCGTCCCGCATCCGGTCGCTTCGAACAATCGCATGTTGTTCGCATTCGATTGGGCCACATCGATATGATGGTTGACGGTGATGGTGGACTTAGCAAGCACTGTAAACATGTCCACGCCCCAAACATCACCATGAAGCCGGCTCGCCTCGACTCCCTGTTGAACCAAGGCCTGCGTCCCATACCCCCAGAAATGAATCGGTGACGCTTTGGCTAAAGCAGTCAGAAGTTCATATCGTCCCTTATGGGCGGGAGAAACCCCACCGACAAACGTCAATGCATGATCCCGCCGATGATCGCCCAAACGCTCGAGCACCCTTGGATCAAATGCCAATGGCTGGTAGTACGCCACTCGCCCCTGTCGCCGGAACGTCTCAACAAAATGCGGAAAGGAGGAGATGAGAAGGTCGAATCCATCGAGATGTGCATGAGGTGGAATGGGCGAGGCGATCTGACCGACGATGAGATCGACATGTGGGCGAACCGCGGCACAAAACTCTTTGGTGGCGACATTCAGGTCCTGCAAATACAGAACTTGCGGCCGTACTTGTGCAATCTGATCAAGCGCCGTGCGCAGCGGCGCGGACGCAGGGTCGCAACCATGCTCGATCGACCATTGGCGTTGAAGCGACGCACAATTCGCGATCACGTCCTGAACCGCCCATCCCGCTGCTCGTAGTCCGAAGGAATAAAAGTCGCTATCACCGAAACAGACGGCCTGGAGCGCGCTATGCTGCGAGTCGTAAGACGCTGAAAGCAACTCCGGGTGCCTCTGGTAATGTTGCTCAAGGAATCCGGGGTAGTAGGTATTCACAAACAAGCAGGTTGGCTGATCTCGTATCGGCAGTGATGATGATGACGCTCTTGCCACGGCATGGCCGGCGATAGGATGCGTTTTCAACGCTAGGCGCGACGCGGTCACTCTTTGGCCGTTCTGCGCCACGTTGTCTGACGCCATCGGTGGCGCACACGACGATCTGGGTTGGATCGCACATTCCACCCGCTCCAACCACTGTCGCGTCGACGCCGGAAGAGCTGGACGCACTTTTCCGCTAAGCAATCCCTTCCCTTCCCAACGGATTCCTTCCCATTGGACATACCCCAACCGGTCCCATTGATCGGCCGTATCAAGCTCACTGTCGCGAAGTCCGTCATCGACAATAACTACGGCATTGGGGTCCACAACTTCGCTGACGAGTGGAACTGTTCCGAAACGGATGCCGGTTTCCCCCGCCGGTCCGTCGATGAGGATCAGATCCGGACGCACACCGCCAAGAAACTGTTCGAGGACTTCCCCCGGTAGGTTGTAACACCGAGCAACCCGTGACCCGATGGTCTGGAGAACAAGTTCTGCGTGGAGAAAGCGGACCGTCCCGACAAGCTGATGCCGTTGAAGCACCGCCCTGGTTTGTTCGATATGATCCGCGGATTGATCGATACTGAAGACACGCGGCATTGAAGAGTCGCCGTGCAGGCGCGTCATGATCCAAGCCAAGGCGAGCGAACTCGTTCCACTCCCGAATTCCAGTATGGCGGAAGGGCGATACGCTTCAATCTTCTCTATAAGGTACTCCACGGTTTCCGCAGAGAGAGCCCATCCGCCCAAGGTTTCAGAAGACATGAGTCGTTCAAGCTCAGTGTGTCTGAATTTCCACGGCCGGAAGGGGATGCGTTGAAACAGCGTGGCAAGCGGATCCTCTTTCCCCAACTCGATTGCCAACTGATCTCGCATAGAGAGGCAAACCTCGAGCGGCATCCAAGCATGGTGAAAGAGTCTCGAAGCCTCCATGACCAATGCCAGGGCTGTTTCCTCCGAACGGGTAGGAATGTCTGAATGGACAGACACTCTCCCCTCACCCACAAGTGACAGAACTGCGTGTGGTTTCTGCAGACTATGCATTTCAGGCTCGCAAGATTGTCCGGCAGACGACACTGTGCGGAACATGCACTCCAAGTCTCGTGCCAGCTGTCATTGGGGTTGGGCAGAAGAAATCAGCTTGTTCAAATGAGGGAAAGCTCACCACCTCCCCTCTGCCGCGGCAAGATTTGCCCGGCCCTATGGAAGAATCAGCCGGGATCGAGGGGAAGACAAGTCCGACTACGGGTTGAGGAATGACGCACTGACTTTCTGGAAAACACATTGTTCGATGGCGTTGCGGACCGATCCGCCCCACCCCCGATATTCGATGTACTCCAGCTCGTTGAAGCGAAACTCAATACCGATCATCTCGCTCCCATGCCGCGCGTCTGCATTCTTTACGACACCGGTGAGATTGGTAATGTGTCCCAATCCGGGCAGCTCGAACTCCAAACGGACTGTGCTGCCGGGACGCAGCCAGGTAGGTCGTTGGACCAACGCCACGCTGCACCCCCCTTCACTGAGATCTTTCAGCAAGCCGCCAAAGTAGTCGCTGGTGGGCAGACTCGATTGGGATGAATGATCTGGGTCGGTTCGCATCAACAGAATCGGCTCGTTCGATGACACACGCACATGCTTGCGCAGATGCATCTCTTCGACAGTTTTCGGATAGGCGATGAAGAGTAACGGCACCGGTGAGCTGAGCAGATCCCGTATCTCACTGCGATAGCCGACGAGTTTGCCCTCATGAAGGTAGCTGACGGTACATGGTGTGCCGCCGACAACTTGTTGATCGTGACCGAGCTGAAGCGGCCATTCACAGATCAGCCAGGCGTGATCTTTCCATCCGAGTAGCGTCGAGCCGTACATGACCTTCTGCTGATCAAGAGAAAGGGATATTTTCAACGGCAGTCCGACCGACAA
>CAZAKX010000071.1:0-15985 GCA_964485915.1 uncultured Nitrospira sp. | reverse complement strand
GGAAGCCGTTCTGCTTTATGTACACGATCGATCGAGACAGATTCTTAAGCCATCCAGAGATCGACGTTCCTTCCATATCACGATGGTTTGGCTGGACCCATCCTTTGATGGTCTCGACTACGTCCCGCTTTGACAGCCTCACGAGGCCTGTGTTACCTCTAGTAGCCTAAACTATCGATACAATTGAATCGTCATGGCTGATACGACTGCTCTTTATGCGCTCCGTTTTCCAGACGGCTCAGTAAGCCTTTACATTGATGAACAGTATGCCCAGGATCGAGGGATCGACTCGTCGAGGCTCGTACGGGTAGAAATTCCCCGCGAGATGTTCATCACAGGAACCATTCAGGATATTCGAGAATATGTGGCGCTCCAGCTCGAACAACAGCAGCAGTCCGGCACGGCCTAGGGTAGCTCTGTTCCGGCTTCGAGCCACCGGATGATATAACTGACACGTTATGACGACAACCGTAACTTCATCGCCCCTGACCGCGGAAATAGTCGAAGAGACCATTGCCGGATTACCGATCCAAGGTCGCATTATGCTTCGCCTGCTGTTGCTGCAACACCTTGATGTGACGCATGACGAAATTCTTTTCATGGTCGCAGATCGCCCTGATCCCCGTTGCGTGTCCGGGAAGAAGCCCGTCACAACCATGACGCAAGAATCCATTACAGCCATGATCGAGCGCCGAGATGAGTACCGGCGACGAGTTCGACTTCGCCGAGAGAGAACGTGGCTGCAATGTGTTGCCCTGACCAATCTTGCGAGAACGGCGAACGCATTAGCCATTCGCGCAGCTGCGCTTCTGGTCGATCAAGGGGTTTCCTCCAAGACCATCCACGAGTTAAAAGCGCAGGCTCGTTCCGCCGTTCCATCAACCACACTGCGCCTGTTGGAAGAAGCCTGGAACAAGAACGAGATCGGTCCCGACGAGTATCAGAACCATCGGCTCGTGGTCGAAATGCAAACGCAGCTGCGGTTTGCGGAGCGGTTCAAAAAGCGCCTAGCGCTTGCGGAGCGTGAACGGCAGACCTCTGATCAGACAACCTTACAGGACCATGAGATCGGCCACATCTGGGGAATCCCGGCCGGCACCCTCGCGGCCCGCAAAGTCAAATTTTTATCTCAGTATCTCATGGCCATCCAGACCAAATGTTCAGGGTCAGGATCTGACACCAAGACGCATCTTGTTCCTTCTCCGGATCTTTGGAAAGCAACCATGCACGTACTTTCCCAGCGTCCCATTGAGCGATTAATTCCTACCTACGACGGACTCGAGGGGACTGAGTCTGCGTTACTCGAAAAACTCACGGCTTATGCAGTCCTCGGCATATCGGAAGCAATCGAGACGAAGTTTTGGAACTCGCTCGTCTATGGCGCCAGTTCAAATGCGATGCATACTGAAATCACCAGGACGCTGTTCGGACTTCAGCGGTTGGTCGCAATACAAAAGGAAGTCGATACCAGTCCTGAAGCATTGGACGAAATCTTACTTGCCCGATCAAGACCGACCTCCAAAGAGTCTGAACCAGCCTTACGAGAGCGAGACGCTGGGCACGGCGAACTGACAGACTTGCAACGCCAAATTCTGCATAACTTCATCGGAGAAGACGTCAGCGGACGATCCTCAGACAAGTGGTAATGTTCCTTATTGCCAATCCGGCGCCATTCGGTATAATTGTCTCCAATGAAGATGACACCCCTCGCTCTCTTTGGATCCATGTTCGAAGCCGGAGTCTTTGTCCGGCTGGTACCGATCATCCTGGCTCTCGCCATTGCCTTCGGCATGCCCACGCCGGCGTCCGCTGGTGGCCTCGTCGAAATCGCTGAGCTCTTAGCGCATCCGGAGCAGTACGATCATCTGGACATCATAGTTACCGGAAAAGTGATGAATGTTCAGCTGGCAACGAATCGTCAAGGACAACCCGCCTACGGGTTTTTGCTCCAAGACCAAGCGGGTACGCTGAAAGTCGTAAGTCTCGGGCAGGTGGAGGTCCATGAAGGCGATCAAGTGATCGTCGAGGGTGTGTTTAGTCGCCTGCGACAGGTAGGCCGCAAGATCGTCTACAACGAGATCAAGGCCCTCTCTGTCCGGCCGTTGACTCGCCTGAATCCTGACCTTGTCGGCTGACCACGCGAGCGTTCCTTCGACCCAGCTACCCCTTCCCTGCTACTCCACTCAGCGAGGCAGTTTAAGGATCCAGGTTAAGAGTCGATCCGACATACGATCAGGTAACAGTTTTACCATGAGCGCGCGGAGCTTGGCGTCACTTCCAACCAAATATCGAGTTTTCGGAGTCGGTGCCGTCAATGCCGCTTCTACGACCTTCGCAACGGTCTCGGAGGAGACGGCTCGCTTCGATGCCTCTTCCACAACCTTCCTCACGGCAGCAATAATTGGTTTATAGAGAGATTGCAGGTCATCCCCTATTGACGCCTCGCGTTCGGCGGCTTCAATCGTGGATTTGTTCCAGATTGGTGTGGCGATGGCTCCCGGCTCAATGATCGACACATGGATTCCCCATTGCTGGACTTCCAAGCGGAGCGCATCCGTGATCGCTTCCAGCGCAAATTTTGATGCGGAATATGGCCCCATGAGCGGCATCGTCGAGAGACCGGCGATAGAACCCATATTGATGATGCGGCCCCGTGCCTGTCGTATTAAAGGAAGAAAGGTCTGCGTAACTGCGATCTGTCCGATGACGTTGACTTCGAGCTGCTGTCTGAAATCTGGAATGGGGACAGCTTCCAGGGGGCTGACCACGGCGATCCCGGCATTATTGATCAAGCCATATAATCCTTCTGCCCTGGTCAACTCTGAAACTAACGCATGAGATTTGTGAATCGTCGAGGCATCAGTGACATCGAGCGTGATGGGCACCAGACGATCTGAGCTGTTTGCTTGAAGTGCCAGACCGTCCTCTGGCTTCCGGACTCCCGCGAACACCCTGAAACCCAATCGATCAAGATGAATTGCGCAGGCCGCTCCTATCCCTGTAGAGGCCCCAGTGATCACCACCGCTTGATTGCGTCCACTCGTCACATGACCCTCTCAAAGATCAACGCGAGAACCATAGCGGGTTTCAAGTGCCTTCGCCCATACGTCTCGCATGGTTCCCATGCCCACTCGGTAGACATCGATCTGCGTCTTCGGCTATGATCAAAAAGTTCTCACTCTCACGTGGCGGTGTAGCTCAGTTGGCAGAGCAGCGGACTCATAAGCCGCGGGTCGGCCGTTCGATCCGGCCCACCGCCACCAAACCGCACTTCGTGCGTACCGCCGACTCATCATTGCGTTATCGTAATCATTGTCGGCGGATAAACCCCTTCGACTTTCTCCTCTATTTCAAACCAAGGTCGCTCGTACCGGCGACTCTCTGCCAATCCACCCACTCCAGACCATTCTGCTGTCATTTCCTCAAGACCCTGGCATCTGATTTATTCATCGCGTACAGTGAAGGTATATCCGATGAGGGATGAGCATGCGCCCCCAACTCCAACAAGCGTACGAGGCCGAAATGATGGTGGCGGCCACACAGTACAGTGCTGGCGACTTGGACCAGGCATTTTCCCATCTCGAACGTGCTCACATCCTAGGACAGTCCTTCCCGATCGCCCACGCACGAGCCCACTGGTGGATGCTGAAAGTCGGATGGAAACGTCGAGATTTGATTGAAGTATTTGGTCAAATACCACGAATTATTGGAGCGCTCCTGTTTTCAAAAATTTGGGTACCAGTGGGGAATACAGGCGGTGCTCGCGTACCGCCGTTTCGATCGATGCCGATTTCCGAAGACCTTCGAAGCCTGCTGCAGGACTATGGACCTGGCTCAAAAGCTTGATGCGTGGCCTCATACTGCCGCAGCGCACAATATTCTTACTCTTCCCTCAATCCCTCCACAATAGGTTGTCGAGCTGCCCACCTGGCTGGGAAATACCCTGCCACCAACGTTGCAACTGCTGCCAACAATACCGCTTGGATCAGCGACCCAATGGGAACAATCATCTGGATTGTCCAGCCGAATGATTGTCGATTGATGACCTTGATCAATAAGAGTGAGAGCAGGCCGCCTCCGATGAGTCCTAACACTATTCCGACCGTACCAAGGTACGCTGCCTCCCACAGCACGAGCTGGCGAATTTGCGTAGCGCTGCCACCAATGGCGCGTAAGGTCGAAAACTCCCGGCGCCGTTCGAGGACGGACGTGATCAGGGTATTTACGATCCCAAGCATGGCAATCACAACAGCGACGGTCTCCAAGACATAGGTCAGGAAAAATGTGCGATCGAAGATGTCGAGAATCTCCTTTCGCAATTCGACATTGCTGATGATGAGTGGCGGAAGACCGCCATTGGTAGAGGCACTCAACAGTTCGGTCATCCGTTCTCTCATGCGATCAAGATTCGTTCCATCCCGTACATACACAGGGAACACGGTGACAAGGTCATCGTGCCAGAGCGCTTGATAGAGCGCCCGATCCATAAGCAGCTTGCCACCGTCGGTCGAATAGTCATAAAACACGGCCACAATCGGAAATCGCCGAGGGCCGCTGGGCGTCATGACTTCGAGCGTTGAACCTTCATGTACCTCCAGCCGGTTCGCCAACACTTCTGACACAAGAAGACCACCGATATCCGCGGCTCGATTCAGCTGTTCAGACGAGTCACCGCTCCGTACGAGATAACGGCTCCATTGTGCATGCAGCCGCAAATCCCTGGAGACGACAGCCACACGCTGTCCCTTCACCTCCATACGCACATCACGGTAACTATCGACTGCGGCAACCTCGGGGACGGACGCAAGGATGCCCATCCACCCGGACGGCAGGCTTCGTCCCATGGTTCCAATTTCTGTTCCACGCAACCACATCGAGGGAGCGACGACCAGATCAGCCAACACCGTGTCCGTCACCCAAATCTCCACCGTATGACGAAAACTCCGCACCATAACCAACACCCCGATCATGATCGCGAGTCCAACCATGAAGGCGGAAACCGTGACTCCGTTGCGGCCAGGATTGCGCGCGGCATGCTCCACCGCGATACCTCTCATCACTCCATGCGCACCGCATTCTCGCCCTACATATCGATGTCGACGCCATCCGGTGACACTGATCGGAGCCAAACAGGCTAATCCTGCCAATACGCATAACGTTGCCGCGTATCCCAAGACGGGGATCCCACCGATAGGCCCTGCCCAACTCAGCAGTCCAGCGACCACGAGTAGCGCCAAACCCGCGACAGCAAGCGCTCTGACACGTACTTGCTGGCTTGCTTCATAGTCACCAGGAGCGAGGGCTCGTACCGTGGTCGTGCGACTCGCGTCCAAGCTGGGGCCGATGGCACCGATCATGGATACCACACACCCAATCATGATTCCCTCAACTACGATCCTCCAAAACTGGTCTGTCCAGAGCAGGCCACTTCCGCCAGTTCCAACCGGAACATAGAGGTCAGAAATCGTTCGGCTGAGTAGTGTAATCAGTTCTTGAGCCAGCGCCATCCCTGCTGCACTACCGAGGATTCCTCCCAAGAAGCCATACAGTCCGGCTTCTACTAAGAACAGGAACGCGACTCTTGATTGAGTCATCCCAATTGCCCGATAGATTCCAATTTCCCGTCTTCGTTGAGCTACGGAAAATGCCATCGTATTGTAGATGAGAAACATACCGACCAATAGTCCGACCCAGCTAAGCACCGTTAAATTAAGTCGGAATGCGCGTAACATTTGTTCGACTTGGCTGGTCCGATTGGCAGGCCGCTCGCTGGTCACATGAGGAGGAAGGATCGCTCGTATCCTTGCTGCAATCTCTTCAACGGGTACGTTTGCGTCGGTGACAAGATCAATCCGATCGACCCTCCCAACCATACCAAACGTAATCTGTGCGGCTGCTATGTCCATAACAGCCATGCGTTCCCATGTGGACCTGCGCGCTGATTGTCCCCGAAGAATCCCGGCAACCCGGCAACTGAGATGCCCCGTCCCAATGAGAAGATCGATGTGGTCGCCGACTGAAACCTGCCATTCTGTCGCCAATGCATCTCCTAAGTATATGGCCCCCGGATCGATCATGCTCAACAGCTGATTTTCCGTCTCTGCTTGGTTTACCTGAAAGCCTCGTGTATGGAATTCTTCGAGAAGGTCCAACCCGACCACTGGAAAGGCATGGCCCGGCTGATTCTCATTCATCCGCACTGCTGTTTGTAAAATGACCGGAGATGCTGAAGTCACACCGGATACCGTCCGCACAGACGGTAATAGCTGCTCATCGAGCCCCGCCTCATCTGCTGACACTTCCAACGTAGTCGGACCTGCGACGGTAAGGACAGCCTGTTCGAATGAGCGCAGAATATCGACATTCGCGGTACGTACAGCGACAGAGGCCGACACTCCCAAAGACACTCCGATAATGGTCAGGAGCGTCCGTAACGGCCACTGTCGGAAATGAGACAGGAGGATAAGAGCGATAACCTTCACAAATGTGGGCATTTACCTGGAGGAAAACGACGTGTAACGCAATGAACGCATTTGACAATCCAGATGGGAATGAAGATCGAACATAGGGCGACGCATTTTTGTAGTTTCGTTTACACCATTCCCATCATTTGCTAGACTGGCAACGAATAGCGATAAAGGAGCACCGATGACAATGTCTAAACGTGTTGCGACACTTCGACTCAAGAGGGCAGATCGCCGCCTCAAGCCCACGCCGCATATTACACCCCGGCAACGTGAAATTTTGCGCTTGGTCGCGCTTGGCTATACCAATCGGGAGATTGCTGGGTCTCTGGATATCAGCGTTCGAACTGTTGAAGTCCATCGCTTCAACTTGATGCACCGGCTCAATGTTCGGAACGTGGCCCAACTTCTCCGTCAAGCGCTTCAGCAGAAGCTGTTGCCTCGCAACTTCAGCTCCAAGTAACGTCAGAGTTCTTTGAGCCGTCCTCGACACTCCTGAATCGACTGGTATCCCTTCCGATTCAACACAGCACTCAGTTCCGATTCAAGTCGACCGAAAACATCCAGTCCTTCTTCAACAAGCACGGTACCGACCTGGACAGCCGACGCACCACACAAGAAGTGCTCAAATGCATCACCACCCTCAACAATTCCACCGGTGCCGATGATTGGCATCGTACCTTCAAAAAACTTATAGAACGCACGGACGTTTGCCAACGCTACCGGTTTGATGATTCGTCCGCCTACTCCGCCGAAACCACCTTTCGGCTTAATGACGACGGTTTCTCGCTCCGGGTCGACCACCAGTCCATTACCCACCGAATTAATCAAGTTCAGAAAGTCGACGCCGCAACGTCTGAGCACTGCACCCATCACGTCATGATGCGCCGGGTCAAAGTAGGGAGGCAACTTGACACCCATCGGCACAGTAATTTTAGGTCGCACTTTCTTAAGAAGCCGCTCGGAGGCTTCTGGATCGTAACCAATCTGGGGCTTACCTGGAATATTCGGGCAAGAAAGATTCACTTCAATAAGGTCCGGGGCGGCTGCGTTGATGAGTTCGGCGATCGTGGGGAAATCGTCCTCCCCAAGTCCTGCCACACTCGCAATGACGGGTTTTCCGAATCGTTTCAGTTGGGGAATCAATTCGGCATAAGCCTTGTAGCCAAGATTGGGAAGCCCCATCGAATTAATTGATCCACCAACAAATCCATGATACCGGGGCTCAGGGTTGCCTCGACGTGCTTCGATTGTCATTGACTTGGTCACAATTGCCCCGGCACCGGACTTGCCCAGGGCCTCGAGTTCTTCCAGAGTCACACACAGAGCTCCAGCCGCGTTCATGAAACAACTCGGAAACGTCACTCCAGCGATCGTCGTGGACAAGTTCACCATGACGCCACCAAGCCAGCCTCGCGTGACGTGCGTGACACTAACTGCCCATCCCGTATCGTCCACGTGTAATCGCCCATTTGGGCTGCCTGCAGGCTATGAGTGACCAAGAGTACGGTTTGCCCCCCGGAGGTCGCCAGATCCCGAATCAATGCCATGATGTCCGCTCCTTGGTGGGAGTCGATATTCCCGGTCGGTTCATCGGCCAGGAGGAGTCGTGGTCGATGGGCCAACGCTCTCGCAATGGCGACTCGTTGTTGTTCCCCGCCTGAGAGTTCCGCTGGCCGGTGTTGACGTCTGTGTGTCATACTCACATGTTCCAACATTTCGTCCACTCGTTTACTGATGTCCCGTCCCTGGTCTCCACGCAACATCAAGGGCAGCGCGATATTTTCTTCCGCCGTTAAGCCAGGAACGAGATGAAAGGCCTGAAAGACTATGCCGATGATGTCACGCCTGATCTTGGTCCATTCAAAACTGGTCAGATTTGTCGTCGATCGTCCATCGAGCACAATTTCCCCTGAGGTCGGCATATCCAAGCCGGCCACGAGGTTCAGGAGCGTACTTTTCCCACACCCGCTGGGTCCGACAAAGGAACAAAATTCTCCGTGTTTGATCTCCAAATTCACGTCCTGTAAGGCCGTGACCATGGTCTCCCCACGCGCATAGGATTTACGAAGATGCCTCAGCGTCACCATAAAATGACCATTCGCAAGCGACTCCCCTTCATTGGTCCAGGTGTTCGCATTCCTATAACATAACGACTCAAAAAGCGACAACCTTGACAGCCGCAGGCACTACACCATAAAGAAAGAAGGAGAACGGACTCAACGAAGTCAGGTCATGGCTAACCGTATTTTAGAATGGATGCCGGGTCTCATGCGTCGCACGATACGGTTTGTACTGCCGGCCCATTGCTCGATCTGCGGTTGCCTGCTGACCGACGATCCAACTCCTCATTTTTGTGCTGATTGCTGGAGCACGATCGCATTGATGCCAACCGCTCGATGCTCACGATGCGACCGCCCCTTTCTGTCTGCCATTGCCACTGTATACAGCCCGAACCACGTCTGCCACACCTGTGCGGAGCATCCACCTTCGTACACACGAGCATGGACGCTCTACCCCTACACGACGCCACTCCGCGACGCAATCTGTTTATTCAAGTATCAAGGCAAGGTTTCCTTAGCATCTCCTCTTGCAACCCTTATGGTGAAACGACTTCCGCTGCTCGATCGCGTGAGTGTGATCATGCCGGTTCCATTGCATAGTGAAAGGCTTCGTCAGCGGGAATTTAATCAGTCGTTGCTGCTCGCTGATCAGATCGGACGCGTCTTGGGTATTCCTGTTTCGTATGCTAATCTGATCCGAACCACTCCTTCTCCAACCCAGACGTCACTTTCCAGAAAAAGTCGGCTCAAAAACCTTCGTGGAGCATTTGCCGTGCGATACCCCGATGAGATCAGAAAACAACGCGTTCTGCTCATCGACGATGTCTTCACAACCGGGACGACGGTCAATGAATGTGCCAAGTCATTGCGCAAGGCCGGCTCGTCCGATGTCCTGGTGTTAACTTTAGGACGTACCCTCGATCTGGACCTCGTTCCAGACCGTATCCATGCTCAATCTCAATCTCATTTTGTACCATTCGGAGAATGAACCCATGCCGATATATGAGTACGTATGCCAAGAATGTCATCGACGAAGTTCCATCCTAACATTAAGCTCAACTCATCTCGGTTCGGTTAGTTGCCGGCATTGTGGCGGCTCGAAGCTGGATCGACTCCTGTCGAGATTTGCTTCCCCTAAATCAGAAGAGGCCCGGCTTGAATCGCTCATGGATCCAACCAACCTTGGCAACCTTGACGAGAGCGATCCGAAGAGCGTCGCCCGCATGATGAAGAAGATGGGTCAAGAAATGGGAGAAGACATCGGCGATATAGAAGAAGCCATGCTGGCTGAGGCCAATGAGGGCGAGGAGACAAGCGACCAAACAGACAGTCTTTGACATATACTGTCATATACTTTTGCTTGACATTTACACGATGATATCTAGAATACGCACAAGAGTGGAGGTGTTGTGCGTCTTCCTGGCCCAGGTACGAGATGGAGTCATGCGCAGTTCTTCAAAAAGCGAACTGATGACGGCGATCGAAACGTGCCGTTACCTCAAAATTACCCAGCGCACACTCTATCGATATTTGCAAAGTCGCCAGATTCCTGCCTTCAAACTTGGAAAAGAATGGCGATTTGTCCGCTCTGACTTAGAACAGTGGATACGAGACCGAACCAGAACCTCTCTGAGCTCCTAACGTAGGTTGTCAAGATGTTCGCTGGTGAGTACCTCTGCAAGCTCGATGAAAAGGGACGCTTCATCGTCCCTTCCCCCATCCGTGAACAAGTTGAGGCCGATGGAGAAGCCGTAATGTTTCTCAAAGGTCCAGAACAATCTTTATTGCTCTATTCGACGAAGGAATGGGAGAAGGTTCTCGAGCGAACCCGAACCTCCCTAGATGAAGATCAGAGCCGCCTCTTCATGCACTTTGTGGTTTCCGAGGCTGGATCATCCGACATTGATAAAACAGGACGGATTTTGATTCCAGGCCGTTTGCGGAAGCTTGTACCGGTCGATGAAGATCAGGAGATCATCCTCGTCGGACTCTATCACCGAATGGAAATATGGAATCCCAGCGACTGGCGTCGGTATATTGCTCGTACGGAAGACCGGTACGAGCAAAACATGGCAAAGATCCAGAACCTCCTCTAGTTTGGCCCCATGCCATCCAACCGACTTCACCGTAAGTACCGATTCCCACAATTACCCTGTCGCACTGTTTCTCATGGAAACAATAGTGAGGTTCCACCTGCATCGAACGTGCGACCATCTGTCAAAGAAGCAGCCAGGTTTGATCGGGTAACCTCAAGAACTGCCCTTTTGAAGACATCCCACCCACCTCTCGTCACTTCAAACGCTCTTGCGGTCAGCCTTCCTGTTCCTCCCAGCATCAACCATCTATATGCAACAGTGAACGGACGTCGTTTGCTATCCTCTGCTGGACGCGCATATAAAATGCAAGTCGGTCAACAGGTGTGGCTTGCACTCGCACAATCCCCGGCCAGGCTTTGGCTTCAAGATCGGTTTCAATCCGGACCACTGGTCATCTCTATCAGATTCTTCTTTGCCTCCTCATTGCGTCGTGATCTTGACGGAGGCCTTAAAATCACTCAAGATGCTGTATGCGAAGGTCTCGGTATTAACGATAACAGGATCGTCGAAACCCATCTCTACAAACATGTCGACAAAGCAAACCCCCGCATTGAACTTTTACTGTCAACCCTTCCTCCCGTAGATCCCTTGACATAAGTACGGACTTCGATAATCCCCTAGCTACAGTTCTCCCTCGTTCTTTCCGATACCTAAAGGACCCATTATTTCGCCTGGTTACACCCACAACCTGGGATCCCATGGCAACGACACAGATCTTAATCACTGACCTGCAGATCGGCATGTACATCTCCGCGCTGGATCTTCCTTGGTATCGTTCTCCGTTCCTCCGCCACTCCTTTCTCGTGGAGCGTCTTTCTCAAATTGACAAATTAGTTCGAGCAGGAGTCAGAGTGGTCGTGGTCGATCTCGACCGTGGGATTGCCCCACACACACGGGATAGCGTGGCGACAACGGCATCGGCGACAGCCCATGCAGCACCGGTTCAGGTCCACAAACCACTCAAGCCTCTGGCTCAGTTGAATGAAGAATTCGCGCAGGCTACGCTGGCAAAGCAACAACTGACTCAGGCTGTCCAATCTGTGTTCACGACCATATCCCAAACCGGGACGGTCGATACGCAGCAGGCCTCCGAAGCCGTCCAAGAAATCACCATCGTCACGAGAACCCTCACACACTCATCTCTTTTCATCGCACTAAGCCAGAATCAGCCAGGTGATTCGAGGCTGAGCCAACATGCTCTCACGACCTGCACGCTATCACTCATTCTTGGGCAAGCACTCCAATTCAATCCGCTGGAACTGCAGGAACTTGCCACTGCGGCTCTACTACACGACATCGGGCTCTTGGAAATCAGGCCAGCCATCCGGCATCGAGCCCACACCGTGTCCGGCCTTTCTCAGGCTGAGAAGTATGAATTTGAGACTCATCCCAATCGAGGGGTTCTTACATTACAACGACGAGGTGGGTTTGACCCCTCCGTCCTTCATCTCATTGCCAATCATCACGCCTACCTCGATGACAGTGGGTATCCTAAAGAAGCGCGTGGGGAGTTTACCTCCGACCGCACACGCATCCTCATGGTCGTTGACCGATACGATGAACTGCTCACGGGATTTGGAGGGAACGCTCCACTAACGCCACATCACACGTTCCAACGCCTGTATCATGACTCACAGAAAGGCAAACTCGATCAAGGAATCGTCTCGACTTTTATAGGGTTGATAGGAATCTATCCAGTTCATAGCCACGTCCGACTCAACACAAATGAGTTAGCGGTCGTTACTGAACTTAATCCGACACAATTGCATCAACCCATCATCACGATCACGCATCACTCAGGCGGAGAGGAATATTCCGACCCTTTTGTTGTGGATCTCGCACATCAAAACGATGCACCCCCACCGCGCGCGATCGAGGCCATCCTCCCACCGAAAAGCTGATGAAGGAAGCCTTCCCGTGCCGTCTCTCTATTCGTAGCGTAATGCTTCAATGGGATTGAGGCGAGCAGCTTTATTGGCTGGATAAAGACCAAAAAACAGGCCCACTGCGACGGAAAAGATAAATGCGATCACAACGGCATCACTTGAAATGATCGTCGGCCACCCGGCAATGATGGTCGTCAAGCGTGCCGCCAGAATCCCGACTACCACTCCGATGAATCCTCCGACGACACCAAGCGTCATCGCCTCAATGAGAAACTGCGTCATGATGTGCACTCGTTTCGCCCCAACGGCCATCCTGATCCCAATCTCCCTCGTCCGTTCGGTGACAGAGACGAGCAGAATATTCATGATTCCGATGCCACCAACGAGGAGCGAGACAGAGGCAATGACCATCAACATGACTGTCAATGTTTCACTCGTTCCTTCCTGAACCTTTCCCATATCAACTTGTGTGCGAATCGTGAAATCGTCTGGTTGTTCACCCTGCAACCGATGGCGAACTCTCATCACAGACCGAATTTCCTCTACCGCATCGTCCAGGTCCTCGGAACGAGCTGTAGATGCTGCGATGGCTCCGACCGATCCCAAGAACTGTGTCCCAAGAACTTTGCGCTCAGCGGTACTATAGGGAATAAACACAACGTCATCCTGATCCCACCCTTGAGCGCTCTGCCCTTTAGGCGAGAACACCCCAATGACACGAAAGGGAACATTATTAATGCGAATGGCAGCACCCACGGGCTCTTCCCCATGATCAAAGAGATTCTCGACGACCGTCTGCCCAAGAATGGCGACACGGGCCGCACTGTCCAAATCAGCCTGAGTGAAAGCTCCCCCACTACTATAGGACCAGTCTCGAATAGTCAGATAGCTGGGCGACGTTCCATAAACCGAGCAGTTCCAATTATGGCTGCCATTCACAATCTGCATCGCACCACGCGTGTACCAACCGGTATCGGTCAAAAAAGGAACCCTTTTTTTTAAATCCAATGCATCACTGACGGTCAACGTCACAGCACCCCCTTGAGCCCCACGCACACCGCCGACAGTTGTCCCGCTCGGCCAAATGAGGATGACATTCGTCCCCATTGAGGCAATTTGTCTCTGCACGGCTTGTTTTGCCCCTTCACCGATACTCACCATCGCGATGACTGCAGCAACACCAATGACGATTCCAAGCAACGTCAAACCAGCCCGCAACCGATTTCGTCGGAGAACTCGCAGCGCCGTCACTATCGTCAGCCATGTGAACATCTAGATTTCCGACACGTGAATCTTGGCTTTGGTCGTACGGTCACTCTGGATCTGGCCATCCTTGATCACCACTTCTCGCGCCGCGCAGGCAGCGACATCATTCTCATGAGTCACCAAGATCACCGTCATACCATCCTTGTTTAATTCACTCAGGATGTTCATAATTTCTCGGCTGGACTGCGTATCAAGATTCCCGGTGGGTTCATCCGCTAAGAGCAAAGAGGGTGAGGCGACCAGCGCACGCGCGATCGCCACTCGTTGTTGCTGTCCACCAGAAAGTTGCGTCGGGGAATGCTCTTCGCGACCTCGTAAACCGACACGCTCAAGCGCAGCGGCAGCAAGCGCCCGTTGCTGTCTTATCGGAAGGCCCCGGTAAAACAACGGCAACTGCGCGTTTTCTAACGCACTGGTTCGGGGAATGAGATTAAAACTTTGAAATACAAACCCGATCTGCTGATTTCGAATCTCCGCCAATTGGTCAGAGCGTAAGCTTCCGGTATCAGCTCCGTTGAGCCAATAATGCCCTCGGCTCGGCTTATCCAGGCAGCCAAGAATGTTCATGAGTGTGGATTTGCCTGAGCCGCTCGATCCCATGATCGCAACGAACTCACCCCGTTCGATTGTGAAACTCACTCCCCTCAAAGCCTGTACAGTCACATCCCCAATTTGATACACCTTCCACATGTCTTGGCAAACGATCAAGGGATTCACGATGACGGCCATCCATACGTACAATCACGCATTACGTCAGTTGGCGAGTAATCACACTGTACACACGATGTCCGACTTATCAAACGGTCTCATCGATAACGCGGGCGCTTCTTAGTTCCAAAGCCTGGCGGCAACTCGCCCCCCTTCTCCTCTCCCAATGACTGCTCGATGCCAATGACCACCGCCTCGCCTTCCGTCAAGGCTCCAGATAACATTTCCGTGGCGATCCCATCAGAAATCCCGATTTGGACCGGCACAGGCGCAAGACTTCCGTCCTCCATTAGCTTCCAGACAGTTTTCTGCCTCAGTTCTTCATGGCTCTTCGCCGTCGAATGTCCTTCGACGACATTCACCGCTTGTCCTTTGACTTCATGACGATCCCGCTCGCTCTTCGGTGGCGTGAATCGAAGCGCCGCGTTGGGAACCTTCAGAGTCTGATTTTTCTGAGCCACAACGATCGACACATTGGCTGTCATCCCTGGTTTGAGCCGTAGATCCTTATTATCAACCCCAACCACTACATTATATGTGACCACATTTTGGATGTTGATCGGCGCGAGACGCACCTGCCGAATGGTGCCGCTAAACGACTCACCTGGATAGGCATCCACCGTAAAAACAGCGTCTTGCCCCTCTGCCATTCCGCCGATATCTGACTCACTCACGTTGGTATTGACTTGCATCTTGGTGAGATCGAGGGCGATCAGAAACAGGTTTGGTGTCGCAAAGCTAGCTGCAACTGTTTGCCCGACCTCGACGTTTCGAGCGACAACAATCCCTTCGATGGGTGATCGAATGACGGTATATTTCAATTCCTGATCGGCTACATTCAAGGCAGCCCCTGCCTGCCTGACCTGCGCCTCCGCCACCCGCAATTGTGCCTCGGCACTCTGGTAATTTGTGAGTGCGACATCGACGTCGTTTTGCGAGACGAACTGCTGAGGCAGGAGCGATTGCACACGGTCAAGTTCACGCTTTCGCTGAGCCAGATCAGCCTTCGATCGTGCGATATTCGAGTGCGCCACTTCCAGATTACTGATGGCTTGCTCTCTGCGCGCCTTGAACGGCTCCGGATCAATAACAGCAACGGTCTCCCCAGCCTTTACCTGAGAATTAAAATCTGCGTGTAGACTCTTAATCATCCCTGATACTTGGGTCCCCACTTCCACTAGCACAACCGGATTAATAGTTCCTGTCGCGCTCACGATCGAAATGACCGAGCCACGCTCGATTGCAGCCGTTCGATACTGGACGGGCACTTTGCGTTCCCCGTTAAAAAACACGTAGCCGCCAATGGCCAACCCGATGGCTAACACGCTAATAATTAGTGCAATCCGTCGCATAGGTCCTAAGATCTACCCGTAAAAGGCGCCTACATCCTATCAAGAAGACAGGTGAGAATCATCTCTGCGTCCACACAGGGCGATTATGGTGTTTATGGCTCGGTTTAGCCTAACACGGCCTCGATTGCAGACCAAGGAATGAAAAATCTT
>CAZAKX010000070.1:0-16130 GCA_964485915.1 uncultured Nitrospira sp. | reverse complement strand
TCGGCTCGCTGGCAAGGTTGCAGCAGCAGATCCAGCAAGTGTTGGTGGGGTTGCGCACGGCACAGAAACCGAAGCCGAAAGACTGAGTGCGAGAAAAGGCGCAAGAGAGTTTCGTGGAGCGTCAGTGGTGAGACCTGTGGCAACAGGCAAGACAACTTGAGAGGTTCAATCATGCAGCGACTGAGGTTAGTCCTGATACTCCTCGTGATGACCGTAGGCTCACAGGGGGTGGAGGGTGGAGAGTCCGCATCTCCGTATCCAATTAGGGATTCCGGCGTATGGGCATCCACGAACTGGTCGGGGGACGTGTACTGGCTTGACAATGAACGAGTGCTCTTTCTGGGGAGTGAGCATGGCAAACTTGTTGCTCAAGAGCACCAAGCACTCCTTGTATGGGACACCACCAAACACTCCATCACAATGTTGAAGCAAAACATTTCATGGCTTTGTTATCGGAATGGCGTGGTGCTGTTGAGCCAAAAGATAGACAACCCAGCCGGCGGGCCGTCGAAGTACAGATTCTTTCGAGGTCCGCTAGGGGAGGAGCAACCATACGAACAAGACTCAAAGGACATACCAGATCGCTTGAATTGCCGAGTAGTGAAAATTAATACAGCGGACGGTAAGCGTCCTCCCGGACGATACTTGCTTGAAGGGGATGGATACCTGGGGCGTGACAAGAAACAACCATTTGATCAACGCGCAAATTTGCCTGCAATGTATTTCAAAGGGGAAGAGTCAGAGGGAATACTGCTACCTTTTGGTGTGCGTCAGGTTGAGAGCATTGAGTATTACGATTTTAAGAAAGCATACTTTCTGTATGGGTGGTTCTATGACGCCAAAATTGGTGGTGTCACTACCCTCTGGCCGAAGAATTTACCTCATCCAGTCTGGTGGCTCACTCGAGAAGGTTCTACCATTGAAGTGCTGATCCCATCCGGTCCGTGGAATGCTGGGGGAGGGGTCTTCTTTACTCCCTCTCAGCGTGGAGTATTGGTTACGTACCAGGGCGGTGTGAAGTCGGCTCGTGACCCAGGAACGCAGGGGGTTTATTTAGTTCAAGAAAATGGGGAGACGAAAAGACTCATTGCAGGATTTGTCATTCGAGTTGGCGTTTCCCCGAATGGTTGCAAGCTAGTCTTTTCCCACGCACCCAATGCTGAGTCCGATCGGCCTAATGACAAGAATCGTCGCACACTGAAGATGATCGACCTCTGTTCCAAAGGAGCCCACTCATGATCTCCGAAATTCAAGCGCAAACATTGTTGGCAGCGAGTAACCTCGCGTATCTGCCCGCCGGACCGAGTCCGGGCAGTGGATATCAGTTTTTACAGGCCTTTCCTGATACTGACACTGGTTTTCTGGCGCTCGTTTACAGAAACCCTGACACTAAGAATTGCATTGTGGCATTCACGGGAACGCAACCAAGCTTTCAGGATGCATATTCAGATCTCAATCTCGGTTGGCAGCAGTGGAGTAACAATAAAATTCCTCTTTTCCAGTTTTTGGCTGCTATGAAGGCTGATCCTGAGCTGGGTTTGGAACAAGTAGATTTTACCGGCCACAGCCTCGGTGGAGCCTTGGCCCAATACGCGGCGTATGAATATATGCTTCAAGAAAACCCTGCTTCCTTCACCTTGACCACCTTCAATGCCTTTGGTGGGACTCAAGGAATCCTGCAGAACGTGGGTACATACGACAGTACGCGCCTTGCTGGGATTGACGTAAACCACTTCCGTGCCGCTGGTGACGTGGTAAGTCGCCTTGGCGAGGGGCACGTCGGCGGCAACGTGCGCGTGATCGATTTTCCCACTCCCGATTTCATCGCAGCCCATCGCCTGGAAACCTCGTTCTTGAATCCAACCAACGCTGGCTATCAGCTCACAGCCTTGCCATTTGCCACGCCGAATTACTTGCATGTCTCCACCGGGCAGCAGCTGGGCGCCGCGTTAGGCAACCTGTTCAACGACGGGACCTATAACGAATTCGAAGCCGGGCTGCGAACAACCGGGGCGTTGTTGCTCGTGCTACAGCTCGCACCCGCAGATGAAATCGATCAAGTCATGGATGCGATGGTCCCGCAGTACGCCCATGTGAATTGGGGCACGGTGCGGTCCCTTCTTCCGGTTTCTGGTGGAGCCGTCGTGCTTGGCGGTGCAGGGCTGATTCTTGCCGCCGGTGTCTATGAAGGTGTACAGGGTACAGTTGAACAGTTGGCGGAGGTGAAATCGTTCCTCGGTCGGATCCTGGGGGAAAACTTCGACTCACTCAATACCTTACCACCAAGGCAAGCCAGTCTTCGTCTGTCCTTGTATCTGGCGGCCACGTCTGGAATCGGCTTAGCCAGTTCCTCGTTGGGACAGACCTTAAGTGGTCTCACCATCGATCACGCGCAACTCACTACGCATTTGCTGAGTGGTACCAACTGGCTCACCGACAGCGTGAACTATTTGCAAGCGCAAGCCAATGCAGCAGGGCAGAATGTAGCAGATTTTAGTGCACGATTAGCGTCTGGAATCGATCAAGAAGCACATGCCCTGGCAGAAGCCGCTACGGATTTCCTCATCAACACGACAACTGTTTTAGAAACCTTTCTTCGCGACACGGCCCACGGCATCAGCAACGCGGTCTCAGAGTTTCTCCACGACGTCCCCAACACCCTCTTCGACCTTGGCCGTACGCTCAGCTTTGCCGACCTCAATCCCTTCACCAGTGCGTATGCGTCTGCACTGGATGGTTCGGGAACATCCTCGGCGCTTAAGGCGGCACTTGAGGAGGCTCAATCAATCGTCCAGCGAGCCGGCCAAACGGTCGTGATCAAGGAGGACGTGGGGCTCAATCCTTTTGATACGCCAGGCTTTAATCCCAGTACCGCGCCGCCGGTGCCGATTACGGTAACGGAGGGTCAATCACAAACGCTCACAATCTATTTGCCATTTGCGGCTCACGAGGGTGGCCAGCATCTCGAATTGACGCTGAACGGCCCGCAGGCCCAAGCTTTCGTGCTTCGCACCACCGATGGCGAACTCGCCTTGGAAAACGGTGGGTTTAAGGTTGTGGTTCCTGAAGGCACGCGGCAACTCACGGTGCATCTTTGGGCCAAAGAGCCGGTCAGCAGTTCGAGCAATCTCTTGCTGTCCGCGCAATTGATTTCCGCAACAAAAGTCGCCACGCATGAGCCGGATGTGGAGGGCTCTGTTGCCCTCAGTGACGTCGGCACGGTTCCCGACGGCACGCTGCCGGTGATCGATTACTTCAATGGCCAGCAGTCGGTCACTTGGGTTGGCGACAACGACAGTAACGAGCCGAGTTTCAACGCCGGAGCCAATCACGTCGCGTTTGGAAACGGAGGGTTCGACGTGCTGGATTTCTCGCGGAGCGTCGCGCTGTTTAACCATCAGATTTATGGCGGGATCGGGAATGACGCGCTTTTGGGTGGAGAGGGCAAGGATCGCCTGTTCGGGGAGGAAGGGTTTGATTTTCTCAGCGGTGGAGGTGGGCAGGATGTTCTCTACGGCGGCGATACCGGAGATCGGCTATTGGGGGATTCCAGCGATCCATCTCTGGTGAATTCCGTGCCGGGCAATGACTACCTCGATGGCGGACTGGGCGACGATCGACTTGAGGGGCAGGCCGGTGATGACACGCTCTATGGTGGTGTTGGAAACGACATGCTCTTCGGCGATGATCATGCGATCTATGTCAACCGTCCCGTGGGAAGAGATTATCTCGATGGCGGAGATGGCAATGATTATCTCTTTGGTGGCCGTGGCGATGACCAGCTTATCGGCGGGTCAGGGAATGACCTTCTGCGCGGTGATAATAAGATCAACAGCGACCCCGATCTGATTTTCAGTCGTGTGCCCGGCAGCATGGTGTTGTCCGCGACCACCGCCAATGCGTTCGTGGCCGGCGACGGTGGCGCGGATTATCTTGATGGTGGGGACGGCGATGACACACTCCTCGGCGATGGCGGGGATGACATTCTTCTTGGAGGAGCCGGGAACGATCGCCTGTATGGAGACGAAGAACTCAATTTGGAGGCGGGAACGAACGTTGGGAATGACTGGCTTGAAGGTGGCGCGGGGAATGATGAGTTGTTTGGAGATGACGGAGAGGATGCGCTCTTTGGAGGAGAGGGCGACGACTTTCTGCAGGGTGATTACGTCAATGAAGCGGGCTTCTCGGATTATCTCGATGGGGGAGTGGGCAACGATGTGCTGGCGGGGGTCGGGGGCGAGGATGTGCTCATCGGTGGAGACGGGCAGGACCACTTGGCGGGTGGGGATGACGAAGATGTGCTCGATGGAGGAGGCGACAATGATGTCCTGTTCGGAGAGTTTGGGAACGACGTCTTGGACGGCGGGGATGGTGACGATCAGCTCAGTGGTGGTGAAGGAGACGATGAGTTGGATGGCGGAGACGGGGTTGATGTTCTTCAGGGTGATGACGGTGAAGATCTTCTAACCGGAGGCGCGGGCAACGATCTGCTCTTGGGGAATACGGGTGATGATACGATTTTTGGAGAAGGGGGCGACGATGAACTTCAGGGAGACAGTGGTAACGATCTCTTAGCCGGTGACGCCGGTGACGATACGATTTTTGGTCAAGCGGATGATGATGATCTTTTCGGGAATGAGGGCCACGATACTCTGTGGGGTGGGCTGGGCAACGACTTGCTGGATGGCGGTGCGGGAGATGATGCACTTGTTGGGGACGACACAGACCTCGTCAGCGTATTCGGCGGGGCTGATATTTTAACGGGTGGGTTAGGGAACGACTATCTTGGCGGCGGTGGCGGTGGTGATACATATCTCTTCAACCCTGGAGATGGCTTCGATGTGATCCGCGATTTTGCCGGTGAAGGCAATCGGCTCGTCTTTGGAGCCGGCATCAGCGCCGGTTCGCTCATCGTGGCGGTGTCTCCGAATGATTCGCTCGTGATTCGAACCGGTGGCAGCGGCGATGCCGTTGAAATTCTGAATTACGGCACAGCCAACCCCGATGGATCACACCCGATTGACACCTTTGAGTTCTCGGATGGGACCGTTCTGACCTATGCCCAACTGGTCGTCAATGGATTGGGAATTTCCGGAGGATTTGGTGCCGATATGCTGTCGGGAACCGCGGGTGGGGAAAGGATTTTTGGCGGGGCCGGGAACGATACGATCCTTGGCTTGGACGGGGCCGATCGGTTGCTCGGCGAGGATGGCGTGGATCGTCTCGACGGTGGGAGCGGGAATGATGCGCTCTCAGGTGGGAGAGGAGACGATCTTCTGATTGGTGGGGCTGGGCTGGATACCTATACCTTCCGGGCCGGCTGGGGTATCGACCAGATTCAGGATACAGCGGGTGAAGGGAATCGATTAATCTTTGGAACGGGTATTTCTAGTACAAATCTCACCCTAGGGTTTCGGCAAACGACCGTTTCCGGAGGAGGTGGGGAAGAAGAAGCAGGGGGAGATCCTGGCACCGTTGTGAACTACTTGGTCCTGCGCACCGGGTGGATCGGTGATGCAGTAGAGATTCAATGGTTCGATCCCGCTAACCAGTTGGCGTTTCTAGGAGTCGATCAGTTCGTGTTTGCGGACGGAACTATCCTAACTTCCTCCCAGCTACTGGCGGATGGATTGGAATTGGTTGGCACAGCTGGATTCGACACGCTAGATGGCCGCGATATCTACCGCCGGATACGAGGGCTTGCCGGCGACGATGTCCTGATCGGTGGGGCAATCGACAATGTCCTTGTGGGTGATGATGGACGCGATGTGCTGATTGCCAACGGAGGCGATGATCAACTCTCCGGCGGCACGGGCGACGATGTGCTCCGCGGCGGTGATGGCAATGATGTGCTGGTCGGCGAGGTTGGGAATGACTCCCTTGAAGGTGAGTCAGGTGACGATGTGCTCGTCGGTGATATCGGTGACGATCAACTGAACGGTGGCGAGGGCAATGATACCTATCATTTCAATCTCGGAGATGGATTTGATTCGGTGTTTGATTCCGGTTCTAGTGCTGATACCGATACGGTGACGTTTGGAAGTGGAATCACGTCCAATTCGGTCTCGCTCTCCTCGCAGTTTGGACAGATCGTGATCACAGTGGGGGCTGGTGCAGACGGCATTCTGTCAGGATCGACCTTCGATGTCTTTGGCTCGCAAACGATCGAGCGATTCCAATTTGCCGACGGCAGTACCCTCGCCTATGCGGACCTCGTGGCCCGTGGATTTGCGATCGATGGGACCGAGTTCGACGATGTCCTGTTCGGCACCAACTTGGCCGACCGTTTTCGTGGCGGGGTCGGCAATGATCGACTGGAAGGTGGCGAGGGGAACGACTCTTACTTCTTCAATATCGGAGACGGAGTCGACCGGATTGCTGATACAGCGTCAGCTGGTGCCGGGAATGAAGTCGTCTTCGGTTCCGGCATCACGGCATCCGATCTCCATCTCGACCTAGTTGCTGATGAATCCAACCTGACCGCCAGCGATCTTCTCCTGCGAGTCGGCACGAACGGGGACGCGATCCAACTCGACACGTTTGATCGAACCAACCTATCCGGTCCTCGTACAGTCGAGACCTTCCGTTTCGCAGACGGCAGTGCACTGACGTATGAGCAACTGCTCGCACATGGATTTGATCTCTCTGGTACGGATGGAGATGATCACATCGATGGGACCGGCACGGTTGACCGAATCAAGGCCGGTGGTGGGGCAGATGTACTGCGGGGCGGAATGGGAGACGATCAGCTCGATGGAGAGAGCGGTGACGACCGGCTGTTGGGCGGGCAGGGTAACGACACCTATCTATTTGGCCCTGGATTCGGCCGGGATACGATCGTGGAAGTTCAGGGCAGCCAGGATGTGATCCGCATGGCGCCTGGCGTGGCTCCTTCCGATGTCGTGGTTGCCCGGCAGAACAATGACTTGGTCTTGAGCCTCAACGGCGGAGCAGATCAATTGACTGTCTCCCTGTATTTTCTGGCCCCGCCGCTGCAAATCGAGCAGATCCAGTTTGCCGATGGGACGGTGTGGGATGCCCTGTCGATTCAGGACCGGTTGCGCCCAACCATCACCGGGACAGCGGACCACGATACGCTGGTCGGAACAGACGGGGACGACCGCTTGCTCGGATTGAGCGGAGACGATCACCTCGCTGGTCTTGCCGGCCACGACGAATTGGATGGCGGCAGCGGGGCTGATCAGCTGACCGGCGGGTCGGGCGATGACCAATACCTTGTCGAGGATCCGGGAGACCTGATCACCGAGCTGATGAACGACGGAGTCGATACTGTTCGGAGCAGCGTGACTCGCGCACTCGAAGCCAATGTCGAGAACCTGACACTAACTGGGGACTCGCCGATCAACGGCATGGGTAATGCGCTGGATAATGTGCTCACGGGGAACAGTGCTGCCAATCTGCTGGTCGGTGGGCTGGGAAACGATGCCTTCGTGGTCGGCGCGGGCGACACAGTCATTGAGTTGGCCAATGAAGGTACGGATACGGCTCAGGCCCATGTGAGCACTACCCTTGGTGACAATCTCGAGAACTTAACGTTGACAGGCAGTGCGTCGCTCTTCGGGACCGGAAATAGTCTCGACAATGTGTTGCAGGCCGATGGATCGATCAGTGTCCTGGCTGGCGGCGAAGGGAATGATACCTATCTGATCGGCCCGAACGGGGATGACGACATCCTGGTTGAAACGGCGGGTGGCGGTATCGATACCGTCATCGCTGCGCACGACTATCGATTGCCGGCGAATATTGAGAACCTGACGCTCCTCGACCCTCGCATTCCCGACTTTGCGAGCTTCACACTCATTCCGTATAGTGCACGCGATCAATCCGTGGCGGGATACGGCAATGATTTGGAGAACACATTAGTCGGTGGTCGGGCGAACAACATGCTCGATGGAGGGCTCGGGGCCGATACGATGATCGGCGGTGCCGGCGACGACATCTATATTGTGGATGATGTCAACGACCTTGTGATCGAGCAGTCGGATGAGGGGATCGACACCATTCACAGTTCAGAGAGCTATACCCTGGGTGCCAATGTCGAACATCTCACCCTGATAGGAACAGCTTCTATCAATGCGACAGGCAATGCACTGAACAATGATGTGCGAGGCAACGAGGCGCCGAATGTGCTCGACGGTGGTGCCGGCCATGATGCACTTATCGGATTTGGTGGAGCCGACACCTATCTCTTTGGCCGGGGGTCGGGCCGGGATATGGTGTTCGATTCAGGGGCGGCCGATGAGATCGATACGATTCAGTTTGGTTCAACGGTGGCGGTGGACGATGTCGACGTCTATCGCAACGGGTTCAATCTTGAGCTGGTTATTCGTGGAACTGCCGATGAGCTGACCCTTCTTTCATTCTTTGGGTCAGCTGGATATGAGCAAAAACAAGTCCGATTTGCCGACGGCACCCTGTGGGACAGTGCCGAGCTGAGCGCGCGAGCAGTGGTTGGCGTGACCATCACGGGAACATTCGAGAGCGAAACCATCGTGGGAGCTGACGGGCATGATCTGTTGATCGGATCGGCGGGGAACGACGTGGTCCAGGGAGGGGATGGTAAGGATACGCTCTACGGAGATACGACGTTCCAGTCGTTGTTCGGCCCGCAAGTGATCGGCGACGACACGTTGCTCGGCGGGGCCGGTGACGACACCCTGTTCGACTTCAGAGGCAATAATCTTTTCGATGGCGGAGCCGGCGACGACACGCTGGTTCTGGGGACGGGCATTGATACGGTTCTGTTCGGTCGAGGTTCCGGCGTGGATCGAGTGAGTCTCGATGGCGGCAGAAATGACATCGATGTCATTCACATGGCTGCGGACATCGCGCCTGCTGATGTCGTGATGACGTGGCGCTCTGTTTCCGTTGCGGACATTCTTATTTCTGACAGTGGGGATAGACTGACGGTACAGCTTTCAACGGATTCGTTTGCAGTGGGTCCCGAAACCACACAGGCACGTGTGCGATTTGCCGATGGCACTGAATGGAGCCTGGCATGGTCTTCCTTCAATGTTGGAGTTCCCGCTGCCACGAGTTCAGCTGATCTGCTCACCGCAGCCTTCCCGTCCACTCTCACTGGCCTTGGTGGCGACGATATCTACCTTCTCGGGAGCTCTGGCGTGACCGGAACCTACGCAGTCATTGAAGCCGCGGGTGAGGGGATCGACACCATTCAAAGTCTTTTCGACTATGTGTTGGATCCACATGTGGAGAATCTCATTCTCGCCGAGAGCACCAGCTCCGTGCTCTCGAACGCGGAGTTCGGCACAGGCAACAACCTCGACAATCTTCTTGTCGGAAACTCAGGAGATAATATCCTCGATGGAGGAACCGGCAACGACGTATTGGTAGGAGGATTGTTCAGGTCTATCGAGGACTTTTTTGTGCTAGGAACCGGAAGTGACATCCTCATCGGTGGCGCGGGCGATGATGTGTTGATGGCGGATGGAGGGGATCTCGTCTTTACGTTGGATGGAAGTAACGAAGCCTGGCTATTCCTCGATGGAGAAGCGGAGTTTCGTGAAGGAGTCCCTCGCCTGGCCGACGATCTCTTCATCGGAGGTATGGGCGATGACACCTACATCTTATATGGCCAGGAACAGACTATCGCAGAGTTTGAGAACGAGGGGACGGATACGGTCAAGAGCACGGTGAGCTTTGTCCTAGGGGATCATCTCGAAAATCTGATGCTCGTCTCGCCACCGGTACGCTTTGACGACGAGGACAATGTCATTCCACCTTTGCCGCTGGATGGAACAGGCAACGAACTGGATAACGTTCTCTTCGGCTCTGGAGATGCCAATGTTCTTTCCGGTCTCCTCGGTCGTGATACGCTCGCTGGAAGTGGTGGTTCCGACACCCTGCGCGGCGGAGCCGGTCACGACATCTACCTTTTCAACATCGGCGATGGACTCGACACGATCGTGGATGTGGCGGCAACGGGCGAGGGTAACCGGATTCAGTTCGGTATGGGCATTACGCAGGGTGATCTCAGGTTCGCGCACGATGAAGGTGAACAGATTCTAACTATTCAAGTCGGCAGCAACGGGGCCGATCAACTGGTGCTGACGAATTTCGATCCGACTGGCATCAATGGATCACTCGTCGTTGAAACACTCGCATTCGCAGACGGCAGTGAAGTCGTGCTGGCTAATCTATTGGGGCCTAGGATCACGGTTTCAGGGACAGACAACAATGATGTCATAGGGGGGACTGCCGGTGATGACGGCATCGATGCTGGGAGTGGCGATGATACGGTCTATGGAAATGCCGGGAATGATCTCATTCTAGCTGGGGCCGGTGTCGATTCAGTTACGGGCGATGAGGGAGCCGATGCCATTTTCGGCGGGACCGGGACCGACTATCTCTATGGTGGCGAGGGCGATGATGCAATCAATGGCGACGAGGGACACGATGTCGTCGTGGGCGATGTAGGAAACGATACCCTTTCAGGCGGTGCGGGCAACGATGTACTGAATGGCGGTGTGGGCGCCGATCAACTCTCTGGCGGCGAGGGAGACGACACGCTCTACATTGATTCCGCGGATACCACGGTCAGCGGCGGCGTGGGCTATGATGCCGTGACGGTGGTAGGGACCGGCGCGGTGATCTTTAATGCCACCACCGCAGAAGTGGAATTTGTGGCCGGGAGCAGTGGAAACGATGTCTTCACGGCCGTGGGCAGTGTGACCGGAGTGACGTTCTACGGTGGTGAGGGGGACGATCAACTGATCGGTGGGGATGGGAACAATGTGCTGGTCGGCCAAGCTGGTGGAGATATTCTGGCCGGAGGGTTGGGCCATGATGTGCTGAATGGCGGTGACGGAGACGATCACCTCAGCGGGGAAGTCGGCGATGACACGTTCTATGCGGGAGCAGGTAACGATCAAGTCACTGGGGGTGATGGTAGCGATTCGGTGAGTGGTGATGACGGGGCTGACGCAATCTTTGGCGGAGACGGGGCCGATTATCTCTATGGTGGCGAGGGAGATGACGTGATCAACGGCGATGAAGGCAATGACGTGGTTGTGGGTGATGCGGGGAATGACATCCTCTCAGGCGGCGCTGGTAACGATGTATTAAATGGTGGGGCTGGTGCCGATCAACTCTCTGGTGGTGAGGGGGATGACACCCTGTACATCGATGCGGCCGATATCGTTGTCAGTGGGGGAGCGGGCTATGACGCCGTGACGGTGCTAGGGACCGACGCGGTAATCTTTAATGCCACCACGGCGGAAGTGGAGTTTGTGGCCGGGAGCAGTGGGAACGATGTCTTCACGGCGGTGAGCGGTGTGACCGGGGTCACGTTCTATGGTGGCGAAGGAGACGATCGACTGACCGGCAGCGATGGGAACGATGTGCTAGTTGGCCAAGCCGGAGCTGATACGTTGTCCGGTGGAATTGGGAATGATGTGCTCAACGGGGGTGACGGAGACGATCACCTCAGCGGGGAGTTGGGGAACGATACGGTCTATGGTGGAACCGGCAACGATTGGATCAGTGGCGGAGACGGCGACGACTCCGTGAGCGGTGAGGACGGAGTCGATACAATCCTTGGCGGAGGTGGCGGTGACTATCTCTCCGGTGGTGACGGAGATGATGTCATGAGCGGAGATGACGGCAATGATACGCTGGTCGGCCACACAGGAAACGATACGATCGCTGGTGGTGTTGGAAACGATTATCTGGCCGGAGGGAGCGGAAATGATGTGTACGTCTTTTCTCGCGGAGATGAGGCCGATACAATTTCAGAAGTTGATGCAACTGCGGGCAATACAGATCGCTTGGTGTTCGGTACGACAATCAACCCATTGGATCTGATTCTCAGCAGGCAGGCGAACGATCTGAGGGTGGCGATTCATGGCACCAGTGATCAGGTGGCCATCGAGAACTGGTATCTCGGCGACGCTCACCACGTGGAGACGATCCAGGCCGGGAATGGGCAGGCTCTACTCAATACTCAAGTCGATCAACTGATTCACGCTATGGCTGCATTCACAGAGCAAACAGGGTTGACCTGGGACCAGGCTGTTGATCAACGGCCACAGGATGTTCAAGCCGTCTTGGCGGCGAGTTGGCAATAGATGAGAAGCGGGATCAGCCCCAAAGTGCGGCCGGATGCGCTAGTCGCTCGGTGGTTCAAAGTGTCCGGAGGGGCGCTGTTGCCAGGGTACGGTGGCTTGTCGAGATTGCTTCACTAAACTGCGGAGACTCATTTCAGCGGCACGCAAGAGTTTGGGATCGCCGGCTTGCATGAGCGCCGTCAAAAGAACATAGAGCGATCGATCTGCTCGCGATCCGGCCAGGATACGATCGGTCACCGGGTCGATGTGCGAAGGGTCCGGCGCGTCACCCTCATCGGCGTCGGTGAACAGGTGTGTAAAGGATTGAGGTTCATCAAACAGCCAAGACGGAGGGATATGAAGCGCTTTGGCGAGGGCTTCGATCGTCTCCGTTGTGGGGTCCGTTTGGCCGGATTCGATTTGTTCAAGAAGAGAGGCGGGAATGCCTGCTGCGTCTGATAATAACTCGAGAGACTGGTTTTTTGAGTGCCTCCAACTCTGGATGCGTAGGCCGATCGACATGGAGCAGATGATACACAATGGGAGGGTGAGCTTCAATGAAACGCGATTAATATTCTAAATTTATCATGTGTTTCAATGTGTTATATGGAGTTTTCGATTGAATGCCAAATCGAGTATAATGCGCGCAAGTTTTGTTGCGGTGAAGGAGGTAGAGATTTATGTTGGGAACAGACATTCGTGGCATCATGGCTGAGGAGGAAGAGGTTCAGCGTCGTCAAGACGCACTCAAGTCTCTCGTGACGATGAGGGCTAAACAGCTTCGGGAGTCGTTGGACGAGCGGATCAAGCGTGCAAGGAGCAGCGGCGATTGGACCCAGCTGTCAAAGGCGGAGTGCGCCAGTTTGCACAAGCGAGAAAAGGCCCACCTGAAATCTCAGCTTGAACAGTTGCAGTTCGAGCAAAGCCGTACGCGAGGAAAGCTGACCGCACTGAAGCGAGCCAAGGCTCGGGCCCAGCGGATCCGCGCTGCGGAAGCGGCGTCCGAACGTAGGCGCCGGTGATTGACGGCCTTCTCCTTCACAGTCTGATCCCTTTGGGAGCGATGTCGGGGCTCTAGTGGATGCAGTACCGCATCTCCGGGCCCTCACTCGCGCCCAGAGCGCTCTGATCCGTCGACTTCTTCGTGATAAGAACGTCAGATCGCAAGAAGGAGCATTTGTCGTCGAAGGAACAAAGTCCTGCTTGGATCTGATTGCTCGACACCCGCAGGCTATTCGCAACCTGGTTTTATCCCCGCGTTATCTTCGCGCTGAAACCGATAGAGATCGGCAGGTTCGATCCCAATCACCTGCCTGGCAGTGTGTGTGTCCGGACACCGTGTTTGAAAAACTGACTGACGTAGAAATGCCGCAAGGGATACTCGCGGTCGTCAGACAACCGCGATGGGACGAAGCGCAGGTATTCAAACAGTCAAGAGTATTGGGAATCTACGCGGATCGGCTTCAAGATCCGGCAAACGTGGGGGCGATTATTAGAACGGCCGCCGCGCTGAATCTTTCCGGAGTGTGGTTGAGTGCCGAGTGTGCCGATCCCTTCAGCCCCAAGGTTGTCCGCGCCACGGCCGGCTCGATTTTGACGCTTCCTGTGTTTTGGGGGTGTGAGTTTCGGACATTCTCCTCGTATAGATGCGAAATGTACTCGGCGGTCCTTCCATCGGCTGATATAGTCTCAATCAGGAAGGTTCAGAAGATTCCGAGCCGTCTCGTCATCGCCCTAGGCAACGAAGGGGCTGGGCTGGCGCCGGACGTCGTCGCGGCATCTCATGTCAAGTTTTCGATACCGCTTGCAGATGGGATGGAATCGCTGAATGTTGCTGCGACGGCGGCGATCTCGGCGTTCTATTTCAGCGGATTATCGCTTGACTCAGCCACGTAAGACCGGAGAGACTATGATGTTCTGCGTAGACCTTTGAAAAAGAACCGGATTCAACCGACGTACGGGCGTGCGTGTGTCAGTTTGATCAGTGAGGAGAGGGCGATGGGAGTGGGGTTCGTTCTCATAGCTGGGATGCTCAGCTTAGGGCTTGGCGTGGTGCCCGCATTCGCAGAATCCGGAGGGCAGGTCTATAGCCTTGATATGATCGTCGATCTGGCTTTGGCAAGAAATCCCCTGGTTTCGCTTGCCGAAGGAACTATTGAACAGCAGAAGGGGCAGCAGACGGCAGCTGGCGCCTATCCGAACCCGACCGTTACCAGCTTCGGAGGTTATGGGACCCTTCAGGATGCAGGGAAGGGAGGCTTCGGGCCGCTTCTTGATCGCCAGTCACTCACTGAATTCAACACGTCGGTTGGACAACCGGTTGAATGGCCGGCGCTACGCGCTGCACGGCAGCGAGTGGCGGATCTTGGTTTGGCGACAGCCAACGTCGGCATGTTGGAGACGCGATTGAATTTGGCGTCGCAGGTCAAGGTCGCCTTCTATGGCCTGCTGCTGGCCCAGCAGGATGCCGATCTTGCGCGCCAGAACCTCGATACTGTCGAAGGGGTGGCCCGGATCGTCAGGGCACGGGTCAAATCTGGCGAAGCTCCACAGTTTGAATCGATCAAGGCCGAAGTCGAAGTCCTCAAAGCACGCCAGCAAATCGCACGTGCTGAGAATGTTGTCCGGATCAGCCGCGTCGCCGTCGATACGTTGGCTGGCGGTATGCTCGGGCCGTCCTATACTGTCCATGGTGAATTCAGGCTACTTCCCGGTGACTTGCAGATTGAAAAACTCATGATGCGTATGATGGAGCAGCATCCGACTATTCAGCGCCTGTTGAAGTCCGTGGAACAATCGGATTGGAAGGTCGAATTTGAACGGCAGGCCCGTGTACCGACGGTCACCGTGAACGGGAGCTATTGGCGGGAGCTTGGACGGGAAGCCTTTCAAGGGGGACTCTCAGTGCCTGTGCCTCTCTGGTACCGGCGTCAAGGAGAAATCGCATCGTCGTTAGGGGTGAAACGCCGTGAGGAAGCCGAGTTGCTCCGGACACGCAATGAACTGGGACGGGCTGTCTATCAACATTATCAAGACGTCCGCACCACGGCCGAGTTGATTGAGGTGTTCGATAAGGGGTTGCTCAAACAAGCGCAGGAGGCGTTGAGGCTTGCGCAGTTCAGCTTTCAGCAGGGGGCGTCGAGCCTGCTGGAAGTGCTCGATGCGCAACGTGTGCAACGGCAAATACTCTTGGATTATGCCGAGGCGAGGCACGCGTTGTCCGTCTCGCTGGCGCGTCTTGAGCAAGCCGTAGGGGGGGCGCTGTGAAAACCCGGCCTGTTTCAACGCGAGCGGCATCGTTCTGGACTATCCAAAGAGTATGCGGCCTTTTATTCGGGTTGATAGTACTCGAAGCGGGCTGCGATGGGACGCCCAGCGACGTAGTGGCCAGTAAGCCGACTGCGGTAATCTCCACACCAGGGCTCATCACGCTGTCAGCAGAGGAATCGTCACGAGTCGGGCTTGTCGTCCAACCGGCGGCGCTCAGTGACTTTCGAACGCACCGAGATTTCCCTGCAATCGTTCAGCCCAATCAACGCAACATGGCGGAGATTACGACCTTGGTTCGAGGTCGAGTGGTCGAGGTGTACGCGGACCTCGGCCAAGAAGTCAAAGCGAGCGCTCCCTTGGCGATTTTATACAGTAGTGAATTGGGTCTCGCTCAGTCGGGCTATCTCAAGGCTCGGGCGAAACTGCACGTTGCGGAGCAAGCCTATGGCAGGGCGAAATTCTTGTTGGAGGAAAAAGTCATCGGAGAAGCGGAACTGCAGCGTCGACATGCGGAACTGTTGAGTATTCAAGCTGAAGCGAATGAGTCGCGCGATCGACTGAAGCTGCTCGGCATGAGTGCCGACGAATTGCGTCGTCTCGACCGGAGTCGTGAGATTCGGTCTGTGGTGCCGATCGTGGCGCCCTTCGCCGGTCGCATCATCGGTCGCAAGCTGACGCGTGGAGAGGTCGTCGAGACAACCGAGAATCTGTTCGTTATTGCGGACCTCTCGGAAGTCTGGGTTCAAGCCAACATTCCCGAGAAGGACATTCCCT
>CAZAKX010000069.1:0-16533 GCA_964485915.1 uncultured Nitrospira sp. | reverse complement strand
TGTTCGGCAGGTGAGCGGTATCGATCCCACAGCCGGTATCGGACACGCACGTTTGCACCAAGCCGGCAGACGCGACGCTAAACGTCACAGCGACATGGCCACCGGGCGGCGTGAATTTGATCGCATTTCCGATGAGATTCCAGAGGATCTGTTCCAGCTTGTCGCGATCACCCTGCACGGATGGGAGCGATTCAGGCTCGGCGACGGCGAGCGAGACACGCTTTTCCGATGCAACCATCCGCAAACTGTCGGCAACCATTGTTGCAATTTCTCTCATACAGACGCTTTCTAAGCGCAGCTCCTCTCGCTTGGTATCGAGGCGTGACCAATCGAGCAACTGAGCGATGATTCTGCCAAGCCGTGAGACGTTATGTTGAATCCGAGTGAGATAGGTATGCTGCAGTTCGGTCAACGGACCTGTGACGCCGTCGAGCATGTTTTCGGCGAAGCTTCGAATGGCCGTCATCGGGGTTCGCAACTCATGGGACACGACGGAGAGGAAGGTCGACCGGCGCCGGTCATGTTCTTGGAGTTGGGTATTGGCACGGGACAACTCTTCGGTTCGCTGCTCGATGCGTTCTTCCAGATGCTGAGTGAGTTCGGCAAGGTCGGAGTAGGCTTTGGCATTGTCGATTGCAGCTGCAACGTGACCTGCGATCGTCAGGAGAACATGGAGATCCTCATCGCTACACTGGCGAGAACCTCGGTCACCACCAAGATATCCGAGAATCTTTCCGTGGCTTTGAAGCGGCGCCATAACGAAAGACTGTATGCCGGATCGCCGTACCAATTCGAGCAACGGTGGATAGAATCGGTGAGTGATCTTCTCCACATCATGGACCAAGACTGGTTTGCCGTGGAGGAGGAGGTCTGACGTAAGACCTCCGTTATCTACGATGGGCACGTGAAGGCGTTGCACAGCCGCTGCGATTTCCGATGACACTCCAGTAATTCGGGCGATAGAGGCCGAGTTCCCTTCAGGATCACGCAGTACAACCATCATTTTCGAAAATCCAAGATTCCTGACGATCAATTGGAGGACGGTATCAAGGAGCTGATTCATGTCAAGCAGAGAGGCGTTGGCGATCGTCACGCTGGCCTGATGCACAGTCGTCAATTGCTTGACCTGTCGTCTGATCGTTTCGAGATTCAGGGTGATCGCCTGATTTCGTTCATGCAGAGATTGCGTCATGACATTGAAGGCGTGGGTGAGCTGGCCGACTTCATCACTCGTGGAGGCAGCAAGCGGAACCGGTGCCTCATGTCCATCTGCAAGTTGCCGGGCTGCACCGGCCAGACTCCGCAGCGGTGTTGTGATGCGAGATGTGAGCAGGTGCGCGCTGAGGATGCCTGCGGCAATGATGAGTAAGGTCAAAAACGAGACATTGCGGACAATAATCAGTAAGGCCTCTTTAGCCTGTGCATCGGTAATCCCGATGCGGACCACACCAACCACTGACGAGGCTGCTGCTGGGGATGAAGGCCCTCGCTTGACTTCGAGCTCGTCCGATAGTTGGGACGGGCGAGCCCTATCCCTGATGACCGGCATCGCAAAGTCGAACAGAGTTTCTTCCCGAAGCAAAAAAGGGAGGAGCCAATCTGACGATTCATCTTGCGGGACCAATTCATGTTTAGAAGAGAGTACAAATCGGGTGATCAGTGGAGCAGTCAGGGGAGCCTTCAGTAACGACTCAGAAACGCTATCGTCTGGGTAGATCGGTTGCTGTGCCGCTGCTGATGAACCGACGGGTAGTCGCCTTGTTCGTTTGCTCTGTCGATCCAGGATGCGCCCGTCAGAAGCCGTGATCACCAGATAGACGACACGGTCGATCGCCATGAGGCTGTGCATGAACTGCTCAAGCGTCTCCCGATCTTCCAAGACAATCCCACCGATTCGAAAATGGTCGTTCTGTACCGTATTGGTCAGGAGGATCGTGCCGAGTTCTTGGAGATTATCCGTCATGGTCCTGCGTCTCGTTTCGACGAAATACCAGCTTAAAGACGAACAAGTCACGATAAGAATAACGCTGAACAACAAGACAAACTTCAACCGGAGCCCGAAGAACCCTGTGCGGGAGTGCGATCCAAGGTTTCGTTTCGTGCCTTCGGTGTCCATCGATCGATCTGCTCAATAGGTTTCGTCGATCAGGCTATCGAGTTCCTTGGGAATCGCGATGCCCAAATAGCGCGCCGTCTTCTGATTCACCGACACACTGACTCGTTGAACGGCGATCGGCTTCGACGGGAATGGTTGCTCGCCATCCAAAATGCGTTTGGCAAGGAGACCGGTTTCCCGGCCGATTTCGCTGTGGCGAATAGACAAACTGGCCAGGGCACCCAGGCGCGTGAACTCTGAAGAAAAGCCGATGACTGGGATCTGTTTGGCCAGTGCGGACTCGATGAGAAAGCGAACCGACTCGTCCGTCAGCACCGTCGAGTCTGGGATCAGCCACAAGGCCTCCGACGAGGCAACGAGCGATCGTAGTTGTTGGGAGACGTCCTTTTCGTTCTCGACAGGGAAGCCTTGCAGCTGAAAGTCATAGCCTGCGGCCTGCGCTGCCGCCTCCTTGAGCTTGGCGGCCGTCTTGGCCGGATCGTAGAGAACGCCGATCCGTCGTGTCGTCGGCAAAAGTGTGCGGACGATCTTGAACTGCCGTTCCGCCGGAATGGCCGGGAGGATACCTGTCATGTTGGCTATGGTCAGTCCGTGTTTCAAGGGATCGAGGATCATCATGTAAAGAACGGGAACATCAGAAATTTCCAGCTTAGCCGCCAGCGCCGCCTTGAGCCCGACGGCGACGACAAGTGAAGATGCTGAAGCGCGGATTTTCCTGGCCAGCTGTTTGCCCTGCTCGAGGTCACCGCGCAAATCATATTCTGCGTAGATCGCTCCCCCTGGCGCAGTTGCTTTGAATCCTTGAATGGCCTCATTATATGCCTTAAGGTCTGATGACTTAAGGATGGCGATCTCGAGGTCGGCCGCTTCACTAGGAAGCGGGAAAGCATACCAAAAAAGCGTGATGATGACGATAAACGCTTCCAGCCATAGGCAGGGCGAGGGCGGCATTCTCGGTCCCCGGTCTGTACGAATCAGGAGGATCATGATTGTGTTATTCGAGCAGAACTCATCGATTGGTCGAGCAAAGAATCACGATGGCTCGACGAACCGTGTCGTCCCTTCCTCGAAGGGGATGGTTTGTTTCCGTCCTGCCGTGGGTGCCTTGAGAAGGAAGAGTTGTGAACGAGAACTTCCACGAGCGGCATGAGGGTGTTACGTTGGCCGCTGGTGGACTGTTTCATGACATGGTTCTTCTGGTTCTGCCTCAATCGTCCAACGCTGTGGACGACGTGAAGGCTGCCATGCGGCTTCTACATCGTACGGCTGTACTCCTGTGATACAGCAAGCCCTGTGCCTATGCGAGCCCGGAGTCCGAACAGCCTATCTCTGCCAGGTAGAAACCAGATTTCGGTACTTATCGATGTGGAGTTCGTCATGCCTACTGAATCAAAATGTAGTCACACTGAATCAAAATAGATTCATCCAACCAGGATCAACTCCGATGTCATAGGATGCCATCAGGACCTATCGGGCATGGCTCTCCAGGGACTTCAGATCCCAGTCCGCGACGCCGTTGAGGCCGACTTGTCGCAGAAGCGCCGCTCGCAGCCTTCGAAGCGAGGGATCAGTCGATTCTTTCTCGATCAGCGAACAGACGCACCCCATCGCATCGTACCAGAATCCGATGAGGGCGTTCGTGCGGACGCTTTCACGGTCACAAGTCAAGTTCACGGACGTCACCGTGAGGCACTCGTTGAATTCGCACCGTTCGATCATTCCACCCGCGACGATATCCCTGGACGGAGATTCAGAATTGGGACTGGCCGACACAAACCAGCGGTATTGAACGTTGGGCTCCAGCATCACGCCCAACGCTTTGAGGTCGATCGACTGGACTCCGGCGTTCATCGGAGCGGGGAGGGCTCCTTCATACAGCGGAGCAATCTTCTGGGTATCATTCAGGGTGAACCGCAGCGGATAGGTCGTCGGTTTCGAGAGATACCAATTCAACGTCGGTGTCTGCTTTACGGTCAGGCCGACATGGTCCGGAACCAAGGCGACGAGTTCCGGCTCAAGACTCTCTGACCCTCGCAAGGTGCCGCCCACTCGCGCTCGAGGTGTCAGCTTCTTCGGCGGCGTATAGACAGGAAGTTGAGGGTCATCCTGTTGAATGGTTTGTGTCGGTGTCGGCTGTTCCGCCGGGGCGGGGCTGTGGATTCCCGCGACGGTCATTACAACGCTTATCCCTATGACAACAAGAGAGTTCACGATGCGCTCCTTTCACAGCCAGTTGTTCAACAGCAGAAACGGTGACCAGTAGGCCGGATGTTCATAAATCCGGTCGTCCAAGAGTTTCATCTGAGCACGCTGGAGCGCGACGGCTTTAGAGAGAGAGGGATTCCGCAGCTGTCGATAAAACTCTGAGATCAACGAGGCTGAGGCCTCGTCGTTGATGAACCAGAGCGTGGCCAAGGCGCTTCGGGCTCCGGCTTTGAGCGCCACACCGGCGAGACCGAGTGCTGCGCGATCATCGCCGATACCGGTTTGGCACGCGCTCAAGGTCAACAGTTCAAGCGGCTCCTCTCGGAACCGAAAGAGGCCGACCAAGTAATCGAGTCTTTGCATCGTCAATTTCCCGTCGAACGTGAGGAGGAACGAGTCGTCGACCTCGGTCGAAAACTTGCCGTGCGTCCCGATGTGCAACACGCTATATCCTCCATCACGCAATTCTTGTTCCAGCTTTGCCGTCCGGAAGGCGTCGTTGAGCAGTTGGTCACCTTTGTAGAGCTGCTCGATAGATGCCATCTCTTCGGCGACGTAGGGGAGGGGAGGGAACCCTTGCACAGACTTGGTGAGACCGGCCGTCAGAAACCGTAATGTAGAGCGGTTGAGTGGTCGAGGATCGGTTAAGGTGATGCCGGGTGTCATGGCGAGGGCAAATTTCTTGATCAGGAACGAGGATCCATCGTGGAGTGCCGCCAAGGGAATCGTCCGCAAGGCACTGTCCGGCACCAACACCAGCGTGGTGATCTGTTGCCGGGACAGTTCGGCTTCCAACGGACGAATCAGCCAGTCGTAGAGCTGTTGCGCATGGGGGAGGTACTCGCGGGTCGTTCGTTTCTCCACGAGGCGGCGGAACGCCCGAACCTCCTGTGTCAATCGATCCGCGGGTACGTCGACAGGAATGCGCTGTAACCCGGACGGAAGGCTGACGAGCAACTCCAGCCTCGACGCAAACATGATGGGATAGATGACGGCCGTCTCCGGCGAGAGCCGGTCGAACGTCGTCAGCTTCGCGCGGGCCGCGTCGACACAATCGTCTTTGAAATAGTCTCGAAGCTCGGCGGTTTTATACGCTTCGATCGCGTCGCGCGCCGCGACTAAATAACCTTGAGCGGCCTGCTCGCCATCAGTGAGGGCAGCCCGTTGAAGCAAGAGGTCGGCCAGCTCAAAGAACAATGGCTTTATGCTGTCCTGACCGGCTATAGGTCCTTCTGAAGAAGCCTGTGCGATCTCAACCCGAATCGGTTGGAGCGTGGAGGCCGCTTGCCGGTAGGACGCAATGGCATGGTCCAATTGGCCGGTCGAGGCCAAGAGGCGGCCCAATTGCCATTGCCAGCGATAGAGCGATTCCGGCGCATCTACGGCTTGCGCGGCGAAGAGCGCTCGCCTGGTGAGCTGCAAGGCCTCGTCCATACGGAATTCAGTTTCGTAGAGATGGCCGAGATACCCCAGGGCATAGGACAGCGTTCGCTTGTCACCCTGTTGTCCGGCGATGGCGGCTGCTTCTTGGAGGACCCCCGCGGTTCTCAGTACAAGGGGGTCATGCTCCTGGGGGAGTTGAGGGAGCAGTCGCTGATAGCCGAGAGCGATTCCGATCAGAGCGAGTGATTTGTCGCGAGACGGCGGAAGGTCTTTTAAGTGGTCGAGTCCCGCGTCGAGGGCGGTGCGGCTGTTCAGGGGTTGATCGAGTCGCGCGAGGGCTCGGGCGGCATTGGTGTGGGCCGTCACCCTGAGCAGCGGTAACTTGGCGTCTTGCGAATAGGTGATGCTTTCCCGGAAGGCCGCGAGCGCCTCCTTGTCCTGTTGCTGTATGGCGAACAACACGCCGAGATCGTTCTGCGTGGTGGCCATGAGCGGCGAGGTGTTCTGTTGTTTGGCCAAGGCCGACGCTTGACGGAGGTATTCCGAGGCTTCCGTCACGTGCCCGAGCGTCAAGTAGGTGCGGCCTAAATGTCCGAGGGCGGTGGCTTCGGGGAGGGGATCATCGCTCTTCTGCGCAATGGCCAGCGCAAGCTCCAGCGATTGCAGCGCCTGCTTGGATTGTCCCAAACCCATTGCGGCTTGGGCCGAAAGGACGAGCGCCTCGACCTGTGCGGGCGTGTTTCCGGAACCTTTGTAGAGTTCCACGGCCCGCTTCCAGTGGGACAGGGCCTCGCCGAAGGCGCCACGTTGAAAGGCGAGCCCTCCCTCTTTCATCGCTGAGCCGGCAGGGGTCGAGGTGTCGTGGGATTCTGAGGGCGTGACGAGGAAGAGCAGCACCACCACCAATAGGAGGAAGCGGACTCCGCGGCGGATCAGTGGAATGAATGATCGAGTGTGTGCCACCATGGAGCCTCTCGTCGTTAGAAGGCTTGGACGACTGCCTGAAGATGAATCCCATAGTCCTGCAAATTGCCTGAAGGATGGTCTACGTGATTGAGTGGGACTCCCCAATAGAGCTCAAACCTTGCCCGGTCTCTCGGCAATACAGCCCAACGGAGCCCCAATCCGACGCTCGCCAACGTCTGAGGATCGGGAGTGTCGCCCTTGGCTTGCCAGGCCCGACCGATGTCCACGAACTGCGCAAATTGCAGGAGCGGTTCGCCGCTGGCATAGCGGAGCAATGGGAAACGTGACTCGACGGAGAAGATAAAGCCGTTGTCGCGAATCAAGGTGTTCTCACGATACCCGCGGACACTAAACCGTCCTCCGAGGGGAATCTGCTCAAGCGGAAACAGACGATCGTTGGCAATCTGGAGATTCATCTGTCCCAGTAGCTGCATGCCCCACCAATCGTCGAAACGCCGAACGCCCTGGAGTTGTCCCAACCAGGAAAAAAAGCGTCCATCAGGCAAGGGGCCAGCATTGGAGGTAGCGTTCAGCACGTCCAGCCCCACGGAAAAACGGGAGCGGGCTGCGATGACCGAGGTTGGTGTGCGATGGACATATTCTTGAATAAAGCGCAAGGCGCTCACGGAGCTCACGCCGGTATCCGACGCGCCGGGTATGAGAAGTGGGGTCCCACCGATGCTATCAAGCGCGGAGGTGATCTTATTATGAAGCCGTTCGCCCGTAATGGCGACGGCGACTTCGTCTGACAAGGTTCGATAGAGCGGATGTCGAAGCGTGAAGCCGATGATTTCGGACTCGGAATTCAAGTCCAAGAAACGAAACTGATCACTGACGACCGAAAAATCGTTCCGGCGATAGGACGCGGTGAAGGTCGTGTCGTAACGGTTGAGCGGGATGGTATAGGCCACATCGATGATCGGATGGACTCCGCGCGAGCCTCCATACGTGACGGTGAGCGGATCTCCATGGCCGGTCACATTCTGATGGGCGACCGTCATCAATCCTCGCTCGGCTCCGACGACCGGTGTCTGATAGTTGCTGAACTCCAGCCACATCTTCCAAGGACTCTGTTCTTTGACGTTGACGTTCAGGATGCTTTGGCCGCGCTGGTCACCGGGACGCAGTTCCGCATTGATCCGTTCAATGCGGGGATCTTGTTGGAGGAACTGCAACCGCGTTTGGAGCGGTTCCATCTGCAACGGCGGGCCTGCCCCTCGCTCGAGGCGGTCACTGAGATAGCCTTTGCGGAACCAGTTCGTCCCTTCGACGTTGATCTTTGCCAGTGCCCCTTCGATGATCTGTAGCTGAATCACTCCATCTTTCACGTCCTGATCTGGAATGACGGCGCCGGAGGTGATGTAGCCGTTGTTGACGTACATGAATGTGAGGGCGAGCCGCAGCCGTTCCAAATCCTCGGTGGTCAGGGTGCGGTTCTCATAGGGTGTGGTAACGGCGGCGATCTCCTCATTGGAAAACACGGTATGTCCCGTCACCACGATGGACTTGACGAAGACTTGTATCTGGCCGAGCTGTTGCTGCGCACCGTCCTCCGGTGAGGTCGGCGGTACGGATGGCAGCACGGGGCTCGGTGGAGGCATGGAGGGAGGTCTGAATTCCTTCTTCAGCGGTGAAGGGGGTTCACCTGACCGGAGCGTGGGATCGAAAATGGGAGGAGTGGCTATTTGTGCAAACAGCGGTGCGGCGGTCATGGTGGCAGTCATCCCTAGGCCCGAGAGGAAGAATATGATTAAAGGGCGGCGGTTCCAACGCACCAGACGACGAGCACCTCCTATCATGAACTGCAGCCTGTTGGTGCACTAGCGGCAAATGACCGAACTAAAAAACCTGGTGGCGTCAGTCGTCGAAGAGAGAGCACGGTCGTCTCATCCTGTGACATGACCAGTGGTGGCTGTGTATTCCATACGCGGCTCCGTACCATCAAGCGAGACACATGGTCCTCTGGCACCTCTCCCGTCCAATGTTCCATCGCAACCGGGCTGCTGAGCCATCCGCCCGGCTCGGAAGGGAGTGCATCACGTCCGGCAAGAATGAAGGTGCTCTGCTCGCCGCCGGCCAAGGCGACACAGCGGTTTTGTAACAACACCTGCGGCGGGTTCGTCTTTGACGCGAGCTGCCCGACTGTGCCGCTGAGATTCGACGTCGGGGATTGAATCGTCACCGACCCGTTCAATCCAAACTGCGAATCTGCATTGACGAAGCTAGTTGAATCCTTCAAATACAGCGGCGTCGTAATGGTGATATTCCCTCCGCTTCCCTGCACCGCCTGCGCGAAGACCTTGGTGCCGTCCTGCAAAATAACTGTCTTCGGATCAATTGTGATATCACCACCCCTACCAGCACCACTACGCACCGACGTGCTGATTTCGCCATTCACTACTCTAACTTGATCAATCGCCTGTATGTTGATGTTGCCGGCCTTCGATTGATTTGCTTCCGTCGTGATCTTGCTGCTTTCCACATTGAGTCGCTGGCCAGCGTCGACTGAGATATTGCCGGCATCTCCTGGGCCGGTGCTGCTGGCCGAGACGGAGGCACCGTCCTGGATCGTCACGGATTGACCAGCCGTGAGGGTGATGTTGCCGCTGGGGCCTGCATCCGAAGTGGTACCGATTGTTCGGCTCTGAATCCCGCCCGGCTGTCCTGTGCTGATGGTTCCAGACATGACCATTGAGTCCCTTGCAGTAATTGTGATGGTACCACCTTGCCCAGTATTGCTGGTGCCGCTGTTGATCTGCGACCCAGTACCCATTGATAAAGAGTCTGTAGTGATCGAGATATTGCCGGCGTTGCCGCAGATGCCTGAACACTTTCCCCCTACAGAGAGGGTAAATATCCCACTTGGTTGAATCGTTCCTAGTGAAAAGAGCGGTTCAGGAGTCAAATCACCAGATTCACCGGACATGCGAATTTCATTAGCGGTAATCGTTACGTTTCCTCCATGTCCACTTGTTGCGCTACTGGTATTGATCCGAGCGCCTCCTGTCATGTCAAGTCGAGGTGTCGTAATCGTGACAGCACCTGAATCGCCAAGGTTTCCCCTTGTGCCAAAAGAATTGCTAAATATGCCAGTCTGGCGATCTGTAGGATTGGTTCGTAGCAATGCCAGGTGATCTTTTGCGGAAATACTTATGGGTCCAGCGTTGCCATCCCCAGCGGTACTCGAGGTTACACTACTTCCATCGGTTAACTCGATAACTCTTCCCTCAATTGTGATTCCTCCTCCGTCCAATAGACCTGTTTGAGCTGATAATGGGGAGTTGCTGGCAACGAAGTGATCGGTTTTTATGGCAAGAGCGCCACCACGTTGAAGTCCGAAGGTAGTAATGAAGCTATCAGCTAAATCTATTTTGGGTGACGTGATAACTATGTTTCCAGATTGTGCAGTAAGATTTCTTAATTGAACAATGCTTGGGTTGGTTAAAAAAGCATCTGCGATAACCCCTACATTGATCAGCTGAAGACTGTCGGCCGAGATAGCGATATTTCCAGCTTGGCCTGTAGAAGGAATCTCTTGTTCGAAGCCCACGGCATTGCCGGAGTTAATCACGGTGTCTTGCGCGTTAAAGGTACGTGCCATAACATTTATGTCGCCTCCATGACCACCGTTATTTCCGATGATCCCACTATCTACAAAGACCGGTAAGCCGCCAAGTATTTCGCCCGTTACAGTCAAATCACCGGTCCTAACGCCAACACTACCGGCCTTACCCGAACTAGAAGTATGTGTGTCAATTACTGAAAAGATCAAACTGTCTTGTGCCGTGGCTGTCACATCCATACTGCCGGAGGAGATTTGGATTTCTCCGGCGCTCCCGATGCCGGTTGTTCTTGCGGTCAGAGCAGGCCTATCGACAGTCGAAAAGGACACGTTTTCAGTCACCTTGATATCAATAGCCATTGAAGCGCCGTTGGCGTTAATAGAATCGGCAGCAATAGTGGAGCTATCTACCACTAAGTTTCCGCCACGGATACGAACTGTGCCGCCTGTGTTTCCGCTCACTTTGATTACCGTTCCTTGCGAGAGATTAATGGTACCGAGCGCCATCGACTGGATTGGCTCAAAGTTATTCATCAAGACTTCGCCTGGCCCTCCAACGCTGACAAGATTAATCTGTCCACTTTGCGCCGATAGTTTGCCGTCTGTAATCGTAACCCCTCCTGAAACAAAGATGGGATTGTTGGTGTCGGGATCCATCGTTGTAAAGGTCTGATTGCCACCTACAAGAGACAGTGTTTGGCCGCGAGATGCCTTGAGGGTGCTACCTTGAATGGCTAGTGCAACTGCATTGGATTCCACAAACCCAAACGCAGCAACGGGCGCCGCGCTCAAAAGCGCATCGGTCGAGGTGCTTGGACTGGCATTGAATAGCGCGTTGTCAGCGAGCCGGAGGTTATTTGCAGTTGTGAATGTGACTGATCCGGCAACTTGGAGTGATGCATTAGGACCAAAGACAATGCCATTTGGATTCATGAGAAACAGATTCGCATTATCGAATCCAGAGGTTTGAATTGTTCCGAAAATGGCCGATGGATTTGGGCCGGTAACACGGGCTAGTATGTTGGCGGTCGGCAAACCAGGAGGTAGGGGAGCGCCATTGTGATCGAGCGATACTCCATTAAGAAAGTTCGCGATGTTCTTCGATGGGACATCGAACGTGCTGAAGCTATGAAACAGATTGAGTCCCCCTCCTGGACGGGTACCCCCGGTGATGTCGTACTGAACTTTCCCTTCTGAAATATCCACTGGAGCGCTGACCTCCGTGCCTAGTCCAGACGATGTAATAGGAGCTTGAGCATACAGTAGAGAAACTGATGTCTGGCCAATGGTCGCGACGCCTGCCAAAAAGAGAAGGATGCTTTTGAAAGAATTTCGAAAACGAAATCTCTTCATGGTACAGGCCTCATAAATCCAAAAAGGCTGAATGGCTGGTGAAACTTTACCATTCTGAATAGCAGGTTATTTGCATCGACAGTCACATTTCCCGCTTGTGGGCTCTAGTGTGCAGGTACCTGTTACTGCGGTGTTGGAGCATTGACCGCCAGGGTTATTGCAGACATAGCCGCTAGTGCAGGCCGAGGGGTCGGAGCGCCATGTCCCGGCTCTGTGCTTAAAGCAGTTACCTTGCCCAACCCCCCCTGGAGTTACTCCTTCTTCACAGGGTTTGTCACAGTCTTCACACTTTACCGTAATACAGCCTTGCAGTAAGGCTGCTGCAAAGAATAGTGTCAGTACGCTAATACCTTGAAGCACTTTCACGCGATGTGAACTTTTCATCTTTCCCTCCTTGATTTTCGAATGCACTCAGTTACTTCGAGAAACGCTAAGGTGATGCAAATACGAACTTATCAATGGATCTAAGGAGTAATTCGCAATGAGGTGGGTGCTGGAGGTGGCCCAACATCCCTCCTTTGAATAGCTGCCATGGCTTTCGAACAATTCAACCTTCGTCCCTCTATAATAGAACCCTGGAAAGGAGTATCCGCATTACTAAACAAAAGATTCTTAACTTCAGCGACTGATAGAAACCTTCCGAGCCACCAAAAATTTCTTGCCTGAAGCAGCGCTGCGCAGCCAGATACGTGAGGAGCAGCCATGGAGGTTCCTGACAGCACACTGAATGCTCCTCCCAAAGCTGCAGGGGATGTGCTGTCAATGTCGGCTCCCGGCGCGGCAATATGGACAGTTTGGGGGCCGTAATGCGACTCACCCCATAACTTGTCGGTACATTCAGGAGGGTCTGAGCATTCAGTAGCAGCAACTGCGATAAGGTTGCTTGCATCGACAAAACTCGCCGGATAAACCTTTCCATTCACGGTATCACTATTTAAGGACTCTCCTGGAAGTGCATTTCCTGCTGCAACGACAAACAATGCAGGTTTGCAACCCACAGGGACGTTTCTACCTTCACAGTTTGTTCTCAGGACTGCGTCTTTAAGGGTCTGGATGTCGCTGGCATAAACCGGAGGAGCTATTCTCCAGCTATTGTTGATGATCATGGCATCTTTGGACATTGCGTAGTCGATGGCCTCTATTGCATTGGCCATAGAACCGGATGGCAGCCCTGTTGTCGAATGGGTCCCGCATAGGAACTTGAGAGCTAACAGTTTTACTCGCCAACTAGCGCCAACGGCTCCATAGGAATCATTTCCTCTAGCTCCTATCACCCCTCCTACCATGGTTCCATGGCCACTGGAATCTGTCGGTGTTGCAGTGTCAGTGCAAAAATCAAATCCATGTGATCCGGTCGATGAGTCGGTCCACATATTTGGTTCGAGATCTTGGTGCGCATAGTCGATTCCTGAATCGATGACAGCAACAACTATGTTGCTCGCGTCAGTGTGATAACCCCAGGCTTCTCTCATGCCTATCTTCCGGAGACCCCAGAAATATCCATCGGCCCATTGAGGGTCATTTGGGTCTTTGGGAGAAGGGGCTTGTGTAGCAATAGTGCGCCAATTGTACTCAGCGTATTGAACGGCTGGATTTTTGCGTAGTTCTAAAATTGCTGCATTTTGGTCCTTCAGCAGATGCTTGGTGTTCAGTTTGAACAATTGTGTACCTAGGATCGGCAATGTGCGAATGGATGATAGCCCATACTTAGTAACGAGTTCTGCGGTGATGGCCTTCATCTGGCCAATTCGTTCCTGTAGAGTGACAGATTTTAGAAGTGATTCATTGAACTTGACAATGATTGTGTCGTCGAAAAGTTGTGCTGTAGGATTATTAGAATGAAGAGGTAACACAAGGTTAGGCGAGTGAAGAGGCTCCGACGCTGCTGATGTTACCAGTGGGTAAACCCAATCAAAAACAACCATGATGACCACCACCATCATCATTCTGCCGAGCATGATCAATAGCGCCATGACTTCACCTCTGCAGACGTAGAGTTGCTACATACTACTGTGCTACTGCCGTAAAGTTTAATTCGACCGACTGCACGTCAGGAGATTTCATATACGCTCCCCGTACATCTTCAAGTGACTTGTCTGCTGGAATCTTGACGAGATACACTTGCCCGCCAGCTAAAACCTTGAGCACTTCGACACGCAATCCTTCGTTCAAGGACTGAATTGATGGCAGATCTGTTCCGGGCCTAAATTTAATCAAGAGTTCATCGGATGCATGGTTGGTTGCCCCCTTTTCCTGAGCGGAAGATGTAGCAAAGCATTGTTCATGTACAATCTGTACACAGCCGGCCAGGATATTCAGTATGAGAAATACCTCCACAGTACTTTTGAGGCGTTGCTGCAGTACCACGGAATCATGTGAAGCTTTATATACGTTCATAGGGGTTCAGGTATTACGCAGTATTTATCTTCTAAGTAACCGTGCTGTACTTTCACCACTATGGCGGTAACATTTGTTTTCGGACTTCTGGATTTAGTGAGTCGAGGGTTCTCATCTGTAGCGTTTTTGCATTCTCTAATGCGGCTTTAGCTTTTATCTCTTCAGCCTGCGCATTTGTAACGTCAGCTGTCGCAAGCTGAACCATTGCATCGATAACATCTTTGTAAAGCCCTTTGAGTTCTGCTGGTGTCAATGCAGAATTATTGATGGACAATTCGCAGAGTCGGAACAACGATTCTCGTAGGATCAATACCGTCTGTGTGCGGCCACTCAGCTGGGCCAATTGCTCTGCAAGTTTGGCTTGTGTTTCTCCCGTTGCTCCTTGGTAAGACCCTTTCCCCACAAGTTCTACGGTGCGAGCCAATGCCACATCGGGGGCAGGCTCAGCACACATCTTGATCTTCGAATCGGCGCCGACTAGGAACCCTCCACGCCGTGCCGCTTCGTAGTGGAACCAATAGGCCTGGTTCGCGTCCAACTTTTCTTCACTGGCAGGTCGGGAGAAGAATGTGCAACCAGAGCTGGTTGCGATGAGGAGAACAAGTAACACCAAAACGCTGTAAAGCAAACGAAAGGTGAGAAGCGGCGTCGTTGGGAAATTAGATCGACAGGTACGCCTTTCATGCGCGTGCTCTAGGGTAGTTGGAAGCTGAAAGTCCCGCATCGTCTTTTAACCTCGCCTGATTGACTCTATTGCAACGAGCCGAGCACTCGTAGGATTTTTATATAACGTTTTCTGCGCGCTTAGTATTCCGGTTGCTTGTTTCACAACATCCCTTTACGGTGATTCCACTCTCATTTCAGGGCTCGGGAAAAAGTTTCTAACTAATCATTTCCACAGGTATCTTGTGGCTCTGGCCTTCGAGGTTTGCCTCTGTATGCCACATTCATTCGAGTAAGTCCATTCGGACCAGGTCAAGATTTGGAATTTCATGACCATTGCTCTCTAGGGACTCTACTGATAAGTCAGCCTTCGCCTTGCTCCTCTCTCGTTGCTTTCATATGGAACCCATGCGGGGCTTGCTGCATTTCAGCAAGCGCGGCTTGAGCGAAAGGAATAGGAGACCGGTGTCTTTGCGATTCACACCCCGACAATCCATAACGACCTCCTTCCATAACTGCTCGGCCCTATGTCCATGTGGCTCTAGCAAGGTGCAGGCCATGAACACAGTGCGAGATCACACCGCTACCACATGATGGAAATACGTAGGCTGTCTGCTATGTTACAGAATCCTCAAACGAATGGGTTTGCTACGTAGGAGGTTGAGGAAAGGGAGCGAGGTGAATCTAAAAGGATTCACCTCGAATCTATTTGGATTCAGTTCATCACGTCAGAAGTGTAGGCCCAACAGGGCGAGTAACAGTCAGGAGAGATAGTCTATGGATCCGGTTGGAAACAGGAGCACGGTCGATCGGTCACCATAGCGCTATGGCGACAGCCACCGGACGGTGATCAAGTGCTCAACGGCGTGGAATTCTGGGTCACTGGTCAGCACTGTTGCAGATAAACGTCGAGCTGTAGCGATACAAAATGCGTCCGCGTAGGAGATCGCATACTCACTCTTGAGCTCTGCTGCCTCTCGCACCAAGGCGAGGTCCACCGGGACGAGTTCGATCGGCAGTTGTTCCAGAAGATGAAGGGCTTCAGCAGCTCGAGTCGAGCCAACCTTACGCTTTACGATGTAATAGAACTCACCCCAATTGACCCAGTTCAGGAAGGCCTTGGTTCCGGCCCGCTGCTGCTCATACAGAGCGGCCCGGACTTTTTCCCATCCGGGCTCTTTATGAAACAGGCTGACCAGGGCAAAGCTATCGAGGACGAGCTTTTTGCTCACGGCGGGCCTCTTCTCGATGTTCATGGCGGAGGTCGTCCGTCAGGGAGAACTTGCCGGTGAGAAAGCCGGTGGCCGCCGCAATCGGATCGTCTGCAGCCGGAGCCACGATCAGCCGACCGCCTTCCTCAAACAATTGCACCTTGCCGCCGGCTTTGAACCCAAGCTTGCGACGAAGTTGCCGAGGAATCAGAATCTGGCCTTTTGATGAGATTTGGGATACTGGCATATGGTAGGTCTCCATGTATTGGTTAAGTATACCAATAAACAAAAAAAGGGTCTATTTGTATTATTGGGTCACACGTTGTAAATCGTCAAAGTTGAGAAGCTCGGCGTGTAGCCTGAGTTCGTTTCGAATGGTTGTCCAGATGAGGGGCGCTCCAGCGTTCGGCAACAAGGAATTGTAGCGCGGTAAAGTTACCAGAAGCAGCCGGTGGAGAGGGGAGGTATCATGCTCAGGAGGGGCAGCCTGAGAGGCCGGTTGAAAATATTCGAACCAAGAATCCCGGCGGTGTGAGTCCTCGAAGAGATAGAATCTGGCTCTCGTCCTTGGACGCGATCATTGCCGGTGATTGATTCGGTCTGATGCTGCGCACCATAAGCCCTGATACATGCTCCTCGATGTTCTCTCCCGTCCAGTGGTCCATCGCAACAGGGCT
>CAZAKX010000068.1:0-16571 GCA_964485915.1 uncultured Nitrospira sp. | reverse complement strand
ACACGGTGCCGGGTTTTCGGCGTGACGCAGTAGAACTGGTAGCCTTTCTCCCACAACGGATTGGAATGGCGCATGATTTCGTGCCACGACAATTTGATGTTGCGCACTGTTTTGTCGTCGTGGTGCTGTGCTGTGATCGGAATACCGTAATCATCCGGCCTGCAATACGGGTTCGTCGTGAAGATGGCATTTGGCAGGTACGGGGTCGCTTCAGGACCTTCACGGTGAGAGATAAAGTTTTCGCCGTATTCGATGGCTTCAGGTTCGATGCGATAGTTCTCGTATCGGCCACTGCGAGTCCACATGGGCTTCGACTCGTTGGTCTCTTCCCAGAACGGATGCCGTGGGTACGTGCGGACCATGACCATCCAGCCTTTTTCCGATTTGAGCATGACGTCGGCCGAATAGCCGTAGAATGTGCTGGATGCATCAAGCATACGCTGGGCGTACACATCGACACGGTTGGCATACACCATCGCGAAGTAGTCGCGCATCCGCTTGTCGCCCGTCATGTCTGAGAGTTTCGCTGCTACTCCGGCGAAAGTATCCAGGTCGTTTCTGGTGTCGTACAACGGCCTGATACCACCCTTCCAGATCTGGACCCATGGATTGGAGACCGTGATTGTCATCTCCGGGTAGGTGAACTCCATCCAGGAGTTGCAAGCAAACGCGATATCGTTGTGATTGACGTCGGACGTCATTTCGATGTCTTGAGTAATGAGACATTCAATATTCGGATCGACGTTGCGCACCATATCGTAGTGATGCTTCGCATTATTCAGCACGTTGACGTTGACGACCCAGCGAAACTTACTGGGCGTCGGCATGTGGGTCTTACCGGTGAATACTTTTCGTCCATATTTCGGTGTATTGACAATCAAGGCCGTATCACCGTGATTCCAATACCCGACTTCTTCGCCGTAATAGTAGGACTTGGTCTTAATTTCCTTTCCATGCGCATTGGGATCCAACGTGATATGGAATGGGTCTTCTCCGGTGTGAACCGACAAACCTGCACCAGACCAAGGAGTCGCGGTCCATGCACCTGCCTTATAATTACCAGCCCAGGTATGTTGGCCTGTGCCGAACTTCCCGACGTTGCCGGTGATGATGAGGACCATCGCGGCCGCTCGCCCATTCGGCGTCATATGGAAATAGTGACAGACGCCTTCGCCATTATGGATGGCGGCCGGCTTAATCGTGCCGGAGTCCCGTGCCCATCGCACGATGAGGTCTTTGGGCGTTCGAGTAATTTGATGGGTGGTATCTAAGTCATAGTCCTGGAAATGCACCAGGTACATCTGCCAGACCGGCATCGCATCGATTTCGCGCCCGTTGAGTAGCTTCACCCGGTAGGTGCCGGTGAGGGCCGCATCGATACCGCTATTGATGTAATGCCAACCGACCTGCTCCCGATGAAGCGGGACCGCCTGCTTTTTGTTGAGATCCCAGACCATCATCCCACCCAAACGCTGAATTTGTTCGGGCTTCAATGATTGAATGCGGCCTGAATAGCTCTTCGAGAAATCAGGGAACGTGTAATCTGCGACCACATCGCGCGGATCCAAGTACTGCAACGTATCCGTCCGCACTAATATGGGCGCGTCGGTAAATTGCTTCATAAAATCAGTGTCGTGCATGTTTTCGTCGACAATGATTTTCATGGCGCCCAAAAAGAGCGCACCATCTGACTCAGGACGCAAGGGCATCCAGTAATCAGCGCGATACGCAGTCGGGTTGTATTCCGGGGTGATGACGACGACACGGGCACCACGCTCGATACACTCCAACTTCCAGTGGGCCTCCGGCATTTTATTTTCGACGAAATTTTTACCCCAGCTGGTGTTTAACTTCGAGAAGCGCATGTCGGACAAATCAATGTCCGACCCTTGAACACCGGACCAGAATGGCTGAGAGGGATTTTGATCTCCGTGCCAGGTGTAATTCGACCAGTACCGTCCACCCTGTGCTTGATCCGGACCAACCTTACGAATCCAGGTGTCCAGCAATGCGTTGATCCCGCCGTTCATGCGCGTATTGCCCATCTTACCGACAATACCGAGAACCGGCATCCCAGCGCGGTGCTTAAAGCACCTGGTCCCGGCACCCTTCATCATTTCAATCATTTCTGGTGCATAGCCTTGCTCTCGCAGGCGCCGTGCTCCAGCTTCCCCGCTATACCGGGTGGCAATCACAATCATCGCCTTGGCTGCATAGGTGAAAGCCGTATCCCACGACACCCGGAGCATATCGTCGAGGAATCGACTATCGAACTTGTACTTTCGCTTTGTTTCAGGGGTAAGCTCTGGGGATCCGTCATCCATCCATTGCTTCCAACCCTTTCGCATCAATGGCCCCTTCAACCGATACGGTCCGTACACCCGCCGATGAAAGGTAAATCCCTTCAGGCACATACGTGGGTTGTGCGCGAACGTGCCTCGGTTTCCATATAAATCTTCATAGGTTTGGTGGTCGTAGTTTTGCTCCACACGCATAACCACCCCGTTCCGCACAAACGCACGGACGCGACAGGCGTGTGTGTCGTTCGGGGAACATACCCATGTAAAGGATGAATCGTAACGATATTGATCGTGATAGACACGCTCCCACGATCGGTCAGGATAATCTCCCAAGGGGTTGCCAACCTCGATAACTGGCTGGAGCGCCGTCAACGCCAAGACGTTATCTGCCACGGCTGCGGCAGCAACAGTGCCGGCAGAAACTTTCAAAAATTGTCGACGTGACAAGAACATTGTTGATACCTCCTCGACGATTATAAGCTTGCGTGAATCATCGTTGTTTTAGGATTTCTCTTCGATTCTCCCTCAGGATAATTTTTCATCGAGATCGAACGCTTACCATCCTAAAAGGGAATAATCTCTCAAATCTGTGGTAACTCATCAAAAAGTCGCGATTAAATCTCTTCTTATGTCTATTTCTTTTTCCACTCAAATTAACATGCGGTGTGGCATATACCATTTGGAACAATATGTTGCAATAAGAAATATTCGCAATATTCGCGCCATCATGAATCCAACGTGCATCGTGACTCCACGAGTATTCTAAACGTCTAAAAACACAATGAGTATTTTAGTCAGCTCTCTTTAGAATTGATAGACATCTCCGGCCCATTGATGGGTAGCTTGCGTAGCATTTCTCTTCAGACCATGAGGTCTACCTGCCATTTTCAAGATGATAATCCCTATCATTTTGATATGTTGCATGTGATCTCGCCGCATCACATTCATGATGTTACGATGGAGTAACCTATTCGCGGCAGGGAACAGACCAAAGACTGACTGACTGAAAGTAACTGCACCGATTCAACGTCCTTGATCCGATCGGATTCGTAGCTTGACACTATACGGATAGCTCAGTACACTCCGCACCTCAGACCTCTCGAGCGGGAATAGCTCAGTGGTAGAGCATCGCCTTGCCAAGGCGAGGGTCGAGGGTTCAAATCCCTTTTCCCGCTCCAATATATTCTCATGATATTCTTATCCCTCTATCAGATATGCCGGTCATTCATGCTGAGGCTGAGCCCTGTTGTCATGGTTTCCCTAATATCGTCAACTGTCTGAGCCCGTCCTCCGCCGTTCCCAGTTCTTCATCAGTAAGAGGTATTCCACCGAACCGAGCTCTGCAATACAGCTCAGTAATGGAAGCCACCGCAAGATTCGCTTCACTCCATCGGATGCGGGTGATGTGAACAAACTCAAGAGGCGTGGTGGTAGCTGTTTTCGCAATACCTTTGTCAGCGAGACGTTTGATCATCTGCTTGTAGAGATCCACGATACGGTGGTCTTCGTGCGGCATCTTCTTATCAGGAAACGCCCTTGCTAAGATTCTTCTCACGCTCAGCCCAAGCAGCATGATGCACACAACAACGATAAGACCCCACATCGAGCCCTGTGGCCGCAGGGCACTTGGGAACACGTAGTCTGGAATCCCCCCTAGCAGTCTCATGATCGGGCTGAAAAGGGTGGCCATGGAATCGAGCGCCTTCTGGCCAACAGATTGCCCCCCGGCTTTTAATTCCCGCACGACGGCCAGTTGATCCGCGGCGCTGTATTGCACAAACAATCGACTCCACTCGAGTTTGACAGTATCCAGGATGCGTTCCAAAGCCCGCCAAGCAGGATACACGCCCCCCACCGGTTCGCCCGACGGTGGAGTCGGATCCATCATGACCCATCCGGAATGCGGCAGATGCACTTCCACCCATGCATGAGCATCTTGCTGTCGGACCACATAGTAGCTTCCATATTCATTCCACTCTGTGGCGAGAAACCCGGTCACAAGGCGTGCCGGAATTCCTACGGTCCGAAGCATGATCGCCATGGCGGTCGCATAGTGCTCGCAATACCCCGTTTTGCGAAAGAAGAGAAATTCTTCAAGCGGGCGATCCACCCCTGCGAGAGGCGCATCAAGGCTATACCGATAATTGCGAATGAGGAACGTGTGAATGGCCTGGGCTTTTTCATAGGGACTGCGCTGCGAGCGTGTCATGGCTTCTGTCAGCTTACCGATCCGCTCCGATGTATAGGGGATTTGGAGAAAATGTTTGGTGAACGATTCTGGATAAACGGCGGGCTCGGAGCCAAGATCGGCCGGCAGCACAGGATGTGAGCGAGAGACCACAGCGTATTCAATGCGCGATGAGCTGGGGAACGGAAGATACACCGACCCTGCATAATCCGACTGCACCGCCGGAAACTTCCCGCGGATGCTTTCAACAAATGGAGCGGCGAAAAGCACGGACGTATCGAGCGGCTCTAGAAGAATATTCTGTTGAATCGCGTCCCCCAGGCGAGTTGGTGCGGGACCTTGCTGCCCGCGAATGATAAACGTCCCGGGACTTTCCTCGCTGAGGTTTCGTCGGTAGCCCAACCGATTCGTCCACGATTTGCCGTCATATTGATCGAACGAGACTCCTCGTACATAAAACCGGTCCACTGCGTGTTGAGTGTGCCGCGGCACTTCGATCCGCATCACGACGCTTGGATCCCGTTTGATCGGCCCGATCGCACCTAAGTTGACCGTCTCGGAAAATCCAGACGTCCGAATATTTTCTCCAAAGCCTTTCTGATAAAACCCCGCGCTGATCCGAGGAATCGTGAAGAAGATTGCCAATGTCATTGCAAAGCACGCCAGCGCCAGTCCGTTTGCGAGCCAGAAGAGTTGGGGCGTGATCCGGCCGAGCAATTCTGGCTGTTGCGACTGAGTAGCTAGCGGTAGGGCATCTACGCCTTCGGATCCTTTAGTAATTTGAAACAGGATTAGCGTCCAGACTCCGGCCGCCAGATAGAGCAAGAAGATAGGGAAGTACCACAGATCCGTGGTGAGGGACCCCGACGCGAGGATGGCCACGAGACTGATGGCATAGAGATGCAAATAGTCGCGACGAAGCCTGAGGTTGAACAGCTTGATGATCATGAGGATCATGAGAAAATGGATTCCCGCCGGAAGAAGTTCGCCAGACACCCAGAACATATCTACCCAAAAACCGAGAAACCCAACGATGACCAGCAGATTCCAACCGGCCGGTGAGAAAGAAACGTGCGAAGTAAAGTGCCGGAAGGCTCCGGCTGTAACCTGGCGTAAGAGCACAACGATCAGTCCCCCACCTGTCAATACCGCCAACCACGTAGGCAGACCTGACCCAAGCGTCAGTCCGATAAATGAGACCGCCGCCAACAGAATTGAAGTCAGTCGAAGCGCCTGATTAAAAGCCATGTACTGCTCCGTCGACGGGCTGTCCGTCGACCAGAAGTGTCAGCCGTCCAGGCTGGTGATCCTTCGGCCCGCCCCACGATTGCACGACGATCTCTGTCCCGCCTTCATCCTCCCTGCGGTCGGGTTCGAGCCTTTCGCTCGCCATGAATGCTCCGGAGGGATCGCGTCGCTCACAGAGGGCGAGCATGCGTAGAAGCTCGTGGAGGTGTGCGTCCCCTTGACCGAATATCGAACAGTCTGCTCCTACGATCAGTTGAACAACGTAACCTTGCTGCGCCAAGTACTGAACCAAGGACGCAGACAATGAGACGGCTCGCTCGAACACGACATCGTGGCTGACGGGCGCGATGGTCGACAGACGAATGGTCGCTCGGCGTTGCTCTTCCGCCTCGGTCTCTCGGACCGTCAGCTGGGAGGTTCGAGCCGTCGTCGGCCAATGAATACTCCGCGAGTCATCTCCCGCGTGATACAAACGCAAGTTATATAAGTCACTCCCATTGCCTCGTCGATGAAGACTCTGTTCTTGACCGGCACTCATCAGACTTTGGAGCAGACTTTCATCCAGTGGGATGATTTCAGGGCAGACAACGATCGATCCTTCAACGTGGTAAAAAGCCTTTTTCATGAAGAGTCCAAAAGGGAATTCCGTCGCAACGCGAACACCATCCAACCGCAACCTCCCCCGTCGCGTCGCAAGAAACGGATACGACACCAACCGGCTGGCGCCTGAAGGGAGTTCGTGAACGGTCGCTCCGCGAGCCAGGTCGCGCCCATCGCTCACGTCGGAGATCGCCAGGGAAAAGCTCGGGAGGCGTGATTTCCGGTTCTTTACCACCAGTGTAGCGGTGGCCGGTTGATTCACCACAATGAGGTCCGGAAGATGGCGATGAAAGTCGAGTCGTCGCAAGCAGTACTCCGCGACGATGCCTGAGATCAGGATAAGGCTCAACATCATCGCGAGCAGAAGATAGAAAAGATTGTTCCCGGTATTGATGGCGGCGATGCCGATCGCAAGGGTAAAGATTAAGAATTGAAGGCCTTCGGACGTGACCCGTGTGGACCGATGCAGAAACCATCGTCGCACGAAGAAGGGCATTTGAAGGGGCATGTCGCACCAGCTCCGCGCCGGCCAGCTCGTTTCAGGAAAGACTTAGATAGGGACTGGAACCGAATCGACCAAATCCTGGATGATCTGCTCAGCCTGTTCAGAGCTTCGCTGGCGTGACCCCTGCGCGCGTGCCACCATGATGCGGTGAGAAAGCACGATTGGGGCAAGCTCCTTCACATCGTCGGGCAGACAATAGGTCCGACCGCGAACAAACGACAACGCTTTGGCCGCTCGACTTAACGCCAGAGCGCCCCGCGTACTGACGCCCAGGGATAAGAGATCCGACTGTCTTGTGCTTTGCACAATGGCCAAGAGATAGTCCGTGATGCTCTCCTCCACCCGAACCTTATCGACCTGATCCTGGAGCGCCACGACGTCGTGCGCGGTGAGTAACGGGCATAGCTCCTCAGCCGGATGCAACGATTGGGGGCGCTCCAACACCTTTCGTTCTTCTTCGGGAGCCGGATAGCCGATGCGAAGCCGCATGAGAAAGCGATCGAGCTGCGACTCAGGGAGTGGAAACGTCCCGTGATATTCTGCGGGGTTCTGAGTTGCAATGACCATAAACGGCTGACTCAGGGGATAGGTCTTATTGTCGAACGAAATCTGTGCCTCGCTCATCGCTTCCAGAAGACTACTCTGGGTTTTTGGCGTCGTTCGATTGATTTCATCCGCCAACACGATGTTGGCGAAAATCGGTCCAGGCATGAATTCAAAGGCCTGTTTCTGGCGGTTGAAAATCGACACACCGACGATGTCCGAGGGAAGCAGATCGCTCGTGAACTGAATACGCTTGAAGGAGCAATCGAGCGATCGCGCAAGACTATGGGCGAGGGTCGTTTTCCCGACTCCGGGAACGTCTTCGAGGAGCAGATGCCCGCGAGCCAGGAGAGCAACGACACTCATTTCGATGACATGGGGTTTCCCCTTGATCACCCGGGCAATATTCTCCAAGATATCTGGAATAGTCGGTGTTGCGTTCATGTTGGGACTAACGTGCGGGAAATCGCCGTAGAAAGACTTGGTGATCGAACACGGTCGAAGTCTAACAAAGGGTCTAAGATCGGTCAATTATTCATGTTTTTTGCGCCTCGCGATTCGGCTGCCGGTCTTGAATCCGCCTCAGATTGCTACGCGGGGATCAGCGTGAGCATCCAGGGGGGAACTTCTTCGTCCATGGAGGAAAACTTCCGCGCCGTACTACTTGCCGGGCTACCCGGGAAAGTGGCTCCTCGTCGAATACGGATATACCGAAACTCAGCGGTATGGCCATCGGCTGGGGGAAGATACTGACGCCGGAGTGTCGCGAGGCTCGACAGATCGATGGACTCACCGACCGGCAGACCAGTGAGAGCATCGTAGAGGTCTCCGAATATCTTCGGTACGGTAACCGTGGTAAACGGTTCTTCTTGCGGTCGATAGCGCGACTCATCGAGCAATTGCGCAAGGAGCTCCCAAAACACTTGATCATCGACTGATCCCACCACACAGACGGCTCCTCGCCGGGCAAGCAGACTCAATAGTGCCAGAGGGCCGACGATCTCGAACTTCCACGGTGGGAAGAGCAAGAGGCGATCGCCGTGCGCGACTTCGAGGGCTCGCTCTCTCTCGAAGCGTGTCTGGCGAAAGGCCCCTCTAGTCCGTATAAGCTCCTGATCGATCAGCGATCGCGAGAGCCTCGTCGGTTCGTACGCAAAGGTGGGAGTGGCTGGCGCCCAGCAGGTGGCAATGGTGTATCGAGGAGCGAGCGAGTCCTGCTCATCCAGAGGTTCCAGTGCAAACATGTCTTGATTGCCGAAGAAAGCAAATGATAACCCAGGTGTCTGCTGTAACCTTCGGAGCCGATCCGGTCTAGCGTGGAGAGGGCCACCCAACTGTGAACGAGGATCGAGTCGATCCAGACAGTGCACAATCAGCTCTCGGTTCTGTTGCCTGAGGTCAGCGCTATACACCCCGGCCAACTCCTCTGCCAAAGCGAGGTCCCCTGCTCCGATGTCTAGGAGCGACGCCACGTCTGCGCATCGAAGGAGATCGAAGGGATTTTCCATGTTGCGCACCAACCGTTCTATGTCCTCGCTGGCCAGCCTTGTCATGGGCCATCTAGAGCCTGGGGTCGGAACCAATTCAAAAAAGACACTCAGCGCGCGGAGAGCTTTGGCCGGAGGGAGGCCTGTGAGAGATTTCAGGCACGCTCCGTCCAAATCTTGAACACGTCGAGGCGCCTTCCGCTCGAACAGGCGGACCAGGGGTTCCTTCACTGAGGCTGGAAGATCTTTGTCCAGAAGGGCGTGATGGAGTCGGACGAGGGTTGAGGGGAGGGTGGCCGCCTCGATCAATTTTTTAGATGCGTCCCATTGTTTTGGAAAATGGCGCGCACGATGACTCACGAGGCGGCGAAACTCGGCAAGTGGGTCGGGATTCATGGAGCGTGAACAACTCTGTAGGTCAGAGATCGAATCGGACTTTAAACCCAAAGCATAGTGATCTTCAAACCTCAGGGTCAAGCGCGCTTGTTCACACCCGATCGTTGTGGTAGGAGTGGTTTCATGAGAACACCTGTCATTGTGAACACTGGGCGAACAGGGCGGTCGGCCTTCAGACTGTGTCTCCTGGTCTCTCTGCTTATGTTCCCGATGGGCTGCGCGGTAGAGCGCGCCGGTGACCTTGGTTCCAGCATCGAGGCTGGGTGGCAACCCTGGGACATTCTTGATACACAAACCGGTCGTGTCATCACGTTTGCCAATTTGGTCAAGGGCTTGGAACAGCAAAACATTGTCTATCTGGGAGAAGAACACCACAACCCGTACCATATCGAAGCGGCCTTGAAGGTATTGAACCACCTGATTGGGAACGGGATTGAACCGACGATCGGGATGGAGATGTTCGGATGGGATGGCCAACCAGCCTTGGACAGCTATGTATCGACCACTCAAGCAGTCACGAATGAGTTTTTAGAACAGGTGCGCTGGAAACAAAACTGGGGGGGCGCTTTTGAAGATTACGCGCCATTGCTTACATTCGCTCGCGACCGACATTTATCCGTCCGTGCCATGAACCCACCCAAGCCATTGATTCGCCGCGTCGTGAAACTTGGACTCGATCAAGCCAAACAGGAGCCGGAATGGGCGACATGGGGGCTCGATCAAGAAGAGATTGTTGACGATCCCGCATACCGCGAGAGGATCTTCGATCAACTCCAGCGGTGCCATGGAGGGTCTGCGGAGCACTATCGCACGATGTACGAAGCATCCATGGTGCGCGACGAAGGCATGGCAAGGACGCTGGTCCTGAGGGAAGAAGAGCTCCGCCGCGATCAAACCGGCACCCGTCGCATAATCGTGAGCTACACCGGAGCCGGCCACGTTCAATACGGACTTCCTGTGCCGAAGCGTGTCGCAAGACGGCTGGGAGGAGCGGTCAAACAGGCAACGATCTATCTGCTTTCATTTGACGCAAGTAAAACGCAGGACGTTCGCGCACTGATGCAAGAACCCATCGCCGACTACATTTGGCTGACCCCGATGGACAAAGCACGCCCGGTGAAACCATGCCGGTAGCGTATTCGCGACCCAGTTCCATTTCTGACAACCGCGTACAAGCGACCAAGAAACCAGGCGAGGCTTGACACGACTCGACTCACCCCGGCAGACTGGGCCAATTTCTCTTCCCGGAACGACTTGCGCGTCGACGATGCGAAACAAGATTCCTTGCAGCGCGGAGCGACTTGGCTTACTGGATCCCCGGATGATCCAGGCTATCTCAGAAAATTCCGCCTTTCAAATCGCTCAGAAATATTTGACCGAAAACCGGGTCCGCATCGGGGAAGCTGACGACGCACGGATCACGTCTACCCTCATCGGGAACTCCGGTCTCTACGAGCAAACAATCCGCCTGAAAGACGGCCACCTTCTCTCAAAATGTTCCTGCGCCCTTCCCGAAGAACCCATGTGCCGCCATTGCATCGCGGTCTTGCTCGAATACTATCGGCGAGATCAGCCTCAACAGCCGCGAAAACCGCGTAGCCCGAAGGAGTCCAAAACCCCACCCCTGGCTGCCCCTGCTCTGAACGGCAAGACGTCCGCCCCTCAATGGAGCGCTGCCGATGTGAAATTGAGCGATGCCATGCAGTTTATGGAATGGCTCCAACCAGCTACAAAAGCGATCCAGTCACACCAACCGCTTCCTGACCCTCCCACGCTCAAGCGCAGCGAGGTCTCGATTTGGATCGAAACTATTCGCAGTCTGGCGGATAGTCGTCGTGAGAGCGATCAAGGTTCCACCAGGCTGACGGCTGAGATCCGAGACCGTGAGACGCACGTACGAAGACTGTCTGAGGAACTCCGCACGTCGATGGACGAGATGAAGGCCACGCAGACCACAGCTCAAGCGCTTCAGCTCGACATCGCGACCTACCAAGCGACCATGGCTAAAGTGGCAGCGCTGGCGACTGACATCATCACGCATGAAGAACAGATGCGCATGGCAGCGGGTGAACGGCTTCAAGAGGGTTCGCCGTTCGAACAATTCGCCAACTCCGTCAAAGAAATTGCGGAGGCATTGAAGGCAGCGGTTAAGCCAACCCCCTAAATCGTGGTGGCACTTCGTCTGTTGCGTCCCCCAATCCTTCCTGCTGATCCCCCTTGCGCCTTCCAATTAAGGTCCAGTAAAATGCGACCTTCTTTGGCTTTTGAGATCTTGGAGGGAGCAAAGATGAAGCGGCTACTTTCACACACGAGTGCGATCACGGGAATCCTTCTGGCCCAAGCGTTGCCGGTATTGGCCAATGCTCCAGAGGGTGAAGGCCCACCGGACTACAGTGGCATCAGCGCCTTGTATTATGTGCTGATCGGTGGGATCCTCGCGTACGGCGTCTACGACACCTTCTTCAAGAAGTCGTCGTAAGAATTCTTTGGCCTACCGTGCTTCCTCAGACCTCCTAATCAAGCCGGTTTCAGCCGAAGATCAAGTTAGTGATCTGACGTTTATGCGACTCAGAGCTTTTGCTGTCGTTCGCTCAGTACGGTCTTGAGGACTTTCAGCACCTGCTCCACGACGATTTCGTACCCTTCCTTCGTCGGGTGAATGCCATCGACTTGATTCAATGAGGACGCACCTCCCACCCCTTCTAGAAAGAAGGGTATTAAGGGGAGATGGTATTCTCGCGCCAGCGCCGGATAGATGGCTTCAAAGCGAGTGGTGTAGTCCTCTCCATAGTTCGGGGGAAGCTTCATGCCGGCCAAGACAACGGCCGCGCCGGCTTCTCGCAGTCGCTCGACGATCTGTCGCAGATTGCTTTTGGTTTGATCGATGCTGAGCCCTCGAAGTCCGTCGTTCGCGCCTAATTCGAGGATCACCAGCTCAGGTTTATTGTTGAGGATCCACGGCACACGTCGTAGCCCGCCGGCTGTGGTGTCGCCACTTACACCGGCATTAATCACTCGATAGGGATACTTGAGATCATCCAACCTCCGCTGCAATTGGGCGGGATAGGATTCATCGGCTTGCACCCCGAGCCCAGCCGTGAGACTGTCTCCGAACGCCACGATTCGAGGCCTGGTGTCAGGTGCCGAAGGCGAGGCGGCGTCCATCGCGAAGGGCCATACAAGTATCAGCACTACAGGTAGGGATATCGCCAGCAATGTTCGTGCTCTTCGCATGATGTCACTCAACATTCGCGCTCTTTGTTCGTGCAGTATACTATCATTCTCTGTATGTTCTGAGTCAGAGGATGGAAGAGGGGTTCAATGATCACTGTGACAGACGTGTCGATGGTCCTGGCTGCGGGAGGACGTTCGGTCACCATCCTTGACCGTATTAATTTTGACATTCCAGCGAGACAGACGGTGGCGATCGTGGGACCGTCCGGAAGTGGTAAATCGACGTTGCTCGGCTTGATGGCGGGTCTTGATCGTCCGAGCAGCGGATCGATTCATCTCGATGGCACAGACATCACGACCATGGCGGAAAGCAGAATGGCCAGATTTCGTCGCGAAAAGGTGGGCTACATTTTCCAGTCGTTTCATCTCATTCCCACACTCACCGCCATGGAGAACGTGGCGGTTCCACTCGAACTCAGCGGGGAGAGTCGGGCCGGTGCTCGCGCGGCTGATTTGCTTTACGCAGTAGGGTTGTCCGATCGCATGGAACACTATCCGGTCCAATTGTCCGGTGGGGAACAACAACGCGTAGCCGTGGCCCGCGCCTTTGCCTGTCGTCCGCCGATTTTGCTGGCGGATGAGCCAACGGGCAACCTCGATAGCACGACCGGCGCCCATATTGTCGACCTGCTGCTGGCCCTCCACCGGGATCACGGGACCACGCTTGTGCTCGTGACTCACGACACTACCTTGGCCTCTTCGATGCAGCGTGTGCTGTCGCTCCGTGATGGTCGCCTGGAATCCGATCGCATGCCCTCCGACTCATCATTCATCGATGGCATCTCGACCGACTCCCGAACGTCTGGTCGATTCTCTTCAACCACGCCCCCCTTCCAATTCGGTTCATGAAAGAATTCTTGGTCAAGATGGCCTGGCGCGAGACGCGTGCCGCCTGGCGACACTTTCTCTATTTCTTGGTCTGTATCGCCATCGGTGTCGGCGCGCTCACGGGTGTGTCTCTGTTTGGCACCCAAGTAGAGCGAACCGTGACAAAGGAAGCGCGAGGATTGCTGGGCGGGGATCTGGAAATTCGGCTATCCCGATCCATCAGTCCTCAAGGGCAGGAAGTCTTGGACTCGTTGGGTGTGCGCGGCATCGAACACACTCATGTCAGCGAGCTTGTCGCGATGGCGGCACGGACCGATCCCGCCGGTGGCGGCCAGTCGACACAGATCGTGGAGCTCAAGGCCGTCGAGGCACAATATCCTCTGTACGGTTCACTCCGAATTGAACCTGACACTAAGTTAGGAGAATTGCTTCGTGAGCAAGATCGGAATTGTTCGGCGCACCCCTGTTTTGGGGTGGTAGTGCAAGAGGCTTTGCTCATCAGAATGGGGTTGGCGGTTGGCGATCGGCTCAAGATTGGACAAGCGCAGTTCGTAATTACCGGTGTCGTGAGAACGGAACCGGATCGCATGGCCAACGCCTTCAGTTTGGGCCCTCGCGTCCTGATGTCGCAAGAGGGACTTCGCTCGGCTGAACTGGTCAAAATCGGCAGCAGGGTTCGTGAGCGGTTTCTCTTGAAACTTCCAAGCATTCTGCCGCCTGAACCCCTGTTGTACGAGTTACGAGGGCGCCTGGCACCCGACTCGGCCCGCGTGTCGAGTTATCGTGAGGCCCAGCCGCAACTGAAACAATCTTTAGAACAGTTGACCCGCTATCTGGGCCTCATCGGGCTGACCGCCCTGTTTGTGGGTGGCCTCGGAGTCGCCACTTCGGTTCATGCCTTTGTGCGGGAAAAGTTGAACACGATCGCGATTCTGAAGACGGTCGGTGCGGATTCCCAAACCATCGTGCTGACCTATGGATTACAGGCCCTGATGCTAGGCCTAGTCGGAAGCCTCGCCGGCTTGCTCATCGGCATGGCCCTCCACCTGGGTCTTCCCTGGGTGATGGCCGCTGTCATGGCCTCGGATCTCCTCGATCAATTAGGTTTCGCGAATGGGTGGCTGGGCCTTTCGTTCGCTCCGTTGTTGAAGGGACTGGCCTTGGGCATGCTCTCGACGTTGCTCTTTACCCTATGGCCGTTACTGACGATCCGTGAAGTGAAACCCGCGCGCATCTTTCGCCGTGAAATTGCTTCCTCGGCCCCGATGTCCGGTTCGGAACGGACTAGATGGTGGAGTTCTTGGCGTGATCTTGACCCGATCAAGCTGGTGGTGGCGCTTGGAATCGGTCTCGGATTGGCGCTCTTATCGATCTGGCAGGCTGGATCGTGGAAAGTCGGACTGTTGTTTATTCTGGCGTTTGCAGCCGCCGTGCTGCTGTTGGGGGCGTCAGCCCGTGCTGCCCTCCTCGCCGTTAAGAAATGGCCGAAGCCCACTGAGTTGGCCCTTCGCCAGGCAGTGGGGAATGTGATTCGGCCTGACAGTCAGGCCGTGAGCATCACCATCGCCATTGGCATCGGCGTGATGGTCGTGACGACCGTCTCGCTTGTCGAACGGTCCTTACTCGCGCAGGTGGGCGAGAATCGGCCGACGGACTCTCCGACCTTTTTCTTCATCGACATTCAGCCAGACCAGGCGGAAGGAATGGTGCGTCTCCTGCGCCAACGATCCGGTGACCCAACTCCTCAATTGACACCGTTGGTCCGCTCGCGACTGTCCGCCGTGAAGGGCGAGCCCGTGAAGTTTGAACCGACGTCGGAGCAAGAAGAGCGGAGTGAAAAAGGCGCCCAGAAAGAAGAGCGTCGGAGGAAGTGGTTCCTGACACGAGAGTATGTCCTGACGTTCCTTCAAGATCTGCCCAAGGACAACAAGGTCGTTCAGGGCACGTGGTGGAAACCGAGGCAAGCGTTGCTCAAGCCGCTGATCTCGATCGAGGAGGATGCCGCGAAGCAACTCGGTGTCACCGTGGGCGATACGATTGAACTCGATATCCAAGGCGTATCCATCACGGGTGAGATCAGTAGCATTCGATCTGTGGAGTGGGGCAACTTTTCCACGAACTTCTTCATGATTGTTTCTCCTGGCGCGCTTGAAGGAGCCCCGCACACCTACGTGGCTACCGTTCGTGTTGCGCCATCCGACGAAGTGCCTCTCCAGCAAGCAGTCGTGGCCTCGTTCCCGAATGTCACCGCGATCAATATCGGCGACGTGCTCGACAGCTTTGCGCGGGTGCTGGATCGACTGTCCCTCGCGATCCGCGCTGTGGCGTTGTTCTGTGTCTTGTCAGGGGGGTTGGTGATGGCGGCGGCCTTGGCTGCGACCCGGTATCGTCGGCTGTACGAATCCGTGATTCTCAAGGCCTTGGGCGCGACACGCGGCGTGATCGCCCGGTCGTTCGCGCTTGAGTATGCCATGCTGGGTGTCCTGGGCGGGCTTCTGGGAATCGCGCTTGCCAGCGCATTATCTTGTGCGGTCCTTGAGACCGTGTTTGATCTCTCCTGGAGTCTTCAGCCTGGCGTGCTGGCCACGGGATTTGTAGCCACGGTCACGCTGACCCTGTTGGTGGGCTTTCTCAGCACCTACCGAATCCTTGGCCAACCGCCCTTAGCGGTGCTTCGACAAGAATGATCCGATGCCCATAGTCGCCGTGACGATCGACGTTATGTGTATGTTGACATGGGTTCAGGCAGCCACACATCGATGATGCGCCTGATCCGTCTCTCTTCTCCTCGATGAAGGCGCGTGAATCGCAAGCCGACCGTACCATCCCCTCCTGAAGAGCGAACCACCGCTTCCGCGATCGTAATCGGAAGCGAATCGCTGGAATACTGGAATTCCAGTTCCAGACTGGAACCGAGGATGACCAGAGCACTGGTACGGATCCGACACCCACGAATCGAAAGATTTTCTATCACCCCTTCCTGCCCCAGTCGTGGCGAGCCTGGAGTCCGGTGTGGTCGAAACCAGACTGGAAACGACACATCCACGCGATCGAAGCTCCTCCGCGGGTTGAGCGTGCGGCGACCGAGAAACTTTCGAAAGCGGTCGGCACAGAGCTGACAACGGAACGGATAAATGGTCAATCCGCTGAGCAAGGCATCAGAAAGCCCCTTTCTTGCCGCCAGGCGAACTTTTGCCGCGTGACAAGTCGGACAAGTGATGTTGGATGTCGTGCGTACCATT
>CAZAKX010000067.1:0-16572 GCA_964485915.1 uncultured Nitrospira sp. | reverse complement strand
TAAGCGCGAGCACTCGTTCCGGATTCTTCGCCGCCAGCCGGAAGCCAACCGGCGCCCCATAATCCATCACATACAAGGCATAACGATTCACGCCAAGTTGATGGATCAGCTTGTCCACCACCTGCGCGTAGTTGTCGAACGTGTAGGTGAACTTCGATCGATCGGGCATCCCACTCTGGCCGAAACCAGGGTAGTCGGGCGCGATGACGCGATACTTGTCGGCCAGTTGTGGGATGAGGTTACGATACATATGTGATGATGTTGGGAAGCCGTGAAGCAGCAACAGAACCGGGGCATCCTTCGGCCCTGCCTCGCGATAGAACACATCCACGCCATCAACTTTGAGGGTGTTGTGCGCCACGCGAGCCGGAGTCGATTGCTCCGTCGTTTGCGCGAACACCGAGATCTCCATGGTTAGAAGCACCAGGCCCAACAACAGTGGTGACACAAGTCGTTGCCACAGCAGTGTCTGCGGATACCGATATGATTGTCTTTGAATTGTCATGGTTTTCACTCCCTTTGCATGAACACTATTACTGCAATTTGCGAATCAATGTGGGAGCGAATGGCCTCAGCCATCCGCTCCCACGCGACAGCACCCGTGATCAGCTATGGTAGTAACGCTCTTTGACGATCTTGCCATCCTGCCAGTCTGTCTTGACGACTTGTTCGAAGCTGATGGTTTGCCCATTCTTCAATTTCACGGTCAGCACCGAGTCGTAGAAGCTGGTGTTGCCTGCAATAGCCACAGCCCCAATGGTGTAGCTGACAAAGGCGGCCACGCCGATCGCCTCTCTAAATTTGTCCAATCGCTCAATGGAGGCTTGTTTGCCTGCGACGGGTGGCTGATTGCCTTCCTGTGTCACGACCGAATCCGCAAAGTAGATCTTCTGACCTTCGGTCATTTGACCCTGCTTCAAAATGCCCAACATTTCTTCCAATGTGTCCTTCACTGACTTGCTCATGATGATTCCTCCTTGTATGCCTTGCGGCGGTTAATATGTGTGGAAACCAGAAATTCCCACACAGGTGATGGTTGAAAAGTCCGGATTCTGTCAGTTGTGCCAGACTCTCCACTCGATTCAGATTCTCTTTGTCAGCTCATATCCCGGCGATCATATTCACGGATTCGCTCGTGCTCCACACGTCGCTGGCGATCATCCGGTAATTCACGAAGGCCGCCTCGAACCCGTCGTACCCCGGAAGCTTTGCCGCGGCCGTGGCATTGGGGACGACCACCACGTTGAATCCCTGCTCGATCAGATCACGCATATGGGATTCCACGCAGAGATTCGCCGACATGCCGGCGAGAATCACCTGCGTCACACCGGCCTTACGCAGTTGCAGGACAAGATCATTCGTCTGCGGGCCATACACCTTGTGTGGACTGGTCACGATCGTCTTGCCGTCGTTAATGTACGGCTTGTACTGCTCAAGCCAGTCGGCTCCTGATCCCCCAAAGCCTTCGCTCGTCAGAGCCCCTTTGCGGTCAAACATTCTGATGCTGTGCATGAGTGTTTCCAGCGCACCTTCAAACTTCCACTGTTGGTCATGTTGGTAATAGTAGTGTGGACTGATAAAGACCGGCACATCAGCCTTCTTGGCCGCCTTAAAGAGGCTCTCGATGTTTTCGACGGTCTTGTTTTCAGTCACACTTTGGCCGACAACTCCCCATGCCACCCCTTTGGGGCTGAGGAAATCATTCTGAGGATCGGTGACAACCACTGCGACCTGCCCCTTCCTGAGCTTCATCCCAGGACGCGGAATGGGGGCATCGGCACGGGGCCCTCCGATGTAGTGAACGGTCTTTGATTCGTGACTCATTGATAAGTTCTCCTTTCTTAATTTTTGTGGTGTGTCCGATCAGCAGCGAGTTCGCTTACGCGTTGGCCTTACGACGCATGAGCGGCCTCGCATTGACGGTGCCGTGCTAGCTCAACTGTGTCGCCGACTCGAATGTCTCCGCCCCGGATCACGAAACAATTCAAAGCGAGCGTGCCGCCGAATCTCCGCACGATATCCGTCAGCACCTGTCGATCTTGTTTCAGACTGTCAGGATCAAACGTCGTCATGATGCAGCGCCCACGGAGATCTTGGATTCCGATGATGACATCTCCGATGTGCAGGCACTGCCCGGGCCATGTGCGCTCTGCCAGACCCTCAACTCCACCTATGACCAGATTTGGTCTGAGGCGCCGACCATCACGCCCGAATGCCGCAATCGCTCCATCCGTTGCCACCAACAACGGCAGCACATCAAAACGATCGCTGGAGTCGTCACAAACGAGCCGGGCGCCCGGGCCCACGATATCCACCACGTCTTTGCGGACCTTGGGATCGCTCCATAGCAGCCCATCGACCACGGGCTCGCCAGACTCGTTGAGCGTGGCATGGTGACCGAGCAGCCGATGGTGTGATCTGGCCGTGATCACGTGACCCTGTGCATCCTCCACATGCACGACACGATCCCCTTCAATACCGAGTGGTCCGATGCGCGCGTGATCCAGCTGTTCACCGGCCATCGATTTAACTGGATATCGCCATATTTGTGCGACCTTCATCATGTGAGCTCCTCTGCTAAAGAGGGCAGCCGCCTCATGGCGGAAACCATCAGGATTTCACTGTAGACAGTTGGGTCTCGAGGTCAGCAATTCTTGCCTTCAACGGGCCAACCAGTTCCTCGACCTCTTCAACTGAATATCGTGGCGTGATGTACTTCGGACAGTTCCAGTCGAACGACACCACGTCGATGAAGACGATTCGTCCCACTCGTGCTTTCATGCCGGGATTTGAGAGCTGTGTCGCAAGGTCTGGATGGGAGCGGGCATCCTCAACTCTGGCATGGCCGAGGATTTTCAGCCTGGTCCGATTCGGGTAGTCCATCAGAAACAGGGACACTCGATCGTCCACAGACAGATTGCCGGTGCTCATGAGTTGCCGGTTCCCTTGATAGTCCGCAAACACTAAAGTTGTGGGATTCAGAATCTGTAGAAATCCCTTGGGCCCTCCGCGATGCTGGACGTAAGGCCATCCGGTTTCGCTCACGGTTCCCAGGTAGAAACTCTCTCTGGCTGCAATAAACTCGGCCTCCCCTTCACCGAGAGGGTCGCGCTCAGGAGCATCAGTGATGTTTGCCGCATGCCCATAGTATTGTTGCTGCGCGCGACGTACCGACTCGGTCATCATCGTTTCGAGATATTTCATCGCCATCGGCTTGTCCTCCGTCGAATCGGCCTGCCACCGGTGGCCCGTCGCAGGCCGATCTCCCATCCGCTCGTGTGTCAGAACACCACCGTGTTCCAGCCCTCACTTACATATCGTCGAAGGCTCAATAGCCCCGAGGTTCCAGCCAGTGCATGGTCTTTCACAATCGGCACGCCACAGGCCTTGACGCTTTCCGTCGCTCCAAAGACATCGGCGCAGCCGCACGAGGCCCCTTGCACGACATCGCGCACCGCATTGTAGAGTCCATTGGCTGGATGTGAGAGTTTGGTGAGTTCCGCCGGCCAACGGGTCCCAGTTCCGTTGAAGACAACAGCGACTTCATCGCCCTTCTGTTTACACTCTGACGCCAGAGCCAGCGCGTTAAAGACTCGTCCAAGCGCTTCCTCTGAACCACTCTTCGGATCGGACAGAATGATGATCGCTGTTTTCATGGATCCTCCTTGATGGTTGAACGTGTTGATGAAACGTGTGAGATGGTCTGTTTCGTTTGAATCGCCATCGTGTGTATGAGACATGGCAAGGCTGGTGCCAAGGCTCATATCATCGGCAAAAGCAGAGGAACTGTTGGAGTAGAAAGGAGTTATCTCAGCAGTAGAACTGAGGTGACCTGAAAAGACAGAGGCTTTCCTCCACGATATCTCGTGGATCTACGAAATATCGGAGGAGTAACAGGCTGAGAATATTGCTCTACGAGGGGAGAGGTTTTTTGATGCCCAGTTTCTGCATGCGGGACCGCAAGGTATTGGGATGGAGGCCAAGTCTCGTCGACGCGCCCTGCTTCCCTTCAATGACCCAATCGACCTCTTCCAGGACGCGGATGATATGGGCGCGTTCAACCTCCTCCAAGGTGCCGGATGCGACTGGAGCCGACGCGTGGTTCGATGGAACCAGGCTCTCATCGATCTGGAGCAGTGGGCCTGGTGAAAGGATGGTGGCCCGTTCAATGACATTTTCCAATTCTCGAATGTTGCCGGGCCAGGCATACTTCGTGAGTCGTTCCATGGTCGATTGTGACACTCCGTCGATCTTCTTGCCGATCTTGCGCGAGAACTTGCTGATAAATTGATTGACCAAGAGTGGAATATCAGGCGTACGGGCTGACAGAGGAGGCACTTCGATTGGAAACACATTTAATCGGTAGAGGAGATCGGCCCGAAAGGCCCCGGACTTCACCGCTGCATGAAGGTCACGATTGGTGGCGGCAATGACCCGGACATTGACTTTGATCGAATGGCCGCTGCCGACCCGCTCGACCTCCCGCTCCTGCAAGATCCGTAGCAGCTTGACCTGCGCGTCCAGCGGCAATTCCCCGACTTCGTCCAGGAAGATCGTCCCGCCGTCCGCCAACTCAAATCGGCCGATGCGGCGTTGTAATGCTCCAGTGAACGATCCCTTCTCATGCCCGAAGAGCTCGCTTTCGACTAAATTGGCGGGGATCGCTCCACAGTTGACCTTCACCAGCGCGTGAGTCTTCCGGGGGCTTAGGTTGTGGATGGCCCTTGCCATCAACTCCTTGCCCGTTCCAGTATCTCCCCGGATCAGGACGGTCGAATCTGTTGGGGCGACCTGTTCGATCTGTCGGAGCACGGTCATGATGCTCGGACTCTCACCGATAATCTCCTCGAAATTGTGCCGGGACTTCACCTCTTCACGGAGGTAGAGGTTCTCCGCCTCAAGTCGATTCTTGAGCTGTGCCACCTCCGTAAAGAGTTGGGCGTTCTTGATCGCAATCGCCGCTTGGTTGGCAAAAATACCCAACCGTTCGACCTCCTCCTCGCTCAGCGGACGCCGTCCGAACATGGCGATCACGCCGAGCAGTTCCCAGCGGAACTTCAGCGGGTAGCCGACAAAGGAACGGAGCCCGTTGTCTTTCATCCACTGTTTGTTCGGTAGCCGGTCGTCACCGAGTATGTCGTTCGTGTGCATGGCTCCGAAGCCTTGAGCGATCTTCCCGATCTTGAGCGCCCCCAGCGGAATGCGGCGGTACTCCCCGTCGAGATTGGTATAGAGCCCCGCGCTCGCCTCAAGATGTAGACAACGAGCCCGATTCGTGCAGTCTGCTGCTTTGTAGCAATCAGCGCAGAGATCGCCCGGACCGAGGAGCCAGATACGGGCGAAGGCTCCGTCGAGCTCATCCACGAGACCTTGTGTGATGGTGGTGAGCACGACGTGGAGATCCAAACTCGACGCCACCTGCAGCGCGATGCGATCCAGTATTTTGCGAGCGGGGGAGGAAGCGGGCGATGCAGCGGGACTCTCCATCTGGTGGTCTCCGATCTGGACTATGCCCAGCGTGGAGGACGATAAGTCCCGGACCGAAAGATTGTCAATCAGCTAGGAGAGAGGATGGGCAGCCCGTCCGGCCAACATAGTAGACCAAATACCCCCGTCGTACTTTCTGGTCTCTGGTCGCGTTCGTATGAGGCTTTGGGTATCTGATCTTTATTGCACCTTTGACACGCGTCCCCACATTCCGTTCGTTGATTATATCGAATGAACAGGGTATCTACTTTCAGCCTCGTGGTGATGGAGTATAGTAGAGGAACAGCATGAGCACTCTGATCCCTCGTGAGCGAATTGAACAGACCATCCTCCTGATCCGTGGTCATAACGTGATGCTGGATAGCGATTTAGCGCAGCTCTACGGCGTCACAGTGGGAAGGTTGAACGAAGCCGTCAAAAGAAATGGGGATCGTTTTCCCAGTGATTTCATGTTCCAGTTAACAAGAGCGGAGCTTGAACACTTGAAATCGCAAATTGCGATATCAAGTTCGAAATGGGGTGGCAGAAGGCATGCGCCCTATGTCTTTACCGAACAGGGCGTCGCAATGCTATCGAGTGTGTTGCGGAGCAAGCGCGCCATTGAGGTGAACATCGCTGTGATGCGTACCTTTGTTCGCTTGCGGGAGATGATCAGTTCGAACAAAGTCCTTGCCCGACGCCTCACAGATCTGGAAAAGAAGTATGATGGCCAGTTTCGTGTTGTCTTTGAGGCTATTCGCGAATTGATGGCAGAGCCACCGACAAAATCCCGCCGTATCGGATTCAAGGCATGAGGGAACAGGAGGATGGAAAGGGCAGCCTGGTCATCCTTTGTAAGGCTCTTTAGGGGAGGCGCAGGGTCAGCCTCGGAGGCTGCGTTCATAGGTCTTCTGGTTTAAGACCTGCCACCTTGGAGAGGCGGGCCAACATACGCGGACCGATCTCGTCACGATCATGAAAAGCGAATAACTCATGCAGCGATGAAGGAGACGTTCAGCAGGTCCTCAGGAACCGCTTCGTCATATTCAAGGCGATCGGCCATTGCTCGGAGGGCCAAGGCTTGGACGGCCGCAAACGCAGCACCTTTCGTTTGCCCGTAGGCCATCACGCCAGGGAGCGCCGGTACCTCGCCGATCCAGCGGCCATCTTCCTCTTGTTCTAACTCAATTTTGAATTGAGTAACCTTCGCCATAGGTATCCGCTGAGTCGTTCGACTAATGCTAGGCTGAGCCCCACCAGACTAAAAATCAAGTAAGCCTCTGAAGGGGGAAGGGAGTGGTCAGGCGCCCTTCTATCTGCCCTAAGACGATTGCTGTGCCAGGATGTCGAGGGTGAGTTGGTCAGGCTGGCCGTTGAAGTATTTGAGCAGGGCATCTTTGAAGAGGGTGTTGTCGGTGGCTGCAGTCAGAAACAAGGTCATGCAGGACCGGAATTTCAGATGGTCCGGGTAGGGAAAGATCTGGCCAACGCTACGCCCGTTCACATCAAGCACAAGCTGCGTACATGCTCTGAGCCGGGGGCCTAGGGTAGGGTGTTGCAGATAGGCCTTGGCCTCGTCGAGTGAGGTAATGGAGAATTTCTGCGCCATGCTGCTGTGACCAAGACCGGTGATTTGAGGAAAGATAAACCAGATCCAGTGGCTGGACTTTCTCCCGGCCCGGAGTTCAGTAAGGACTGTGTCGTAGATGTGCCCTTGGGCGGTGAGGAAGCGTTGGAGGTTGTAGGCGTCAACCACTGAAATTTAGAGGGCAAGATCCATTGGCAGATCTGCGATATCTTTGAGTCGCTTTCCCTCAACCATTGTTCGTAATGTTTCTTTTGTCCCTTCTTCGTTTTCGAGTGCCTCAATAGTAGTAATCAGCTCTTGCAAAGCAAAGTGATAAACGCAGTCGATATTTCCGGTCCCAAGGGCGATGGAAGCAATTCGATTTGGAAGAGGTTCCCCGGTAATTACGACAACATGAGGAAGGTGTCCTTTTCGATTCCCTATTAAGTTCAGAGCTTCTGATCTGGCGTTCTGAACTCGATCACTTCTGATGGTCCATTTACAAGAAATGCTTGCGTGAAGCGTCGGTAAGCATCCGTTGATTTTTCTAAGTGCTGCCAATTTTACGCATGAGTCGTCCACAAGGAGCTGGGATTGGTTAATAACAGCATCCTCTTCCGGGGAGCGGCTTATGACTATGTCTGGGGTGATGATGTAGTCGCTTCCAATTGCTGCGGCAAGTTGTCTGTTGGATTTTGCGGCATCTGCAATAGCTGTCAGATGTGAGTATTGCTCAAATGCAGCAAGGGCAAGTTTCTGCCTTCCTGGAATTCTAGCTACAGACCATTGACCTGGCCGCAGGTGGTTTAGTTTTAGGAATGTGTCTTTTATGAAGGTCAGGCAAATTTCCTCAAATTTTTTGCCGGCTACTTGTCCCGCAAGGCGTGCGCCCTTAGCTTCTGCCTGAACAAGTTTTGCAACTCCTGAGGCGACTTTGATGCTGAGTGGGTTGCTCCCGTCTGCATTCGAAGGTACACCGGTTGAGTCAGTCAAAAGGATGTTAACAAGAGATTTATAGAGTGATTTTCTGGATTGTGAAAATAACGAGCTGGACACGGTAACCCTCCGATCACCCTTTATATTGTGGTTGACTTGATAAATCAACTCAATATACTGTTGCTATGTATGCGGTTACCTCTCTTCAGCATTCTAGTTCTCAAACTTCAAAGCAGAAAATCTAATGGCCAAGAAAGTTGGCGCCAGAAAACGAAGCACGGTCCCTCCGGACATTGATCGCATACTCGATCGATACCCGGGGCAGGCCTATGCTCTGCTTAGGCATTCATTCCACAAAACTTCATATAGCGGCCTCCCTTCAGCAGAGAGTCTGTCCGTATACGGGAAGAGAAAGCTCAGGGTTATTGATTTATTTGCCGGTGCGGGAGGCTTCACTTTGGGGCTGTGTCAGACCGGAAGATTCGAGCCGGTATTTGCTAATGACTTTAATGCATATGCCGCGAAGACCTACAACGGGAATTTCGGTGACCACTGTTTGCACGGCGATATAAATGATCTCCTAGCCAACAATTCGTTCAAGTTTCCGGATGCGGAAGTTGTGATCGGTGGGCCTCCCTGTCAAGGTTTCAGCCCTTTGAACAAACAACGTGAAGGTGATCCAAGAAAACAGCTTTGGAGAGCCTTTATGGAAGTAGTTGGTCGTGTGAATCCGGTGGCCTTCGTAATGGAGAATGTTCCTGAATTGCTCTCGTCGGCTGAGTTTGTAGATGTAAAAGCACATGCTGAATCGATGGGCTACTTTGTGAATGCCGGTATCCTGAATGCAGCGGACTACGGAGTGCCGCAGCGGAGGAAGCGGGCTATTGTTTTAGCTAGTCGAGCCGGCTTGCTTCCGCTGCCGACTCCGACACATTGCAATCCGCAAAAATCTCCTGCGCTGTTTCAAAATGGTTTGCTGCCATGGGAAACCGTAACTCGCGCGATTGATGATCTACCGGAGCCAGTGGGAATCGAGCTGAGAGTAGGAGAGGTCCCGCCTCCTTTAGATTTGCACTTCGGAAGGACACCGACAAAACAAAGTCTCTCTCGCTATCGTTGTGTTCCTGAGGGAGGCAATAGATTTGACCTACAGAAGAAACGTCCTGATCTCACACCAATGTGTTGGATCAGAAAGAAATCCGGTGGAACCGACCTGTTTGGTCGCCTGTGGGGAGATCGACCTGCCTTTACGATACGGACTGAATTTTTTAAACCAGAGAAGGGACGGTATCTTCACCCTAAGCAACACAGACCGATTACTCATCGTGAAGCTGCTCGGTTGCAGTCGTTCCCTGATAGTTTCAAATTCACAGGAACAAAGATCGAGATCGCCAAGCAGATCGGGAATGCCGTTCCGCCGTTACTTGGCAAGAAGGTCGCGGAAGTTCTCCTCGAACATCTCTGACATTTTCGTCCTCCCGGTCATATTAGGTCACAGGGGCGTTTCTGTGGCTGACGTCTACAATAAAACGAAACGTTCGCAAATTATGGCAAGCATCAGGGGAAAGCACACTTCTCCTGAGGTCCTTTTAGCTCGGTTACTAAAAGAGCTTGGACTTAAATTCGAGCGCCACAGAAAAGACTTGCCTGGGTCGCCTGACGCGGTTCTGCAGCAAAAGAAAATAGCGTTGTTTGTGAATGGTTGCTTCTGGCATGGCCATCACAATTGTTCGAGGGCTACTCTGCCCAGCACGAACAAAGTATTCTGGAAGACAAAGATAGATAAGAATAAAAGACGGGATGAAAGCCAGCGAAGAAAGCTCAGAAAAATGGGATGGAGTGTATTAACCTTTTGGACCTGCAGGTCGCTTACTCGGGCAATTGTGGAGTCTCGCCTGAAACAAGTCATTTCCCAGTGACGATTGTTCAGCTGGTTCTTCGGTGCCTAGAGGATTTGCCGGCCTATACATTCGTCCAGGCTTACTTCGACTGAGGTAATAGGAGGGCGGCCAATGAAGTGGGATCGATTACTTTCTGCTAATAGGTTGGGGAAGCCAGAAGCGAGAGCAGTAGCTGAAGGAAGGTCTTCGTTTCATCAGGACTATGACCGCGTCGTATTCAGTTCTGCCTTTCGTAGGTTGCAAGATAAAACTCAGGTATTCCCACTGGCTAAGAGCGATTATGTGAGAACCCGGCTTACTCATAGTTTGGAGGCGTCATGTGTAGGGCGTTCACTGGGGATGCAGGTAGGACTTCGCCTAATCAAGGCGAACAAGCTCTCAAAGCAAGTAGATGCTTCGGGTGTTGGGATGATCGTCTCTACTGCTTGTCTAGCACACGACATTGGGAATCCACCGTTTGGACATGCTGGTGAACAGGCTATCTGTCAGTAGTTTGAAAGAAATGGAAAGGAGTTTCTTGATCCGCTGACAAATGCTGAACAGGCCGATTTCCTAAAGTTTGAAGGCAATGCACAAGGATTCAGAATTCTAACGAGGCTGCAACATCCAGATAATGAGGGCGGCTAGCAGCTGACCCACGCAACTTTGGCGGCGTTCTCAAAATATCCAACTTCTTCAGTCGAGGCAGGGAGTAAGAACGCACAACTTAATGTTGGTGCAAAAAAACACGGGTTCTTTGATGCCGATAGAGCACTTTTTCGTAGAGTTGCGGAAGGGGTTGGTTTGGAGCCAAAGATTCAAGACAAAAGTTGGTGCAGGCATCCTCTTGCGTATTTAGTCGAAGCGGCAGACGACATCTGTTACTCGATTATTGATTTAGAGGACGGTGTTCGGAGGGGGCACGTAAGTTTTCGGGATGCGAAAAGACTCTTGGATCGCTTAATTAATGATTCGCACGCAGCTGCTAGGCTCAAATCCATCAAGGATGAGCAGGAGCAAATGAGTTTTTTGAGAGCTCGGGCTATTGGTGTTCTTGTGTCAGAGGTAGCTGACTGTTTCATGCGGCATGAAACAAAATTGGTAAAAGGAGTATTCGAGCAGGAACTGCTTGCAGTAATAACGCCCGGCAAGAGAGATGTTGTTGAATCGATTAAGCGCATTGATAGGGAGAAAGTCTATGCTGCTAGGGAAGTGATAGAGGTCGAAATTCCAGGGTTTAATGTTTTGGGCGGGCTCCTGGACGCGTTTGTAGTTGCGTCGGAAGACGTGGCAAAACATGATAGGAAGGCATTGCCTAAGAGTTCAATTCTTGTGAAGCTGATTCCTGATCAGTTCTTGGACAGCGAACGGGTTCCACATGCCAGCCCTTATCAAAGACTTCTCAATGTGACGGATTTTATTTGTGGAATGACAGATAGCTATGCCGTAGCACTTTACAAACAAATTTCGGGTCTGTCGTTGTGAGTTCGGAAAAGAAAAATGAGTTTGGAACAGTGTTTTGTATTGAGTGGCTGTCTATGTCGCTCACGGTACATTCCGTTCAGCCGGTGGGGATGTCCTGATTGAAGGCTGCCGGTAGACTTCTTCGATTCGTCGCGTCGGAATGACGGGGGGCGCATTGCGCACTTCCGGAGGAATGCCATCTTTGCCGAGGTTGCCGATCGCGGCTCTGTGGCTCATCAAGCCGGTGTAATCGTGCCATGCCTCGCTCTACCGTGGTAGATGCTACGAGGTTGAGTTCTTCCAGCGGCCTTCCCTCGATAGGGCGTCCATCCTGTGGATGATGCGAAGGGGGGACTTGGTCCTGACCGCTCTTAGGCGGCAATCTGCTCAAACGAAAAATGAGGAATATCTGCTCGATCTCGAGCGTGTTCGATCGTCAGCGCACAGATATGTCCATCCTGATCGAGATCGAGTTGTGTGTTCTCATCGAGATCCCTGGTCTCAGCTACTACTGCTGCTTTGAACTCAATATGGAGCGTATCCGTGTCTTGAAAATACTTGATCGTCATGATTTGAATCCCCTGTCAAAAAACGCGTTGTGGACCGTCTCACGATCTGACAGTAACACCACCCGTAGGTACCGGTTCTCCATTTCTTTGATCGGCGCCCAGAGCCGGATACGTCCATCTTGTTGCACAACCTCTCTCACTGGACTACTGATGACCCGTTGAATCCACTCCTCGCGGATGAGGGCGCGATCAGGGCGCCGTCGAATGAACTCGAAGTACTTTGTACATTTCACCGTGCGTTCGCACCCGACAGCCCTGCACTGCACATGTACGGAAGTGTACTGAAAACTATGTCGTTTATCTACTATTCCGTCTCAATGATTTCCCGCAGCGGTCAATCTTGATCCAGTCGTCCTAACTATACTGATCCCACGTATCGCATTGCTTGATCGCCCAGAACACAGCTTCTTTGAGCTTCTTGAGCGTGACGTTGTCGGGATCGCGGATGGCCTGCAGCTTCTTGTCCAGATCGTAGAGCGGTTGGATCGATCGTTTGTCAGGAATCTTGCCAAGGGCCCAGGCGACTTCCGTTAACACGGCCCAATCCGTCTTTGAATCTTGAAGTTTAGCCAATAACGGAAGCACGACGGACGCATCTCCGTTGATTCCGCCAATTTGCCCGAGTCCTTTTGCCGCTGCTGCCTGGATTTCAGGTTGAGGTGATGAATTCATCAAGTCGACGAGGAGGGGAATGCCATCCTTCCCGAGGTTGCCCATGGCGACGAGCGCCTGTTTCGCGAGATCGCGGTCCTTGAGTGCGTCTTTCAGTTTTGGGAGCGCTTCGTCTGCCTGCATATCTCCCAGGAGAGACATGATCTTGATCTTGCGAGCCTGGCTGGTATCGGGCGAATCGAGAATCTTGAGCAGACGATCGACGTGGCCCCATTCTGCCGCCAAGAGGAGGGGAAATTCATACTTTTCCAGCGCTTCTTGTAGCTTGGTTAACGAATACGCGCCGGGATCAGCTGCATGAACGGTTTGTGCGGCCGCAACGGCATCCTCAAACTCTGTGCGTACTTCCTTCTGCCACTTGATCTTCATGCCCCCAAGCAAATAGGTGAGCTGGCAGGCGGGGCCTTTCCACAGGCGCGATGGGGCATCGGGCAGGTCGGCATCTCCTCCCGTTGCCGCCGTCCCTTCCCAGGTCTTGCGTTGTTCGCATTTGACTCGAAAGACGACATCGTGAGGCGTAGCAGGATCTCGAACGGTCGCGTATCCGACTTCGCCGAGACGCTGCGCGACGATGTCAGCCAAGGCCGTACCCTGGGCTTCGCCTTGATCGGTGAGGGCGAGGACGTGGACCAAAATGGTCTGAATGTGCTCCAGCTGAGTTCGCTGCTCCGGCGTGAAGTATTCGCGGTAAGCCAGCGCGAGATTGTGGCACAGGCTCAAAGCGAGACAGAACCCAAATCCGAGTAAAAAAGATCGAATTCGCATGGGTCACCTCTACCGCACTTTCTCATCGGATGCGGGTGCGCACAGTCTTGTGAGGCGGCTGGCACTGATGTACCACTCGAATGTGAGTATACACCGATGAGCTCTCATGCCAGAGCGCTGATAATCAGTCGCCAGCATCATATTGACAGTTTGCAGGTCCCAATGCTAATTTCCGCTGCTCTACTTCGTGACTCACACGAAACTTTCAGGTCTGTCCAAATAACAAGAGTGAGTAGAGAACGGTGATAAAGACAACAGTTGCGCGACGTTACGCACAGGCACTTTTCGAGCTTCTCGATCAATCCACCATTGAAGTGACAAGGAGTACCCTCGACAGCCTAAGTCAGGCCATGGGGGAGTCGGACCAGCTGCGTCACGTGGTGGCGTCGCCGGCTTTCGGAGTAGAGGAAAAGACCGCGGTCCTGACGGCGCTTGCCGACAAGCTCGGCTGTCCGTCAATCGGCAAGGCGTTCCTCGGCCAATTGGTAAAGAAGAGCCGGATTGGATTTCTGCCTGAAATCGCCCATGCGTTCGGCAAGCTCGTTGATCAAGCCAAGGGGACTCAACCGGTCACGGTTTCCTCTGCAGCCCCCCTTCCAGGAACAGAACAAGATCGTATCAAGGTGCGTCTTCGCGAAACGCTAAAGCGCGAGGTGGATGTGACATTTCAGACCGACGCGAGTCATCTCGCCGGCTTGCAGATCTCGATCGGCAGCACGGTGGTCGACAGTACGGTCCGAGGCCGCTTGCGCGATTTGCAAGTCGCATTGACGCGAGAATAAGGAGTTGTCATGCAGATTAGGGCGGAAGAAATCAGTGCCATTATCAAAGAGAAAATCAAGGGCTTCGACAAGCAGGTCGATGTTAAAGAAACGGGTTCCGTTATCCAGGTTGGAGACGGGATTGCCAAGGTGTACGGCCTGGATGGCGCCATGGCCGGTGAAATGCTCGAATTTCCAGGGGGTCTCTACGGCATCGCGCTGAACCTTGAGGAAGACAATGTCGGCGCCGTGTTGATGGGCGATGATGTCGGGATCAAAGAAGGAGATCCCGTCAAGCGGACCGGTCGTATCGCTGAAATTCCCGTCGGGGAAGCTTTGGTCGGTCGCGTGGTAAATGCCATCGGTCAGCCGATCGACGGGAAAGGCCCGATCAAGTCTCCCTATTCCTCCCGTATCGAAATGGTCGCGCCCGGTGTGAACACCCGTCAATCCGTCCGAGAACCGTTGCAGACGGGGATCAAGGCGATCGATGCCATGATTCCGATCGGCCGGGGCCAACGCGAGTTGATCATCGGCGACCGCCAGACCGGCAAAACTGCCATTGCGGTTGATACCATCATCAATCAAAAGGGCCTTGGCGTGTTCTGTATTTACGTGGCGGTCGGTCAAAAACGCTCGACGGTCGCCCGCGTCGTTAAGACGCTCGAAGAAAACCATGCCATGGAATTCAGCATGGTGGTGTCCGCCAGCGCCAGTGACCCGGCGCCGATGCAGTTCCTTGCTCCCTTCGCCGGAGCGGCGATCGGTGAATATTTCCGTGACAACGGCAAACACGCGCTGATCGTGTATGACGATCTATCTAAGCATGCGGTGGCCTATCGGCAGCTTTCACTCTTGCTCCGCCGTCCACCCGGACGAGAGGCCTATCCGGGCGACGTCTTCTACTTGCACTCTCGTCTGCTCGAACGTGCGGCCAAACTGAGCGACAAGTTGGGCGGAGGCAGCCTCACCGCGCTTCCGATCATCGAGACTCAAGCCGGTGACGTATCGGCCTATATCCCGACCAACGTCATTTCGATCACCGACGGCCAGATCTATCTCGGAAGCGACCTCTTCTATTCCGGTATTCGTCCGGCCATTAACGTCGGGCTGTCGGTCTCACGGGTTGGCGGGTCGGCGCAAATTAAGACGATGAAACAAGTGGCTGGTACGCTCCGGCTCGATCTCGCGCAATATCGCGAGATGGCGGCCTTTTCCCAGTTCGGCAGCGAACTGGACAAGGCCACCCAGATGCAGCTGGCACGCGGTGTTCGTATGGTTGAATTGCTCAAACAGGGCCAATATAGGCCGATGCCGGTGGCTGATCAGGTGCTGTCGATCTATGCCGGTGTGAATGGGTTTCTGGACGATGTTCCGGTCGACAAGGTGCTTCAGTTTGAAGCGGACTTCCTGCATTATGTTCAACAGAACTATCCCGACCTCAAGAAAGAAGTGGCCAGTATCGGCAAGATCGACGACAAGGTCGGCGGCCGCTTGAAAGACATTCTCTCGGCCTTCAAGCAGAAGATGGGGTACGGGGCGAAAGCGTAAGAACAGGACTGAGTATCGAGGAGTTAGGACTGAGACAGACGGCAGGGAGCCGGATTTGCAATCTCGGTCCTCAGCACTCAGTCCACAGCCCTGATGGAATACAATGCCAAGTCTTCAATCACTACGTCGCAAGATTGCGGCGTTCAAAAATACGCAAAAAATCACCAAGGCCATGAAGATGGTCGCCGCGGCAAAGCTGAAACGGTCTCAGGACCGCATTCTGGCTGCTCGTCCCTATGCGCATAAGATGCGTGGGGTGTTGAGCAATCTGAGTCAGCGTGTGAATCGCTCCTCTCATCCCCTGTTGCAGAAGCGCGAGGGCAAAAAAGTTGAAGTGCTCGTCGTCACAAGCGACCGAGGGTTATGCGGCGGCTTTAACGGCAACATTGTCCGCAAGAGCGCGGAGTTCGTCCGGCAATGTGAAGCGAGCGGTCTACAGGTCAACTTGAGCCTTGTCGGCCGTAAAGGCCGCGACTATTTTCGCCGCCGTGATTGGCCGATTCGCCAAGAATGGGCCGGGATTTTCGATAAACTCAGTTTCGAACATGCGCTCGATATCGGAGCCGATCTTACGGATAACTTCGTGAAGGGCACGTTCGACGAATTGTATGTCGTCTACAACGAGTTCAAATCCGCCATTCAGCAGCGGGTGATCGTGGAAAAACTGTTTCCGATCGATGCTCAGGAAGAATTCGGTTCTGCGCCACACGAAGGGATGAGCGGCGGGGGATACCTCTATGAGCCGGATGAAGCCGCACTATTGAGTGCGCTGATACCGAAACATTTCCAAGTGCAGACGTATAGGATTTTGTTGGAGTCCGCTGCCGCCGAGCACGGTGCCCGCATGGCTGCCATGGACGGAGCGACGCGCAATGCCGGACAACTCATCAAGAAAGTGACGCTGTACTACAACAAAACCAGACAAGCAGCGATTACAAAAG
>CAZAKX010000066.1:0-16779 GCA_964485915.1 uncultured Nitrospira sp. | reverse complement strand
CCAGGTTGTAGCCGTCGCCTTACTGACGGCCCTTCAGTGCATCGCGGATTTCCATCAGCAATTTTTCTTCGTTTGTCGGCCCAGGTGGCGGTGGGGACGGTGGAGGTGGTGCCTGATTCTTGAATCGATTGACCTGTTTCACCAACATAAAGATGACAAAGGCGATGATCAGGAAGTCGAAGACGCTCTGCAGAAAGACGCCGTAATTCAGCGTAGGGGCGCCTGCGGCTTTGGCCGCGGCCAGTGACGGAGGGGATGTTTGAGACAAGTCGATGAACAGGCTTGAAAAATCTACCTTACCCATCAGCAACCCCAGCGGCGGCATCAGTACGTCGCTGACGAGGGATGAGACGATTTTCCCAAACGCTCCACCGATGATGACACCGATCGCCATATCGAGGACATTGCCCTTCATAGCGAATTCTTTAAATTCTTTCAGCATGAGTTTCCTCCTCTGAGAAGTCCGTTACGCACACGACGACGAACTACCTATCGCTTGCGGGTTGTGTCGAACGCATACCCGAGCGTCAGCAAATACAGATTGTCGGTATCGCCCGTACCGGCAGGCGGCCGATTGTTATAGCGAGTGGTCACTTGGAACCCGCTCGAGAGACCGGCCAAAATCTTCGTACGAACCCCGTTATCCATCGTGAAGAAGAAATCGGAGGCGTTCTGGACCGAGGGGAAAATCTCGTTGTAATGATAGAGCGTTACTCGCCCGTCCCACAGCGGCCAATCAAATTTCATGGCCACACGTGCACGAAAGCTCGCCCTATCGTCGGTGATGCTATTATCGCGGTAGTCCTCATTGAAATACGCCGCACCGGCTTCGGCATAGAACGTCATATCCCGAAACATACCGGTGAGGTCTCCACGCTCGAGGAATTGATACCCCGGGCCAGTGGCGATCGCTGTTCTTAGCTTGAGGTTTTGGAGAAAATCATTTTCGACATAGGCCGATGCGAACCAGAAGAGCCGTTTGGTAATAAAGAAGTCCAACTTGATCGTGCCTCGGGCATTCCTTACCTGTAAGCTGCCATTGTTATCTCCATTGACGTAGCGGCCCAGGAGGGTCAGCCTGAGCTGTTCACTTCTGGCAATAAAGTCGCCGAGTATGCTGATGTTCCGTAGACTGCTGTTTCCCACGGATTGCGAATAGCCGGCGTTTAAACTGCCGCTGTAGACGACCGGAGGTTGGACCATGGGGTTGACCTGGGTCACGGCATCCATCGGCATGGTCATCGTGTTGCCGGTGGGCCCGGCCTTCAGCTTCATTGTTCCAGACTCACCCTCTTCAGCCGTCCCGACGAGCACAGTCCCCTCCTTTAAGTGGAACGGAATGGGATGAGAGACTGCCAGCTTGCTCACTTCAGACCACTTAATCTTAATCAGATCGTCCGCTAGCGCACTCTTCATCTGGAGCACGCCACCCACCATCTCAATCACTTGCCCATGAATGATACTGCCGTCCTTCAATGTCACCACATCCAGAGCCGACGCTGCCTGTGGAACATCGATCGGATCATCAGCGGAGAACGCAGGGCTCACCGCTATAGTCGTTAGAGATATACCCGCGATCAGCGCACACGCGACGAGTGATGGATTCATTTATCCTCCTTTGATGTTGATACGTACTTGCCTAGAGCTAGTCCACCTTAGGTGTATACCGAAATCGCGATGACGCTGCAAGAAGATTATTGGCTTAATCTCGATTATTAGGCACCCAAATCACAATAATCTCTCCGAAATATTGACGACGTTGTTCTCAGCCGCTTCGGCATGGACGGGAGAAGCACGCTCACAATCGTCGCTTCTCCCGCCACGAAACGGTCAGGGGTTTACAGGGAGGGCTCTGACCGTTTCCAGGGTTGCTCACCCGTCATGCATGCTGGGACCAAGAAATCTTCTCTACTGATTCAACCCTTTTTCGACATGCACATAGTAGCGCGCCGCTTCAGATCTTCTTGATATTCTTAAGCGCTTATAGATCTTTTGCAGTCGAGTGGCCACCGCAGTCGGCGTGACATTCAATTCTTGGGCGATCTCCTTATTCGTCTTCCCGGACGCCACGTAGGACAACAATCGAAGATCGTCCGGTGAGCAATGATCTTCGACGCTCTCACGCGCCGACCGACCTCCATCCCTGACCCATGCAATGACCTGCTGGGTCAGCTGTTGGTCCATAATCGCCCGACCGGTCGCCACAATCTCGATGCTCTTCGCAACGGCATCAGCGGCGGCGGTCTTCAATAGGTATCCCTGCGCACCAGCCAGAATCGCGGCATGGAGAAAATCTTTATTGTCATGGGAGGTGAAAAAGAGAATGCCGACACGGGGGTGTGCCTCCCGAATCATTTTGCAGAGATCAATTCCGCTCGTTTCACCGACACGAACCTCCAGGACAACCACATCCGGCCGCGATGTCTCGATCGCGGCAAGCACTTCGCCTCGGGTTTTGGCGACGCCGACAATCTTGATGTGCTGACTCTTCGACAGGAACGTCTTGAGTCCATGAAGAGTCAGCATCGAGTCATCAATCAGCACCACACGAATGGATTTTCTTAAGCTCGTTGATTCACTCATCGCGTTATTCCTATCGAATGGTGGCTCCATCAATTCAGCTACCCTCGGGGTCCAGTCTGTAGAGAGCTTCATATTCATGAGCGCCTCGTGTTGTAGAAGATGGTTTTCAGGAACGTCCGCAATCCTTGTTCGATCCGCTCACGCGTGAGAGTCCCGATGGCAGTATTCATGGCACTTCTGTGTGCCCTATTCAGAGCGTTTCGGTGTTTCGGCTCGAGTCGTCGAGAGCAGTCGGGACAGTAGATATGCACAAACGGGATATCGCTGAGACGTACCTTGTTGTTTTCTCGGTAGGCCTTCATAGGCATCCACACTGGAAGCTGGTCTCGTTGTCGCGATTCATCGTCTCGTACAAAACCACAGTACTGGCAGACAAAGAGTGGCGCCGGCCCTGATTCCGGTGTGTATTCAAGAGGATTCATCGGCCAAACCCATCGATGCGTCATCCCGATCATAGAACACTCCGGAGTTTTGATTGAGACGATCCCTGCGCACGCGCACGACGGGATCGAGTGGCTCTCGGGGTGGCCAATTCCGAATTAGTGGAATTCAACACGCGGCAAATGTCGACAAAGAAATCGACGAACGCGGCGATCAGCGATTCACGACAAGCTTCTGCTTGAATTCCGGTCAACTGCTGCCATTCGCCATTGACTCGCTGGAGCACAATTAATCGATGCGTCTTCAGCCCCTGACGAGATTCGGTTGTCAGGAGAAAGTCTTGACCGTTCTGGTTGATGAAAAGCCCTTGCGTCGTCATGCTTTTTTCCTCTCCGTTCTCATTCGTCGTACTCATGCACCGCTGCAACAATTCACATCAACCGTGTGCCAACCGAGATCGCAATAGAACAATCTTCGTGCCACATCAGCAGAACGTCATTCATCATTTACAATCAATAGGTTGTGATGAATGAAGGGATGACTGAGTCCGTTATGACTGTTTCAGAATGAATCAGTCATGTGTCTCATGAGACACATGCCACGATGTGTGAGACGGTCCCAGGATAATGGGATGCGGGGGATGGAAGGGGGTCGATGGGGGCCACTGCGATGATACACGCAGGTTGGCTTATCTCAGATCATCAGCGAACACGTTTCCGCTAGCGGGGATGAATATCAAGCTCGACGAGTCGGCGATAGAATGTGGCTCGGCTGACCCCTAGTCGCTTGGCAGCCTCGGTTCGATTGCCCTTGGCATCGGAAAGTGCCGCAAGCAAGCGGGATTTCTCGTCTCGGCCCTGCAATGGAATCCAGGGTGCCAGAGTCGGCACGGCCGGCGTGCCAACGATTTCCGGTGGCAGATCATCGGGAGACACCTCTGTTCCCTTGCAGCTGATCACCGCAAACTCAATGGCGCTCCGCAGTTCACGTACGTTTCCTGGCCAGACATAGCTCATGAGTTGATGGAGCGTCTCCGGACTGAGGCGGTCGATGGTCTTCCCGGTAGCCGTACAGATGGTCACAAGAAACGAGTGTGCGAGCAACGGGATATCTTCGCGTCGTTCTCTCAGTGGAGGAAGCCGAATTCTGGCGATGCGGATCCGATACAGCAGATCCGCCCGAAACGAACCGCGAACGACGTCTTCACTCAAGTTATGGTGCGTGGCCGCCAGCACGCGCACATCCACTTTGCGCGGCCTTGACTCTCCCAGACGGGTAATTTCCTTCTCCTGCAGAACCCGCAAGAGCGCGGTCTGAACCGGCTGCGGGACGTCCCCAATTTCGTCGAGAAACAAGGTTCCGCCTTCCGCGGCTTCGAATAATCCTTGCTGGTCATTCACCGCTCCGGTAAAGGCCCCTCGCTTGTGACCAAAGAGTTGGCTCGTCAGGATCGAATCGGTGAGTCCCGCACAATTGGCCGCAATGAAGGGCTTATTTCGTCTTCCGCTGGCCGAATGAATAGCTCGCGCGACCAATTCTTTTCCAGTTCCTGTCTCCCCTTCGATCAACACGGTGGTATCGACGGATGCGACGTCTCGGACCAGTTGGTACACGCGCAGCATCGCGGGGCTCTTTCCCACAAGATCATGAAACGTCGCCTGCTCGTTGAGCACGCGACGCAGTGCGTGGAGCTCCGTACGATCATGCATCACCAGAATCTGACGACTCGGATGCCGTGGATCTCGATGAATATCCAGCTGAACCCAGGCAGGCTGAGAACTGTCAACATAGAACGGCCCGGCCGTGCGCCTGTCCGAGGGAGCATTGATCATTTCGCGGAATATCACGCGGTCCTGCTGATGAATCGGAAACACCTCTTCCCACTCCCGTCCGATTACCCCCCCAGTCGGGGCACCCAGCAATTGCAGCGCCCGATCGCTGGCAAATGTGATGCGGCCACGTTCGTCGAGAACGAGTGCCGCAAGGCCGAGGTGCTGAAGCAACGCCAGTGCATCGTCTTTAGTGCGTTCGCTGACCTCAAGCTGATTGATCAAGCGGGTCTCAGTCTTATGATGAGACTTTACGGCGACCTCTTCCGCAAGCATACGTTCCCGGGCCCGTTGCACAATGGATCGCATCTGCTCAAACCCGGCCCCCAGCCGCTCAATGAGCAGGACCGTTCGCGATTCCATTGATAGAACCGTCGCTTCCAGAGTCATGGTACCCCCCTGGTGATCGGGTTCCGTCCATGGCCCTGACTTCTCGATTATCCCGGGTTCCGCTATCCGGGCTGACTGATCTGGGGCGAGATACTCCCGCAAAAACGGTGACCATCGCTCAAGATCCAATACCGTGCCTGATTCAGGACCGACGCGCTTGCGCCACCACTCCGGTGCAAGTCCCTGTAGCTGGAACTCGCCGGAATGCTCGTCACGCTCGAACACTGCAATATCGAGAGTGGCGAGAACTCGACTGCACAGTGGATCGTCGGATGGAACGAGGTGAAGAGGCCGGCGGCTCATACGCGTTCACTGGAAAAAGGTGCCACCTGCATGATTTGAGTCGCGACGCTCAAGAATAGCTCCTCGACTCCTTGCCCGAGCTTGGCGCTGCCGAACAGAACCGTCCAGCCTCGCGCCCGCAGTTGCTCGATTGCGCTTTCGTCGATTTCCCATTCAGACTGAAGATCCGCCTTGTTGATGATCGAAACGAATGGAACGGTTCCCAGCGTCCGAGCGGCTGTCTGTTGCAGCGCGAGTGCCGTATCCAGAGTGACCTTCCGGGTGCCATCCATAACCAAAATGTACGCGGATGACCCCCGCAGATACGAGTCACGCACATGCTGAAACTCGTCTTCCCCGTAGAGATCCCACAGCATCAACATGACGTCTTGGTCTTTGATCGCCACAGTTTTCTTCTCGACCGTCACACCGATGGTCGTTTGATAATGATCCGAGAATACGTTGGTCACGAAACGCCGCACGAGGCTCGTCTTACCCACGGCGAATCCACCCAACATACAGATTTTCTTCTGGATCATGGATGCGCCGTCTCATAAACCTGCTCAGGAGCCGTAAGGGAAGCCCGCAGAGTCACGATTCGCTGGCTGCTGGTTTCTCGCGTGGCCTCTCGCTGGTCAGAGAGCTGAACAGTACCCGGGACCAGCGTTGTGCCGTCACCGAGGCGTTTCTCCTCGAGGATTGCGAGAACGGCCTGAGCTCGTTGTTTGCCTAGCTGAAGATTGAGTGCCGCCGAACCGGTCGCATCGGTTGACCCCACTACTTCGAGCGCCACGCGTTGGCCTGATTGCGACGCCGCCCGATCCAATTCTCGTAGCGTAGTTGAAATCTCATCCAGCACCGCGCGCGCTGACGGTTCGACGGTTGACGAACCGGAACGAAAGTGAATGACGGTGCGGTTGACCTGGTCGAGGAGAACCGGAATGGATGTCGTCACGAGGCCTTCGTCACGGTACTGGGAAATTCCTGGAATCAGCAGTGCCAGCCGTCTGGTTTCTCTGGCCCAGTCTGCCGATGCGGAACCAGTCGCGACCAGCGTTTCTCCCTCGATATGCAGCTTCACGGTGGTTGGGGGCTGCAAGATCGACTGCGCTCTGGCCAAGACAAGGGGAGCATCCAGCGCATAATAAGGAGACCACACCGCCTTCACCGTCGTGGGCTCAAGGCCAGCTTGGATCACCATTGCTGTAGGATCTTTCGCCAAGGGGTCTCGCAGCCCTTCGAGGTGATACGCTCCCCACGCTGATTTCGCCTCGGTGACGACGAGGCCCGGCTCTGCCCGCAACTCAGCAAGGAGGTTGGACCACCGGGCATGGGCTTGGTACGTCATCCATCCCCACCAGGTCGATCCCAGCAGGAGGAAGCCGATGAGAATCCAGAGTTTCAGCGAGCTCTGTTTGGGTGACGAGTCATAATGGGCTTGTAAGCAACTCTCCAGCTGAGGCTGTGTCGTGTTGAACGGGGCTGCGTCTCCGACAAAATGGGCCAAGGCATCAGTGTACTGAGCATGGATGTGATTCAGCGTGTCGCACAAGATTTCTCTCAGGCTCGCCGGAGGTGTTCCGCGAACGACACAGGCCAGATAGGCCTGTGACCCTTGTTCGCTCCACACCGTCCATTCACCCACTTGAAACTGGTCAAGAGTCTGACCCTGTCTTCCGCCAAATGAATCTTGCACATAATTCTGAATCGCCGTCAGCATCCCGGATAGGACATGCTGGTCTTGTATCACGGCTCCATTGGTAGCCACGTGCTTCAACAAGAGTCCCGTCTCGCGATGGATGAGAAAGACCTGTTCAACTCGATACCGAAGCCGGTGGAGCAGCACGACCTCCGCGAAGGGTTTCCCCGTCCTCCAGGCTTCGACCCGCCACCGTAAGCCACGGACAGACAAGCTCTCATCCAGCGTGTGATTGAAGGACTGCGTCATGCTCTGTAAGGCGCGGGCGATGGCCTGCCGAATGGCCGGGCCCATGATCGGGGCGATCGCATCGACGATCGTTCGCGGCGATTTTCTCACAGTGGCCACGAAACCGTTTTCGACATAGGGCGCCAGCACCGTCGACAGCTGTTGATCGTGATCACCGCGAAGAGCAAGGGCTTCGGGAAGCACTTGGCTGACGTCTCGAGCCTGAACTACGCGGTTGTCCAACCGCTCTCGGAGTTCATCCAGTTGTGTTTGTTCGGGGGCCAGCAATAGTGTGCGGAGCTGAGTCCAGTCTTCCTGAACGGACGTGAGTCCTTCAGGAGTTGAGGACTCGGAACGTGGTCTTCGGAGATCGCTAGACATGAGGCTGGGTCATGATCATGCAACCAACATAAAACGAAGACAACCGTGAGTTGTCTCGGCCTACAAGCTGGCTTCTAGTCAGCGCCTGACACGATGATCCTGCTCATGGACGACCTGCGCTCTCGTCATCGCTGGATAGCCGTTTGGACGCTTCGAGTAAGATTGCCGCAAGTGTCGAACGATCGGTCTTCTCAGCACGGAGGTCATGGACCGCTTGATTGAGAGCCGACGTTGCCTCAGCATGTCGAACTCGCACGTCGCTTGCCAGCTCCGCCGTTCGTTCCGTCAGCTGCTGCATGAAATGGGTCTGCGTCTGGGCGGCCTGATTTTCCAGATGACGCGCCTTGCTGTCCAGGGTCGTGGCTAGCTGAGTAAGCTCCTGCGTTAGCTTGGTGACCGATTCTCCGCGAACCTCTTGCTCCTTTGTGAGCCTGTTCGTGAGGGCATCGACTTCCTTTTTGATATACAGTTCAAGGCTCTCAAAACGCCGTTTCAGATCGTGACGAAGATCGGTGGCTTCGCGGATTAAGTGTTGCTCAAGCTGTGCAAATCGTCGGTCATGCTCGCGGGCCTGCTGCCCGAAGAGGATATCTCGAATCTTGTCGAGATTTCCGCTGGCGGAGGGTTCGTCAGAATGCGAGATCGCACCTTCTCGAACCGGGTTCTCGACTTGACCTTGATGAACAACAGTGGATTGGCCTGTAGAGGATGATCGACTCATAGCCTCACCTCATGAGATTGCGATGGACGGAACAACAGCGTGCGCCAAATTACACTCCTCCCATTACCCGTCAGTGATTCGCTTTCCTTCCTGTTTGCCCTATACATGGGGCTATCCTAGCACTGGCACGCTGGATCCAACAAGACCGGATTGATGGATGTGGGCGGATCCTTCAGCTTGAGGGGAAACCAGACATCCGTGATCCGGCAGTACTAGTCCTTCACAAGGTGGATCAGGTGGTGAGAGGAGGGCAACTCGATGCCATGAGCCCGGAATCGTTCGAGGATCAACTTATTCAATTCCCCTTGAACCGAACCATAATCCGCCACAGTCGCCCAGGGGTTGACAGAAATGGCGATCGATGATTCCCCCAATGACGACACGCCTGCACCAGGAGTCGGCTCCTTCAAGACCTTGGGATGTTGTTCCAAAATATTCCGCACGTGGGCCAATGCTTCATCGAGGTTGGTCCGGTGGGACACAGGAATGGTCAAGTGCACCTGACGGATGGTGCCGAAGTTATGCAGAATCTCGCCGACAATTTTGCGATTGGGAATGATGACGCGAGACCGGTCCGCGTGCATCAGCGTGGTGGTGAAGATATCGATGACGACGACATCTCCGTGTACGCCGAGCAACGAGATATGCTCGCCGACCTTATAAGGCTTGCTGAAGATGATCGACAATCCGGCCATCACGTTGCTCAGCACGCCTTGCAAGGCCAACCCGATCCCCACGCCGGCGACACCGACACCGGCGATGAGCGGTGCAATGGGGACACCCAGCGTCTGCAACGCGATCATCGCCGTAAAGAGCATCACCACGATTTTGACGATGCGCACCAGAAGCAAGCGGACCGGTGGCTCAAGCGTCTGTTTTTCGAGCGCCTGCTGAGTAACATTCCCGGCCCCGCGGGAGGCCATCATCCCGGCAACCAAGATGCCCAGCGCGACCGCTGCTTGCAGCCCATACTGCACGGCATATTGAGTGAGCGTATCGACGACGTTCATAGAAGGCATCGCGTTATCTCCCGAAGAGGCCTTTGAGGAGTTCTTGTCCTTCCTTCTTCAGGTCCTCTGGTTTCGTGGTCCCTTTCAGCAATCCGCCTACGGCTTCTTCCACCTTCTTCTTGACCTGCTCTTGCACTTTCCCAGTAAGACCTTTGACATCGACTCCGTACGCCGGTGCTTGCGCGGTACCACTAATCGTCAATGGCAGACTGAGCCGCCCGTCTTTCATTGCAATCTTAACGACAGGTGACGCGCCGGCGAGCTTGTGGCTCACCTCCTGCGAGAGGTTCAGGTTCACAATCAAGTTCAGCCGCTGATCGAATCCGATCGTCCCGCCGCCGGTCGCCTGAAAATCGTGGCTGTCCATCAAAAGCCGCTGCACGTTGATCACCCCTTGCTTGATGGCGAGATCCGTCTCGATCGTCGAAAAGGCCGTGGCCTTTGCATCGTCGAGGGAAATACCGGCGACCCTGAGGGCTGACGCCACCTCCTGGAGAATATTCACACCCTCAAGCTTCCCATCCTTCACTGCCAGATGACCGGTACCCTCCAAAGCCTTCGTCAGATCCGGCATGGAAAAGCCCTTGCCTAACAGCGAGAGATCGGCGCCGGCTGTGCCGCTGATCGAGATGGGTGTGTCTGCAACGCTTTTGAGCGCTTGCCCCAGCTGTAGGCCTTGAAGGGTGACAGACCCTTTAAACGGCGGCGCGTCCGACCCAGCAATTAGCTTCCCTTGCCCCTTTACCTCGCCATCGAAGAGATGGAACGACAAGGAATTGAGCTTCGCTTCCTGTCCCTTGGTCTCGGCGGTAATTTTGAGATCCTTGATCTCCACCGGCTTTTTCAAGGGAAGCGCAACCGGAAGGTTTGCAGTATTGATCACCGGCGAGCTGATGTTCACCGTGGCATCATTCCCGGCCGCATTTCCGGTAATGGTAAAGTCTGTTTTGCCTACGGCAAGCTGGAAATTGATCGCATCGATGTCGATCGCCTCTGTCAGCGGACCAAACGAACCATCGAGTTTCACCGGCAGATTGAAGGGTTGCACCACTGTCGCGACATGAAGGTTAGGCGTTTGACCGAGTCGAACCTCACGCAGGAGCAACTCCAGATCTTGCAACACGTATTCCGTGGGAGTGGCGGTAGATAAATCACGGTACGTGATCTTGCCTCCGTCGATCGACACTCGGTCCACGGCCAGCAGCGCCAGAACCTTGAGCGGCCCTTCCGTCGATGGAATCGGGGCGCGTGATGGCTTCTCTGGCACCGGCACGCCTTTGCGGCCGATCGTCGACGCGTTAAGAACCCCGTTTTTGTTCTTGATCACTGTGATGACTGGATTGTGAAGCGTGATCTCTTCGACTTCCACCTTCCCACTCATCAACGGAACGAGCTTCACGCCGACATCCAACGACGACAGAGACGCAAAAGCACCCGAACTAAAGGCCGGATCATCCTGCACAGCGAACCCGGCCACCCTTGCACCGACCCTGGGCCAGACGGTTAGACGGATGTCTTGCAGCTGGACCTTCCGATTGAGCGCTTCTTCGATGGGCGGTTTGTATTGATCTTGATATTTACTGAGGTCAATCAGGAAAGGGAGTGCGAGCACCACGCCGACAAGCAGAACCACGAGGACGAGCAAGCCTATCGCGATTTTCATCGGTGATTGCCTCCAGGTGAAGCCTAAGTATAGAAACTGATTTGGCGTGAGTCAAACGAGGATGCCTTGGGCAGGACATTCACATGGTTTCATAGGACGGGCACACTTCAGACCTAGAACCTATCTCAAAATAGTTGACGACATGAATGGTTCACTCTATAAGTCCCGGCATGCTGCGGTTGCGCGATGACCAATGGAACCGGATTCGCAAACATTTTCCCGAAGAACATATTCCGGATTCCCGTCCTTGGCGGAAGCCGGTCCCGACCCGAGCGGTCCTGGAAGCGGTGCTCTGGATTCTGAACACCGGGGCGCAATGGCAGTTCCTGCCACAGTGCTATCCCAACTACAAGACCGTCCATCGCCGATTCCAACAGTGGTGCCATCGGGAGGTGCTGCGACAGGTCCTCGCGCAGTTGGCGAATACGCTGCGTGAGGGAGGGGCGATCGATGAGCGGGAGAGTTTCATCGATGCGACGTTTGCGGCGGCCAAAGGCAGCGGTGAGGCCGTGGGGCTCACGAAACGTGGCAAGGGCTTGAAAATCCTGGTGATTGTGGATCGGCATGGACTGCCCCTTTCCGTCAGTACGCACGCGGCGAATCATCATGAAGTTACCTTGGTGCACCTGAGTTTCGACCTCTACATGCTGGAGGCCAAGCCCGAACATCTCATTGGCGATCGAGCGTATGATAGCGACGGCCTCGATGACGAGCTCAAACAAGACGGCGTCAACATGATCGCCCCCCATCTGTCCACCCGGAAGCTCAAGACTCAGGATGGACGGCACTTACGTCGCTATGAACGCCGATGGCTCGTCGAACGCTTTTTTGCCTGGCTCCAATGGAAACGGCGCCTCCTGGTTCGTTGGGAGTACTACGCGACCAATTTCTTTGGTTTCGTGCAGCTCGCCTGCATCACCATGCTCCTGAAAAAATTTTGAGATAGGTTCTACTCTCCAAAATTAAAAAAACCGGCGGTCAGGTCACATTTGGTCGCTCTCGATACATGGGGCCATCTTGTGAGAGCCCAATCTCCTCGCAAATTGATTTTGGGATAAGTTCTAAAGAATATGTAACCCAGCGCACCGGGCGGCACCGTTGTTGTCTGAAGGGAAACGATGTGACGCGCATGGGGACGTAGTGAGCCGTTCAGCGCTTCTCGCGCTTAGGAAGCAATCCCCGCAATATTCCCCATCACACGAATTTCTACGGCGCGCCTGTCACTCGCATGAGGCCGTCACTTGCGAGAGCGGGCGGGCACATTTTCCGGCGGAATGAAGACTGCTAGAGCAATGACGGTCGTCCATTTGCCTTTCTTCCCGAGGGCTGATTGAGTGATATTGAGGGTTCTCACAATCTTCCCACCCATCTTAAAAACCTGTTCGCGCTCTTTCCATGCAACATTCGGATCGAATTCGACTCCCAAGGTAGTCGCGAGCATCTGCGCTGCGAGATCTTCCGTATACTCTCCCGTCTCCTCATCCGTTTCACCATGGGCATGGTGTTCTGAAAGATAGCCGTAGGTCCCGCGGTCCGTCGGTTTTGCAAGGCCGACCGATGCCGAGATGAGTTGGTTCCGTTCTTTCGTTTCCGAACGCGCCATGACGCAAAATGTCATTTCACCAGGTTTCACCAGCTTCTCTCCGCGCTTGCGAGGGATAATCTTACAATGGGGTGGAAGGATGGACGAGACGCTGACGAGGTTGCAATAGGCCACACCAGCGCTGCGCAATGCTTCTTCGAAAGAGGCCAACTTTTCCTTGTGGACCCCTACGCCTCTCGTTAAAAACATATGCGTCGGTACCATCATCCCTCCTTTTGTTCGGCAATCGGCCTCTCTCTGGTTGTTTGGAGGTTATGTAGTGACGTGTTTGCCGGACTCACTGCTCCATAGCTATCGGGATCAGTTTCATCAACATCCACACGCCGACCAAGACACTAGCAATGCTGGCAAAACTTTGCAGTCCCACAAACAGTCGCCGACTGATTGAGCGCGACCAAATCACAGGAAGACTGATCGTTATGCCGACCACCATCATCCCAACGATTGATCCCAGGCCGAAGACGAGAATCGACAACAGCCCGGTAGCCACGTCCGTCGTCATGGCAAGAATCATCAGCATCAGCGCCGCAGATCCAGCCAATCCGTGAGCCATGCCGATGCAGAAGGGACGGATCGACTCCGCTATCCAATGTCGATGACGATGGTTGTCCTGTTGTTGATGACGGTGGAAATGAACATGTGACTCACCGTCATGGTGATGGCTGTGTACATGCCACCGCTCACGGTACAGTTTGAGAGCCAGCATACCACCAAGTACAATCAACAGAACGCCAACCCCCGATTCCGCGATGAACTCGAATTCCTCGGGAATGTGAATTCCCCAGAATAGGACGACTGACCCAACAAGGAGTAACATGAACGTATGTCCGACACCCCAGTAGAGCCCGATGGCGCTCGATGCCAGGAGTGATGGCCGGTCGGCAAGTACCGTCGAGACGGCCACAAGATGGTCTGTATCCAGGGCATGTCGTAGCCCTAGTAAAAAACCGACTCCTATCAATGTCACTAGTTGTACGTCAGGCATGCTGGCTCAGGGAACAAAAAGGCATCGAACACAGACCCCTAAAAGTTGAAACCAAATAACACATCCAAGCACCGAGCCAAGAACCAGATCAGATTTTCGTCCACAGACCGGAATACTCGACGTCGCTTCGAGGGACTGTCCCGACCTGCTCAGGAGTCACTCATGCGCCTCAGCTTCGAATTAGAGGGATCGCCCATTCGTTATGTCGAGTCGAGTCAATGACCATCAATACCTAATTCTCCATAGAGCTTCCCCGTCCATCAATCAACTCACCTTCGACTTCAACGCGCGAATCAATAAACAAGTCGTGAAGCGTAGTCAGCACTTCGCCAACCATCCTTCGAAGCTCAGGTTCTGTACAGCGCAGTGGAACCAGTCGCCGTCTCTGCCAGCCCCTGAGGGCAAAGGTCTTCCCCGATGCTGCATAGGCCTGTTGACACACCATGACAAGCTCTCTTCCCTCGTCGTCTTCTATAATGAATCCTCTTACATTCATGGCGTATGCCTTTCTTTGTCAGCGGCCTAATTGCCTGCGCGTAATGCTGAACAATGTGTCATCTTCCTAGCCACCTGCGGGAGCTGTGGAGACGGCGAGCACCGCTCAGCTCATCGCCCTCCCTTTCCGTTGTCCAAAAAACCGGTCTCTGTGAGTCCCTGCTGCAGAAGAAAAAAGCGTGGGACGTTGAAGTATCTATTCGTAAGCATTGTGCCGGTCATCCCAGCGTTTCAATTTGCTACCAGCTGAGGACATAGGCGAAGATCAACGGAGCGACGATGGTGGCGTCCGACTCGATGATGAACTTCGACGTGTCCACACCCAGCTTTCCCCACGTGATCTTTTCGTTCGGGACCGCCCCAGAATACGATCCGTAACTGGTGGTCGAATCGCTGATCTGACAAAAGTATCCCCAGAGCGGTATCTGCTCTCTACGAAGATCTTGACGCAGCAAGGGAACCACGCAGATGGGGAAATCACCGGCAATCCCCCCTGCGATTTGGAAAAATCCAATCGAACTTGCATCCGCTGTCTTCACATACCATTCGGCCAACTGCATCATGTATTCGATGCCGGATCGCACCGTGTGAACGTTCTTGATTGATCCTGTCATGCAATGCGCTGCATACATATTCCCCAACGTGGAATCTTCCCAGCCGGGAACAAACACTGGAAGGTTGCGCTCTGCAGCCGCACACATCCAACTGTCGGCCGGATCAATCTGATAACTCTCCTTGAGCGTGCCGTTGACCAAGAGCCGATAGAGAAACTCGTGTGGAAATGCTCTGGCACCCGCGCGATCCGCCGCCGTCCATTCAGCCGCCACCACAGCCTCAATCCGGCGCATCGCCTCGGCTTCCGGAATGCACGTGTCGGTTACCCGATTTAGGCGCCGATCTAACAAGGCTTGTTCTTCCTGCGCGGTCAGTTCTCGATAGTGTGGGATACGCTCGTAATGTTGTTGCGCGACTAGATTGAACAGATCCTCCTCGAGATTGGCCCCTGTACAGCAAATCGCATGAACCTTGTCTCGGCGTATCATTTCAGCCAGCGACAGCCCCAGCTCGGCCGTGCTCATCGCACCGGCCAGCGTCACCAGCATTTTCCCACCTTTGCTCAAGTGAGCCGTATACGCATGTGCTGCGTCTTTCATCGCCGCCGCGTTGAAATGCCGGTAATGATGATCAATGAATTGCGAAATAGAGGTTGGTTTCATATGAAATTCCTTTCCTTAGAGACTGTTACAACCCTTACGTGCTTGGCCATCGATTAAATGGCGTCTCGTTCCGTCAATGTAGCTCGCCGTGAAACTCGTGTCCCAGCTGATCACTTGATCCCCCGGTGTGATAGTTACGAATCCGATGGTGAAGCTGTTCCGGAGACTGAGGCTGCGGTTGAGGGTCTCAGAAGGCCGTGTAGCGGAAGCAGGGAAACCCGTATCCGGACGTTCGGTCATGCCCATGGCAGACCTCTCTGACGGGGTAGCAAGTCAGACTGGCCTGGCAGGGGAAGAGCTATGGAAGTGGAGTAGAGCGGCATAACGAAGCCTCCTGCTGGAAAGGCTAAAGTCCCAAAAGGCCATGTACCTCAGTACATGATCTCCCGGGTTTTTATCCCTCCGTGGAGCCTCGTTATGCGAGGCCGAAAACTCTTGGACCAGACGCTCCCTGGTGAAGGAAGCCGGAACCCTAGTTTTCCCTTTGGACCGATTTTGGCGGCATCTTATTGCTGAGCCGTGCCAAAGTCAAGCTCCAATTGTGTGCTGACATAAGTAATTTAAAATAATACTGAATTAGCAATATTGTCAAAATTCACTATCTGAATTTTGCCACATAAGGCTGTGCTAAATCAGCCTCAAAAATAATTGACATGTACGGATACTATAGAGTATACGAGTCATCATCTTTTAACAAATACGTTATTGGATATGTATAAATATCTCCCACAAATGTCACGTAACGCGAACCATTTCGTAAGGGCGGCTTCTCTTGATCCGATATTCAATGCCCGGAAGTCCGGCGGAATGGGTTGTGATTTGAAATCGGATTTCAACAGATGGCCAGTGGGTTTGAAGGTTATTTTCAAATTACAGTGTCATCAGTTTCGCCATAGCAAGACGCTGAATTTTCAAGGCCTTGAGCTCCTTACTCAATGTGATGGTGCACATAAACCGAGTGCCTCAACAACCGCGTAGCAGCCCGGACAAATAGCTGCTGAGATAACGAGGGACAACAGTGGTTATTGAATCGATGGGAGGGGGCTGGAAAGGTTCATAATGGTGTGTCAGCCACCACCATCGTCAAGCGGAGAGCGCCCAAGGCGATGGAGCAGCGGAATAATCAATGGGCAACGGAGGCTGGCACCATGAAAATAGGTGGGAACAAAAGCAAGAATGTGCCATTTCTGCTTGTTAAGGTCTCCATGGCGCTTGTAGTAGCGCTGGCTTCCACTCTGCCTAGTTCATATGAATGTAACGCTCAAATGAGCGCTGGTGGCGTGATCAAGGCCGACGATGATAAGTGGATTAG
>CAZAKX010000065.1:0-16834 GCA_964485915.1 uncultured Nitrospira sp. | reverse complement strand
CACCCGACGTCCTCGCCAAGGGCAAGGAACTCTATGAAGGCAAGGGCACCTGCGCGAACTGTCATGGCCAGATTGGAGCAGGTGATGGGCCCGGTGGAATGTTGTTGGCTCCGGGCCCTCGAAATCTCACGAACTGTAAGTTTCACAAGAAACGGAACGACGGGGAACTCTTCTGGGTCGTCAAGAACGGGAGTCCCGGCACCGGTATGCCTGCCCTTGTGAAGGGAGGCGTCCTCACCGAGGACGAAGCCTGGACCATCATCGCGTACGAGCGGACATTCTGTCAGGACAGCGAATAGCAACTGAGAAATTGTCCCAAGGCACCTGTGAGGGCGAGCTGTCGGTCGAATGTTCCACCCACAGCTCGCCCTCTATCTCGACATTGAACTTCACCTACCATCTGCCCGTATCCTAACTTCCCTCCAATCGACTCCGCGAAGAGAGAGCAGGAAGCACACCGCTGGACGTTCTTCGGTTCTTGTCTACTCGATCATGTCCAGTCCGTTAAACAATACACGCTGCATAGTAGTCCTCGATGAGCCAGTCGTCATCACCACCCCCTTTCTTTCGCTACGGACAGAGGTGTAGGCTACACGTAATTTCGATGGTTCGAGAGGAGGCGAGGCTAAGGGAGCACTCCGATGAACCCTCATACATTCCTCCTGCTCTCGAAAGACCCAGACCTTAAGCAACTCCTGCAAATCGCGTCTCCTTATGCCAAGATTATCGAGGCGTCCACGGTATCGGAGGGACTCAGTCTCTGCTCAGAAGTCTTACCTACCCTGGTGATTGGCGAGGGAAATCCTTCTGTTCTGGTACCTCTTCTGGCATACACCCATCAGATCCCTAAAGCCCCGCCCATACTGGTCATCGGAAGCGGCCACTCTGTCAAGGATGCAGTGGAGATCATGCGTGCCGGTGCGGCAGATTATCTAACCAAGCCCCTTCTTCTGAATGATCTGCAAGCCGCTCTTGCGCGGGTGCTCAGGCAACCTTCGCTTCCTCCCTCGTCCTCCTCACAAGATCCGTTTACCTCCATCATCAGCGTCTCGCCGCAGATGAACCTGATAAAACAACTGGCCAGAGAAGTGGCATCGACCGATGCTACCGTCCTCATTACCGGGGAAAGTGGAACCGGTAAAGAACTGCTCGCCGAGGCCATTCATCGTGATAGCCGACGAGCCACCGCCCCCCTGGTTGCGCTGAATTGTGCCGGCATCCCGGAAAATCTCGTAGAGTCCGAATTATTCGGCTATGAGTCGGGTGCCTTTACCGATGCGAAGCGGGCCAAGCCCGGCCGATTCCAGCTGGCGGAGGGAGGCACGCTGTTTCTCGACGAAATCGGCGAAATGAGCTCGACGGCTCAGGCCAAACTTCTGCGTGTGCTGGAAAACCACACCATCGACCCCTTAGGCGATACGCGAAGCCATAAAATAAATATCCGTATCATCGCCGCCACCAACGAGGACCTGCTGGCCCAGATCAAGGCCGGCCGGTTTCGCCTCGATCTCTACTACCGGCTGAACGTGTATCAATTGCGTATTCCACCGTTGCGCGAACGGCTCGATGACATTGAACCGATTCTATTGATTTTTTTGGAACGCGTGAGAAAGGAACGCGGATGCCGTATCAAGGCTATCGCGCCGTCGGCCCTTGCCGCTCTGCGGGATCACGATTGGCCCGGTAACGTCCGGGAACTACACAATGTCGTCGAATGGCTCACGATCACGTGCAAAGAAGACGTGATCCAGCCACATCATTTGCCGACATCCGTGAAGTCTCCTTCTTTGAGCAATCATCAGGACCCTGCGCCCAAGCCATCCTTACTGGCTTTTGGGCTGTCGTTTCAAGAAATAGAAAAAAAGATGCTCGAAGAAGCGTTACAAAAGACCTCGGGCAACGTCTCGGAAGCCAGCCGACTCCTCAAAATGACACGCAATACCCTGCGATACCGCATGGCAAAACACCACATTCAGTAGATGCTTGTGCATTCCCATGCACCTTTCAGACAGCTGGAGACAATCGAGAGAGAGATCTCTACTGTGACACCTCCTCAACGCCGCTTAGCAGAGTCTCGCATGTCTGACGAGACCGTCCTTCATCGACGAAAACTTCTGCAGCAAATCGGCATACAGAATCCTGAGCAGGCTGTTCTCCTGCTCCAACTGTCTGAGACGCTTCATGTCTGACGTCTTCATGGCCTGGCTTTGGTTTGATGTTGATCGACGCATGACGAACCTCCTTTCAACCGTTGGTTAGGTAGAACCTCCATGACCTAGTTTAGTGAAAAAGCTCCATCGTGCGGCACTCACCCTCGTTGTGAGTACTGCGACATGTAGCCTTACGCAAACTCGATACCACCTAAGACTACTACTACTCCAATACACAGAAACCCCAGCAAGAACTGGCAGTTACATGATTTAATGCAATACAAGAGGGTATGGAACGGATTGAGAGTTGAATCAGATCCAGAATCTAATCAGATACCGTGGTGAATCAGAAACGATACGGCACGTAGAGGAATATTTTGAGGAACGCTCCCTCTGCTAACGACAAAACCTCACTCACGGTCACCGCACCTTCACCACTGTCACGCCATCCCCTCCCTCAGCTCGATCGCCAGGGCGAAACTCTGCCACATAGGGCGAATCTTTGAGATAGTCACGCAAGACGGATTTGAGTCGGCCTGTTCCATGGCCGTGAATGATGCGGAGGAATGACGCCCCGTCCAAAGTCGCCCGATCGAGCGCGGCGACGACCTGATCGAGTGCTTCGTCTGCGGCCTGGCCTCGTACGTCTACGACGGTCTGTTCATCCAGCCCCAATCCACCGCCTACCGAGAACCGGCGCGGGGGCGTTGATGGCTCGACCGTTGGAGTCGATGCATCTGGCCCACGTGCAAGCCCGACTAGATTCGAGACGGTCGCCAGCAATTCACCCTCCCCGACCTTGACGCGGACACGTTTTTTCCCTTGTGGTGCTTCCAACAAATTCCCCGTCATGCCCAACCCGCTAATTTCCACAGTGTCGCCGATACCGAGCTGCTCAAGCGGAATTGACGGAGTAGCTGGCACAAGCGCCTGTCTGGTTTTGGCCTCCAACTCCTGCAGCCGCTCTTTCGTCTCCTTGGCCTTGATGAGCTTCTGGTCACGCTTCAAGGAATCAACGGTGGCCTGAACTTCGGCCCGTGCCCGTTGAAATTGCTCACCGAGTTTTTTCTTGAGGCCTCGTCGGGCTTCCTGTTGAGCCTCTTCAAGCTGTGCGCGAATCGCCTGTGCGTCGCGAGCCGCTTGCTCGGCTTCTTGCCTGGCCTGTCGCGCCTTTTCGCCATCCTCTATGAACTGGTGTTGCTTTCGCTGTAAATCGGCCATCAACTCATCAAGCCGTTGATCCTCGCGACGCAACCGCTTTCTTGCATCGTTGACAATGCTGGGATCCATACCGAGACGACCGGCAATCTCCAAGGCCGATGAACCGCCGGGGATTCCCATGAACAATCGATAGGTCGGCGCAAGGCGCTCGACGTCGAATTCCACGCTGGCATTGGCAAAACCAGGAGTCGTCTGTGCCAATTCTTTGAGCGCACCGTAATGCGTCGTCGCCACTACCTTCATGTTCAGCTCAGCCAATCGACACAAAAGCGCCTCGGCCAGCGCTGCTCCTTCCTGTGGGTCAGTTGAGGTCACCGGTTCATCGAGGAGCACAAGCGAGTGCGAGGCGAACGTGTCACTCGGAGTCGGACCTGTCGCGCTCTCGGAGAGAAGGAGGATCATCTGTGTCATATGCGCGGAAAAACTGGATAGATCGCGGCTCAAGTCCTGGGCATCACCGATATCGGCATAGAGGTCCGGGAAAATCGCCATCTCGGATTCCGGAGCACAGGGAAGATGTAGGCCGGCCCGGACCATCAGCGCAAACAGCCCGACGATCTTGAGCGTGACGGTTTTCCCTCCCGTATTCGGCCCGGAGATCACGAGGACACGGACTGTTTCATCCATGTGAATGTCATTCGCCAGAACATGATCTTTCGCGATCAGCAACAGTGGATGCCGTGCCTGTTTGAGCAGGACACGCCCCTTCTCATTCAAGACGACGGGGCTGCATTTCAGCCGCCGACTCATTTCGGCCTTGGCTCTGACGACATCGCATTCGACCAACACCTCGATCCCTCGGCTGATGTCCTCAGCTCTGGAGGCCACTACACTGGTGAGCTCCCGCAAGATACGCTGCACTTCCCGTTCCACTTCCAGATCTGCCACTTTGATGGAATTGTTCAGTTCGACCAATTCACGCGGCTCGAGAAAGATGGTGGCTCCGCTCGCCGATACATCGTGGACGATCCCGGGCATCCTCCCTTGCATGTCCGTTTTGACCGGCACCACGTACCGGCCTTCTCGCTGTGCGAAATACGATTCTTGAAGCACGTCCTCATACCTCTTGGAATGCAAGATCTGCTCAAGTTTTTCCCGTATCGTATGTTTCAATTCCTGTGCGTGATGGGTGAGGCGCCGTAACTCAGGCGAAGCCGTGTCTTTCATGGAGCCGTCTGATTGAATTGCACCCTCAATGGCCCTAAGGACTCCTTTGAGGCTCTTGGTGACCTGAAGGGGTTCCAAGAGTCGCATGAGGGCGTGAATCTCGCCTGAATGAGACTCCGCATATCGCTCTACCTCCGCCATCACGGTCAGGACGACTGCGCAGTCTCGTAACTCACCGGCCTCAAGTACCCCTCCCTTTGTCGACCGAATGAGCTGTTCCCGAATATCGGGAAAAGACAGCGCGGGCACGTGATCAGCCCCCTCCAGCAAGCTCACCATTTCTGTCGTCTCTTGTTGCCGCCGAGACGCACTCGCCAGTTCGCCCGACAGAGCGAGGGTTCGACATCGAACGACTCCTATCGACGACTGGGCGTGTTGCGAGAGGCACTCCAATAGCCGAGGCCATTCCACAGCCTGCGCTGCCTGTTCAGATATCGTCTTGCTCATGTGGGACTCTGTCCTCTAATGGCATTCCGAACTCTAACGAAGCGACCGGAGGAGAAACAAGATCCAGCACCGCTGGAAGCGGGAACTCCGGTTCGGTTGCGTGGGGTGGAGATGCCGGTGGGGCACTTTCTGTGCCTTGACAACAAGGAGACGGCATCGATACTATCAACCTTCGTGCTGGACCACTCAACTCGTACCAAACAATCATAGTTGTATGTAGAGGATTACACCATGGCCATTCGTGTTGGAATCAATGGATTTGGACGCATCGGGCGCAATGTGTTCCGCGCTTCGATGGGTGATCAGGATCTCCAGATCGTCGCTATCAACGATCTCACAGACGCAAAGACACTCGCATACTTGCTTAAGTACGACTCGGTCCATGGCACGCTGCCGGCCAATGTCGAAGCCAAAGAAGATCAGATCCTCGTCGATGGGAAGCCCATCACGGTCCTTGCGGTCAAAGACCCCAAAGAACTGCCGTGGAAAGCGCTGAACGTCGATGTGGTCATTGAATCAACGGGTCGATTCACCGACCGTGAATCAGCTGGCAAACATTTGTCTGCCGGCGCTAAGCATGTGATCATTTCCGCACCGGCGAAAGATCCGGATGTGACCATTGTGCTCGGCGTGAATGATGACAAGTTCGATCCGAAATTACACCACATTGTGTCCAACGCCTCCTGCACGACCAACTGTCTCGCGCCCGTGGCGAAGGTGTTGTTGGAAACATTCGGGATTAAGCACGGGGTCATGACCACCATCCATTCCTACACGAATGATCAGCAGCTATTGGACCTTCCACACAAGGACCTTCGGCGTGCCCGCGCCGCTGGAATGTCGATGATCCCGACAAGCACCGGTGCAGCGAAAGCGCTCCATCTTGTGATTCCCGAGCTCAAAGGCAAACTGGATGGGCTCGCGATACGAGTGCCGACACCGAACGTGTCTCTCGTTGACCTTACCGTCGAAACCGAGAAGGATTGTGATATTGCGTCCGTCAATGCAGCGTTCAAGAAGGCCGCGGACGGTCCGCTCAAAGGCATTCTCAAGTACTCCGAAGAGCCCCTCGTCTCAATCGACCAAAAAGGTGACGCTCACTCGGCTACTGTCGATGCCCCGTTGACCAACGTCGTAGACAAGCGTCTCGTCAAGGTAACGGCCTGGTACGACAACGAATGGGGCTATTCCTGCCGAATCCGCGACCTGGTTAAAGTCCTGGCTGGGAAATAGCTACTCATTGAACGACTGTGACGGGATGATTCAGCGGGATTCATTCACAGCTGCCCCATCCATTGACTCGTATTCCGATCTTGTCTGGAAGGAGTGCGCGTGAACTTGCACAAACAAACGATTGATGATGTGCAACTTCGTGGTAGGCGGGTCATCATCCGGGCTGATTTCAACGTCCCGCTCGATGAATCGCTGCAGATTACCGATGACACCCGCATCCGCTCTACTCTGCCCACTATCAATCGTGTCGTCGATGAGGGCGCCAAAGTCATCCTTTGCTCGCATCTTGGCCGCCCAAAGGGTGCGTTCGACCCCAAATATAGCTTAGCCCCTGTCGCCAAACGTCTGGGACGGCTGTTAGGAAAAGACGTAACCTTTGCTCCTGACTGTATGGGCCCGGCTGTTGAAAAGCTGGTCGGCAAGATGAAAGACGGAGACGTGCTCCTGCTGGAGAATCTGCGTTTTCACGCCGGCGAAGAAAAAAACGATGACACCTTCGCCAAGGCCCTCGCCTCCCTGGGTGATGTCTTCATTAATGACGCATTCGGCGCGGCCCATCGAGCCCATGCTTCTACTGTTGGGATCACCAAGTACATCAAAGATTCGGCAGCCGGGGCCCTGCTGAAAAAAGAAATCGAATATCTTGAGGGTGCGGTTGCCAATCCCGTGCGTCCGTTTGCCGCTGTCCTGGGTGGCGCCAAGGTGTCCGGAAAGATCGGCGTCATTGAAAACCTGGGAAAGAAGGTTGACAAGGTCATCATCGGCGGCGGTATGGCGTTTACCTTCTTGAAGGCCAAAGGCATGGAGATCGGAAATTCACTCGTTGAAATGGACATGCTGGATTTCGCGCGAGGAATCGAAGACCATGCCCTCTCACGCGGAGTCAAATTTTACCTCCCCGTCGATTGTGTGGTAGCGGCCAGCCGAGAGGTAGGCGCGGAAACAAAGATCGTTCCCGTCCAAGAGATTCCCAAAGGTTGGTACGCCTTAGATATTGGTCCGGCCTCCGTCAAGCTGTTCAATGAAGCGGTCCAAAATGCCAAAACCATCCTGTGGAACGGACCGATGGGCGTATTTGAAATCGATGCTTATGCCAGAGGCACCTTTGCGATGGCCCATGCGATAGCCGATGCCTATGCCCTCACGATTGTCGGCGGCGGCGAGACGGCTCTGGCCGTTCATCGAGCCGGCGTATCGGAAAGCATGTCGTTCATTTCGACCGGGGGTGGCGCCGCCCTGGAATTACTCGAAGGGAAAACACTTCCCGGCCTTGCGGCCCTACCTGACCGCTCAACCTGATCACCATTTCGCAACAATAACCATAGTCCAGGAAATACCGTGCGCACAGTCCTGATCGTCGGCAATTGGAAAATGAACAAGACCGCATCCGACGCGGCGCCCTTCATCCGTGAGTTGATTGAACGCCTTCGTGGCCTCCCGTCGCACATTGAGCTTGTTGTGGCTCCCCCATTCACTGCCCTGCAAGCGGTCCGCACGGCGCTAGCCCCTGCCTCTCGCCTGCAGCTCGGAGCACAAGATATGTTCTGGGAAGACCAGGGTGCCTACACAGGCGAAGTTTCGGCACCGATGCTCGTAGACCTCGGGTGTCGATATGTCATCCTTGGTCATTCAGAACGACGAACGCTCTTCGGCGAACAAAACGACGGGATCCGGAAGAAAATCCGGGCGGCGCTCCAACACAGCCTTCACCCGATCCTCTGCATAGGCGAATCACTGGAACAACGAAAGAACGGGACAACGGATGACGTGCTCACCCAACAATTGCGCGAGAGCCTGTCCGGCTTCACCCCCGAGGCGTTGAACGGAATCACGGTCGCCTATGAACCGGTATGGGCGATCGGCACCGGAACGTCTGCAACAGCAGAGCAAGCCGTGGCCGCCCACCAAACGATTCGGCAGGTCCTTGCCGCCACAATCTCTCCCGCTGTCGCCGATTCCACCAGGATTCTGTATGGCGGGAGCGTCACGCCTCACAACATCGACTCTCTGCTCGCTTCGAACCAGGTGGACGGCGCACTGATTGGAGGCGCTTGTCTCCAGGTCGATTCCTTTGCTACAATCGCGAGCGCTGCTTCAGCCGCTCGATCAATCGGAGTCTAAGATTTCATGATGTATACGCTGATCGTCGTCATTCACGTCTTTGTCTGTTTTCTGATGATCGGAGCGATTCTTCTCCAATCAGGGAAAGGAGCAGAAATCGGTGCCTCTTTTGGCGGATCCAGCCAAACGGTGTTCGGGAGCCGTGGCCCGGCCAACTTTTTGAGCAAACTGACGGTGGTCGTCGCGGCGATCTTCATGGTGACCTCATTCAGTTTGGCGATTTTAGCGAAACAACGAAACTTCTCCTCGACCGTCATCGACATGCAACCCAAGAGCGAACCCGCAGCTCCCGCGGCTGCCCCTCCTGCTCAGCCCTTAGAGAACACACACCCTGCAGGGGAGACTTCCGAGGGTAGCCACTGATCCAGTCAAGCCCCTAGGCTTCGCCGGCCTCGCAGGCCGGTGCCCGTCCCGCTGGAACCGTCCATTCGACCACTGCTGTACAGTTGTATCTTCGATTAGATCCGAGTCAACCAAGACTCGTGCGTACGATCTTCACCACGCACGATTGAAAAGAAGGCATTTTGAAGGGTGCGCGTAATCGGCCCCGGGGTGCCGTTTCCGATTCGGCGATTGTCGATATCTCGGACCGGGGTCAGCTCCGCAGCCGTTCCCGTCACGAATACCTCGTCGGCAATATACATTTCATCCCGTGTGAACCGTTCCTCGACCACGGTGATATTTCGTTCTTGAGCCAATTGCATGACAGAGCTTCTCGTAATCCCTTCAAGCACTGAGGTCAACGGCGTCGTCTTGAGCACACCTCGACGAATCATGAACACGTTCTCACCCGTTCCCTCGGCCACATACCCCTCCGGATCAAGAAGAATCGCTTCGTCGTATCCATCAGCTTTGGCTTGTTGCTTCGCCATAATCGAATTCACATAATAGCCGGATATTTTCCCTCTCGTCATGGACACATTCACATGATGTCGCGTGAAGGAAGAGATACAGGCGCGCATCCCATTGGCCAGCGCGTCGTCTCCTAAATACGCTCCCCACTTCCAAGCGGCGATGGCAACCCGAATGGGATTCCCTCCTGGATGCACACCCATCGCACCATATCCGATGTAGACCAATGGGCGAATATAACAGGCGTCAAGGCGATTGATGCGAACGGTTTCCACAATGGCATCGGTGATCTGTTTCCTGTCAAACGGCATGACCATCATCCCGATGTGCGCCGAATCGAACAGTCGATCGACATGCTCCTGAAGCCGAAAGATGGCGGATCCTGATTTCCCCTTATAACACCGGAGACCTTCAAACGCAGCCAGGCCGTAATGAAGCGAGTGCGTAAGAATATGGACGTTAGCCTCCTCCCAGGCCACAAACTTCCCATCCATCCAGATTTTCTCAACCGGTTCAAGCATTGGAGGCAATCTCCGAGCAGAATGATGACCGTTGCACGTACGTGAGACGAGTGGAATATAGCGTGAGGGTACTCAGGGGTCAAGCAAACGAACCAGTCGTGAGTCTACGAAGACGTACAGTAGGCGCGGAGGCGAGAACTTAGAAATGCTCCGATTCGATCATCACCATCTGGGCTCATCGTCACTACTTTGGCGCCAAACAGGAGCCCCCGTACCCACCGAACTACAACCCGCTGGATTTCCACCGGCTCATCCTTGTCTGGCAGGGTAATGCGAACCACCAGTTCCATCCCAGGTACGACTTGATGATCCCCCAGCACCCGGAACCCGTTCCGGCAGAGATTCATCACCGTTCCTTTTCCAAGAAAATCTCCACCCAAGTAGTACATGACACAACGGACCGGAATCCGGTGGTAGGTGCGGATCACGAACTTAGTGGCGTGGGGCATGTTCCTCCTTCCATCTCCCAATTCCGTAGCACGAATGTTTCTCATCACTACTGACTTGGTGGCGCTCAGCATACGCGTCGCAGATCGTTCCATCCTAGCCCTCCAATAGAGGGGGCCTGTGTCCCCTTGGGCCACAGGCGCTCCTCGTTTGGCTTGACAGTCCGCATCGCCACATGTTAAATGAACCGTTCTTTAATTTCGGAGAAGAGATATGTACGCGATCGTTGAAACAGGTGGGAAGCAATATCGGGTCGAGGCCGGTGCTACGATTCAGGTTGCAAGCTTGCCGGGAGACGTGGGAGCTCAGATCGAGCTCAACCAAGTCCGTCTCGTGCATGGCGAAGCCGGTGTCGTGATTGGACAACCACTTATTGGTGGCGCGAAGGTTACAGCTGAAATTATACGACACGGGCGGACTCGCTCGATCACCGTGTTCAAGAAGAAACGCCGCAAGAATTACCGCCGTACCCGCGGACACCGACAAGGATTCACCAAGCTGCTCATTACTAATATCGCGTCGGCTTAACGGGGACTAAGAGGACTTACCATGGCAACAAACAAGGGTGGCGGATCATCACGTAATGGACGCGACAGTAATCCACAGTATCTAGGCGTGAAAGCCTATGGCGGACAGACAGTAACGGCCGGTAGTATCATCGTCCGTCAGCGCGGCACCAAATTTTTCCCCGGATTCAATGTGGACCTCGGACGGGATCATACGCTATTTGCCACAATGAGCGGCATAGTCAAATTCGAAGGCGGACGAGGCAGACGAAGAGTCAGCGTGTATCCTATCCCAGCCAAATCCTGATTCTCCCTTTCCACTTCTCTGCCCCAGTCCCGGCTGGACAAATTCTCCCCGCTTCTTCAGCTCAGAGTCGGGTATATTTTCAGATCCTAATCACTGACCCGTTCACAGAATGGCGCCACAGCATGTTCATCGATGAAGTTCGCATCACCGTCCGAGCCGGACGCGGCGGAAACGGCATCTGCAGTTTCCGAAGGGAAATGTTTGTCCCACGTGGAGGTCCGGACGGCGGTGACGGCGGTCACGGTGGCGACATCATCATGACCGCATCTCATCGACTCACGACATTGCTCGATCTCCGCTACCAAAACCAGTATGAGGCCCAGGACGGACGCGCCGGAGGGGGCTCAAATTGCACAGGCCGTTCCGGGGAAGACATGACCATTATCGTCCCTATCGGCACCATCGTCTCTGATGGCCAGACCACGGAAATCCTTGCTGACTTTATTGAAGATGGTCAAACCGCTGTCATCGCGCATGGAGGCCGTGGAGGGAAGGGAAACAGTAATTTCGCCACGTCCATCAATCGAGTGCCGACAAAATGCACGCCCGGCACGCCAGGTGAAGAGCGTACCTTGCGGCTCGAACTCAAACTGCTGGCCGACGTCGGGCTCGTCGGATTTCCAAACGCCGGCAAGTCAACACTTATTGCCGCGATTTCAGCGGCACGACCAAAAATTGCCGATTATCCCTTCACTACACTCATTCCCAATCTTGGCGTCGTTCGCTGGGGATCCCATCGCAGTTTCGTCGTGGCCGATATTCCAGGTTTGATCGAAGGAGCCCACGAAGGAAAGGGTCTCGGTGTCCAGTTCCTCCGCCACATCCAACGCACCGCGTTCTTACTGCACTTGATTGATGTATCTGAGTGGGCAACTGAAGATCCGATCGCCAGTTTTGAGACGCTGCGTCGTGAACTGGCAGCCTACGACCCAACGCTTGCCCATCGTCCATTTGCCGTCGTAGCCACAAAGATCGATCTACTCGGTACAAGTGAACGGCTTGCCGAGGTGCAGAGCTATTGCCAGCGTGAAGGTTACCCATGCTTGGCGATTTCTGCCGCCGCCAACAAGGGCTTAAATGACCTCATCACCTACGTCGGAAAGCAAGTTGATATGCTACGAAAAATACCATGCGAGACGAGCTCTTAACAGAGGCCAAACGGATCGTCATCAAGATCGGGAGCAGCCTGATCGCGTCGCGGGCGGAGGGCCTCCGTCCTGACCAGATTGAACGGTTGGCGGATGAGATCGCCGCGCTCCGAACACAGGGCCGGGAGATTCTCGTCGTCTCATCCGGTGCCATCGTCTCAGGTATCCGCAAGTTGCAGCTGAAGGACTATCCCAAAAACCTTCCGGTCAAACAGGCCGCGGCAGCGGTCGGACAAAGTCGACTGATATGGGCCTATGAAAAAGCCTTCGAGCGTCTGTCGATTCAAGTCGCACAGATTCTCCTGACGCACCACGACCTCGCAGATCGCCGTCGCTTTCTCAATGCGCGCCATACCCTTTCAGCACTGATCGGGTTTGGCATCATCCCCATCATCAATGAAAATGATACCGTTGCAGTCGACGAGATTCGAGTCGGAGACAATGACACCCTCGCGAGCGAAGTCGCACATCTAGCCGATGCAGATTTGCTCGTCATTCTTTCAGATGTCGATGGGTTGTACACGGACGATCCGCGCAAGAATCCCTCTGCCACATTGATTCCACTCGTTCCTGAGATTACTCCGGACATCGAACAGCTGGCAGGAATGTCCAGTACGTTTGAAGGCACTGGAGGGATGGCCACCAAGTTACGGGCAGCCAAGAAAGTCGCAGAGTATGGGATTCCGACGTTGATTCTCAACGGCGAGCAAGCCGGACTTCTGCCAACAGTTTTTACAGGGAAACCGGGCGGAAGCCTCTTTCTGGCAAAAGAGCGCCGGTTGAATAGCCGCAAACATTGGATCGCCTTCACGCTGCGCTCCCGTGGCCAAGTACACCTTGACCAGGGAGCGGTTGAAGCCTTGACTACACGAGGCAAGAGCCTCCTTGCGTCTGGCATCCTCCAGGTGACCGGTCTATTTGAGGCCGGCGATCCGGTTAGTTGCCTCACACCGGACGGGAAGGAATTCGCAAGAGGCCTTGTGAACTTTTCGTCTGAATCGTTACACCGGATGAAAGGTCTCAAAACTGCGGTTATTCAAGCACAGTTCGGTCCTCAAGAGTATGAGGAAGTCATCCATCGAGACAATCTCGTCATTCTCTAGCGTCTTGCGTGCCAAGTCTTGAGTTATGGATCGTCCCACAACTGAACGCTCAACCGCCGTCGCACAAGACGCACCTCCGGAACGCCTCGGCCTATTCGGAGGTAGCTTCAATCCCATTCACTACGGCCACCTGGCAATTGCACGTGACGTGCGAGAACGCATGAAGCTGTCTCGCATTCTCTTCGTCCCGACCGGCCACCCACCCCACAAACAGAAGCAATCACTCGCTCCCGCATCAGCACGGTTGGAGATGGTGCGCCTCGCACTCGCCGACACCTCAGTTTTCACTGTATCGCCCATAGAAGTCCATCGCACAGGGAAATCGTACTCTGTCGACACCATTCGTGAAATACGAGAGCAGTGGAGCCCATCCTGTGAGCTATTTTTTATCATCGGGCTTGATGCATTTCTCGAATTCCCGACATGGAGAGCGCCCGAAGAGATCTTGAAGATGTGCCACTTCGTGGTCGTGCCTCGCCCTGGACGATCGTTCAAAACACTTGCCGAGATATCCCTATTCAAAAACCCAGATCCAGCGCCTCTAGGACAGCTCGATGCCGGTATCATTGACAGGTTTGACATGGTGCTCCCTGAGGCCTTAGGGATCACCTGCTTGTCCATCCCTCCCTGCCCGATCTCGGCTTCAGAAATCAGACGGCGAGTTCAGAACGGACTGCCGCTGGCAAATATGTTGCCGCCCCCGGTAGAATCTTATATACTTCAACATAGTCTTTATCAGGAGGACAGCAATCGCACGCGCATCTAAGGCCACCGCCCTCGCCGCAGCCAAGGCGATGCTCGAGAAAAAGGCCTTGGATGTCCAAGTCCTCCACGTTGCTCCTCTGACGTCGATCGCTGACTATTTAGTCATTGGTTCGGCTGAATCCGACAGACAGACTCGCGCAGTCGCTGACTCGATCGTTGACGAACTCTCTCGTGTAGGCCAACGGCCGCTGAGCATCGAAGGGACTGCATCAGGCCAGTGGGTCCTGATTGACTTTGGCGATGTCGTTGCCCATGTCATGAGAGAGGACTCCCGGTCGCATTATGCGCTCGAACGTCTGTGGAGCGACGCACGGCGAGTTCCTATTCCTGACGAATCGTCGACGCCGACCGTCCTGCCGAAACGACGCCTCGTCCGGAAGACAAGCCCACAAAAGACGGTGTAGGCGATGTTCAAGCTGTTGATCAGCATTTTCCTCATCAGCGCCGGGCTGTTCCTCTACAGTTACTTCCGTGAACTCAACCCCGGGTTCGTTGTGATCCACACCAGCCCCGGTGCAGAGTTTGAACTCAGTCCGGTCACCCTCATGCTGATTTCCATGGCATTTGGAGCCGTCCTCGCCACGTTCGCCGTCGGGTTGCAACAAACCGCGCACCTCATCTTGAACTGGCGGAGCAACCGTCTGGTCCGTCGAAAGGAGAAGGTCGATTCGCTCCATCGAGACGGAACCCATGCGTTCATGTCGAAGCGGACCTTGGAGGCGATCACCCTCTTTGAAAAAGCCTTGGCCATCGACCCCAATCGCGTTGATTCACTCCTGTGGTTGGGGAATATCTATCGTTCCGAGCGCAATTTTCCCGAAGCCGTTCGACTCCATCAACACGCACACCGCGTCGACGATCGAAACATCGAGGTGCTGCTTGAACTCGCCAAGGATTTGGAGGATGCCAAACGGTATGAGGAAGCGCTCCAGGCCCTGCAAAAGATTCTCAAGATCGAACCCGACAACTTGACGGCGCTGATCCGAAAGCGAGATCTGAACATCCGTATGGAGCGGTGGGGCGAAGCCCTCGAAATTCAGCATCGTTTGCTCAAAGCCAATCTTCCCGCTGCCGAAAAACCACCGGAAGCCGCGCTGTTGGTGGGATGCATGTATGAAGTTGGACGGCAACTGCTGGAACGGGGGCACCCTGACAAGGCCAGACGATACTTCAGAGGCGCTATCAAGAAGGATCGTAGTTTTCTTCCCGCCTATATCGGGCTGGGCGAAATCCTGATCCATGAAGGAAAGACAAAAGACGCCGTCGAAATCCTCAAGAAAGTCTATTCGCGGACACGAAGCGTCATCATTCTGCATCGACTGGAAGAGCTGTTCTTAGAACAAGGCGAACCCAGCGAAATCATCCGTGTCTATCAGGAGGCGTTGCAGCACAATCCGCAGAATCCAGTCCTGCAGTTCTATTTGGGCAAACTCTACTATCGACTGGAAATGGTGGACGAGGCCTTCGACCTGCTTTCGACGATTGAGGGTCCCCAGGATCACCTGTTGGATTACCACAAGATCATGGCCAACCTTTATTTGCGCAAGCAACATTTCGAGGAAGCCATTGTCGAATTGAAGAAGGCCCTCGGTTTCAAGAAACGGGTCGTGGTCCCCTATATCTGCACCCAGTGTCAGCAGGAGTCGGTCGAATGGACGGGCCGATGCCGCCGCTGTGCCAAGTGGAACACGCTCACCGCTCTCCCCTGGCTTGAGGCGGGCCAAGTCGGAAACCGGCCGGACGGCGAGCCTTCATCTGTTCCATCCGTTCCCTATCAAGGCATTGCTTCTCCGTTTGAAACCGTGTAGGTTTTCGCCGGCACCCGCTGATGGTTTGGCATGACGAGTGTGGGCCTTCTCCCCCTCGATTCAACAGATCAGAAATTCAGCGGATCATCACCACATCGTAATTTTTTGAGGACTCCATGAGTTACATGACGTTGGCCGACAAGGCGCTTCACGACGAACCCCTTACGAGAGCAGAATGCCATTCCGTTCTGAATACACCAAATGACGATCTACTCGCATTGCTCCACGCAGCCTTCCAAGTACGTTCCAAATATTTCGGGTATACAGTCCGTCTGCAGATGCTGCAGAATGCTAAAAGCGGGGCCTGCCAGGAAGACTGTCACTACTGTTCACAGTCATCGATTTCAACGGCACCGATCGAACGGTACAACTTACTCCCACAGAAGCAAATGATCGAGGGTGCCAGGCAAGCCGCCTCCTCCAAGGCCCAACGCTATTGCATCGTTATCAGCGGGCGCAGCCCGTTGGATCGGGAAATCGACGAAATCGCCGGAGCCGTCCGCTCAATTAAACAGGAGGTTCCGATTCAGATCTGCTGTTCACTCGGCCTGATGAACGAATCCCAAGCCAAGCGGCTGAAAGCCGCCGGCGTCGATCGGGTGAACCACAATCTGAACACCAGCGAAGCCTTCCACGCATCAATTTGTACGACCCACACCTTCCAAGACCGACTGGCGACGATCAAGAACGCGCGCGCGGCGGGTTTGGAAATCTGCTCCGGTGGGATCGTTGGCATGGGTGAAACGGACGAGGACCTGATCGAGCTGGCAACAGCCTTGCGTGACGTCAAGCCGGACTCCATTCCCCTGAACACCCTGCATCCTGTCGCAGGCACACCCTTGGAAAATTGCGACCAGCTGACCCCGCAACGCTGCCTAAAAGTGCTCTGCCTCTTCCGGTTCCTCCATCCCCGGACAGAAATCCGCATCGCGGGTGGCCGTGAGCATAATCTGCGTAGCCTCCAGCCCCTGGCTCTGTATCCGGCAGACTCCGTCTTCGTGAACGGCTACCTGACGACCCCAGGCGCACCGGCTCCCG
>CAZAKX010000064.1:0-17012 GCA_964485915.1 uncultured Nitrospira sp. | reverse complement strand
TCTCAGCCACGCTTCCCCCGATGACGGGCAGGATCGTGCGACTGGCGTCGCCGGTAAGGGCCGGCGTGGCGCCGGCCGTGAAACGAAAATCGAACGTCGCGGCGACATTGGACACGCCGGTAAAATGAATCGGTTGATGGTGTTGCGCTCTCGCGATGTTCACAAGCAGTTGCTTGGATTGCGATTCGGTGATGGCATCGTCATAGGCGATCACGGCTCGAGTCAGAGTGACCGGCGAGAGACATCCTGACAACAAGAGTAAGCAAGAGACGATCCCTAAGCTGAACCAAGCAGTGGGTACAACCGAATTCCTCATCAAGCCAGCACCTCTCTTTGAACGCCGACCACCATCGGACGCGGTTGTACCATATCAACACCCCGATGCCTAGCACGGGGGAGGTGAGGGGATTGGTCTAGGTTACTATGGGATGCGGTTCGGTCATTCCGACCCGCTGAACGATCATCTGCACTGGACCATTTGGGCGTAAGGTCATGACGGGATCCGGCTGGATTGTCTGTCCTTCGACCAAGCGCAAACTGAATTTCGACGCAACCGTGGCCAGGATCAAGAGGCCTTCCAGCTCCGCGAAGGACTCCCCAAGGCATCGACGTCCGCCGGCACCGAAGGGGATGTAAGTGAATGGCGGGCGGGTCCGGATGGCTTCCTCAGAAAACCGCTCAGGATTAAAGCGATTAGGATCCGGGAACCACCGCGGATTGCGGTGCAGAGTCCATGGGCTGATGAAGACCCAGGCCCCTGGTGGAAGGACTGCCCCGGATGGAAGTCGATCCTGCGCATGGGCAAGGCGGGTGTGAAGAGTCCAGGCCGGAGGGTAGAGGCGCAGCGACTCGTCCCAGATCATCTTCACGTACCGCAAGCGTGGCAGATCTGCCGCGTCAGGTAGCCGATCCCCCAAGACTTCCCTCAGTTCCCGAGCCAACCGTTCCCGTACCGATCGAAATTGCGATAAGAGGAACCAGGTCCAGGTGAGGGCATTGGCGGTGGTGTCATGACCGGCCAGCAAGAACGTGATCAGTTCATCACGAATTTCTTCATCGCTCAACGGGCGACCCTCTGCATCGATTGCGCTCAGCAAAAGAGCTAGCACATCATCATGTTGCTCAGAAGCCGTCCGTCGATCATGAATCAACCGGAATAGTCTCTCTTCTATCATGCGGAAGCCGCGGGTGAACCGACGATGTCGTGGAATGGGAACCCAGAGCGGGGTGACACTTGCGAGGAGGGAATCATATTGGAGCTTGATGAGGCTTTGACCGGCTGAAATGGTTTCACGGATGGTGTCGCTCTCGGACCTCATGTCTTGACTGAACAGCAGGCGCCAGATCACCGACAGGGTGAGATGGGCCATGTCCTGTTCGACATTCACCGTCGTTCCATCTTGCCATCGTTCCATGAGTTCGCGAGTCTTGCCTGTGATGAGACCGGTATAGGCCGTGACGTGGTTTCCATGAAGGAAGGGTAGCAACAACCTCCGTTGACGATGATGGGTTTCGCCTTCCGTGTGGAGTACGCCCTGGCCGAAGATACGCGATTCCACCGGGGGAACCGGGGCCTTCCGGTAATTCTCTTGATTCGTCACCAGCACGTGTTTGACGTCTGCGGGATGGTTGAGCACATATATGGCGGCGTCACGCTGCCTGAGGAGCAGATTGAGGACAAGGCCCATCGGGAGTTTGACGACATCGCCGTACGCCTGACATCGTATGAGAAACCCGAGCGTGTCTCGACGAAGTTCCGGGAAGCATCCCCACCAGCGTGAGACTGGTGGACCGGAAAGAAGCGGCGGTGAAAGGTTCTGATCGGTCATGCGCGGTTAAAGTCGTTCATCGAGGATATAGGAGAGAAAGTGGCGACTGTCAATGAGGCCGGGCCTGACATGCAGCCGGTCATTGTGTCTTGAGAAATGCGAACTGCTGCGTGAGTGTTTGGATTTTCCTCAGGTACGTCTGTACATCATGGTCGCCGCACCGCTGGTGGACACCGAAACGATAGTTACGCCGTACATAGTCACGCCCAACTCCTGCGCCACAGAGGTGGATCACAGCGGCGAGATCCTGCTTCTGCTTGGGAGTGGCCGGCTGGTTTCCGATGGCCCTGCTCACATATCGGTCGAGATGTACAGCGGTCAACTCAATCGCGTGGCTCGGGACCACTCGTGAGTAGAGGCTGTTGAACCAGCAAGACTCAAAATCATACCATGGGCCAACTTCGACGACCTGGTGATTGTGGATGCAGTAGCGCTTGCCTTCTTGAAAGGTGCCATTCGTGATCTGAAACATGCCGACGGCCGTTGAGGCAGGTTGGTACCACTCCAAGGGATTCCAGGAGACAAGTTGCCAACGCCAATAGGTTCGCGCCACTGGATTCCCTGATCCTTCGGCTTGAGCCAGAGCCGCCAGCAATTCAGACGTAATGGTGGATGTGGAATGTTTGTCGAAGAGTGCACCATATTCCCGCCATGTTTCGCGTGGGCTTTTGTGAAGCGCCTTCTCCACCGGGAAAAATAATTCTGTGGGCTTGTAAAACGCATGATAGACCCAGTTGACGGTGAGCGACACAATGACAAAAATGGTAAGGCAGATTCCCAACTGTACCGTAGACGGAGCCTTTCGGACGACGCGGATAAACAGCCTCAGCTCATCCCATCGCCGCTGTGTGAAACGTCGGAGTCGGCTGGCGGGATGGCGGGTACGGGAGCGTGAGGAGCGAGAACGGGGAGTGCGGGTATGGCGACGAGGCGACATGTTCTTTAGAGTAACAGAAAGGAGTCGAATCCTTCTTCTTAGAGGGTCAGACCAGCGACATCGCGATCTCTCATGCGACGCACTGGATGCTTGAATGATCTTGCATTGTGATAAGTACAAGATCAAGATGGCGGTGCATATGTACGCTCTCGTAATCGAAGGCGCTTCTTCATCAGTGGGAGGTTTGTATGCGACGCCATAGCATGCCGGTTGCCGTCCTGGTGGTTTTCATGTTTGCCCCCGCGCTAGCACTATCCCAATCATTCACAGACAAAGCTAAAAAGGACAGTGCGGTCGAGATGAGCGACGAGGAGCCGGCAATGCAAAAGGCGATGGAACGTGCGCGGACGGGTTTAGACGATTTTCTTCGAAAGGCTGGGTCTCCACCGCCGGAGACCGAATACTATTCGGTCAAGGTGAGAGTTCGAGAAGGAGACAGTCTGGAGTATTTGTGGCTCTCAAACTTAAAAACCCAAGGGGAGATGTGGTCCGGTCGGATCGATAATGTTCCGATGATCCGATCAGTCAAAAAGGGACAATCCTACTCCTTCGCCAAGAGCGAAATCGTGGATTGGACGTATATTGATAAGAGCCAGAAGAAGGTGGTCGGGAATTTCACCACCTGTGCCCTCCTCACGAAAGAGCCACCCGACGTGGCGCAGAAGATTCAGAAGCAATATGGTCTGGACTGTGATCGATGATGGCGCACGTCCAATCCCTTTGCCGTCCTTGCAACCACCTTATGCAGCTGCCATGTCCCTGAACTGATCTATCCGGCTGATTTCTGCGCAAGCCGTGCCAAATCTTGATCCTGGTGATACTGTGACCCCATGGTATCTCCGGGATAGCTGTGTATGGAACCGGCACGACTGTACAAGCTGTTCTCTTCTCCTGACTTGGAGGACTTGGATTCTGCCGAGTCCCGCGACCCCTTTCATCTAGCCCGCCGCCCTAAGCTGGATGCCAAGAAGCAGGCGATCCGCGATCATTTCGATGCCTATGCCGGTCGGCGTGCCTCCTGGGAACGCAACGCCGGTGCCTACTACGAAGATCAGGCCCGCTACTACAAGTTTCTGGTACCCGAAGGGTTGCGTGTGTTGGAGATCGGGTCTGGGCTGGGCAATCTGTTGGCCGCCGTGAAACCCCTTCGCGGAGTGGGTATCGACTTGAGTCCGGAGATGGTGCAGGAAGCGACTCGGCGACATCCTGCCTTGGAATTTCGTGTCGGGGATGTGGAAACGCTGGATCTCGACGAGAACTTCGACGTCATTATTCTGGCCGACGTGGTCGGCCATTTGCTTGATGTAGAGGCTGCCCTGAAACGGCTCCGCCACGCCTGTACGCCGCAGACGAGGATCATCGTGTCGTACTACAACTATCTGTGGGAACCGATTCTTCGGCTCTCCGAGAAGTTGGGTTTGAAGATGCCGCAACCCGAGCAGAGCTGGCTTTCACCGACCGATATCGCCAATCTTCTGCATTTGTCCGATTTCGATGTGGTGAAGGTGGAACGACGGCTGTTATTGCCGAAACGAATTCCTGTTCTTTCCGCGTTCTTCAACCATGTTGTCGCTCATCTTCCGGGTCTTCGAGCGCTGTGTCTCTCTCACTATGTGGTGGCACGACCTCGGTTGCGACGGCCGGAGCGTCCGTACTCGACGACGGTCGTCGTCCCTTGCCGGAACGAACGAGGCAACATCGATGCCGCGCTGAGGCGGATCCCTCGGTTCGGTGGCCGGCAAGAGATCATTTTTGTCGACGGGCATTCGAGCGATGGGACGCAGGAGGAGATTCGTCGCGTGATGGCGTTCTACCCGGGCAAGAACATCAAACTTCTGGTGCAAGACGGAAAAGGGAAGGGGGATGCGGTGCGCAAAGGTTTTGAGGAGGCGACGGGCGATGTGCTGATGATCCTGGATGCGGATCTGACGGTACCGCCCGAATCCCTCCCGAAGTTCTATGAGGCCATTGCGAGCGGAAAAGGCGAGTTCATCAATGGCTGCCGCCTCGTCTACCCCATGGAGGCGCAGGCGATGCGTCTCCTTAATCTGATGGGGAACAAGTTCTTTGGCCTCGCCTTCTCGTGGCTGTTGAACCAGCGGATTAAAGACACGCTCTGCGGGACGAAAGTCTTGTTTCGACTCGACTATCAACGACTGGCCGCCAATCGGCAATATTTTGGTGAGTTCGACCCCTTCGGCGATTTCGACTTGTTGTTCGGAGCGTCGAAATTGAACCTGCATATTCTCGAGATCCCCGTTCGATATCACGCGCGATCCTACGGCACCACGAACATCCAGCGATTTGCCCACGGGTGGCTGTTGCTGAAAATGACGGTGTACGGGTTCTTCCGCCTGAAGGCCGTGTGATGTCTCATGAGGTCATGCATCGCCATCGCGCCGTTTGGGAACAGAAGCCTGTCCTCCGTCAGTTGTATGCAGATTGGTATCGGGCGATGGTGGCGTGGTTGGTACCTGGTCCGACGGTAGAGCTTGGCGGTGGAACCGGCAATCTAAAAGAGCATCTACCGGGAGCCTACTGTACGGACGTGGTGGTAGTGCCGTGGTTGAATCTAGTCGCGGATGGGCAACACCTCCCGTTTCGGTCTGAGTCGCTGGCGAATTTGGTGCTCTTCGACTGCTTGCATCATATCGAAAACGTGGCACTCTTTTTCGACGAAGCCCAGCGAACTCTCCGGGTGGGCGGTCGGATTATCGTCATGGATCCCTACGTCTCATGGCTCTCATGGCCGATTTATCGGTGGCTCCATCCGGAGCCGGTGGATTGTACGGAGGATCCGCTCCTTCTCAAGCCGCTTCAGGCCAGCCGCCGACCGTTCGATGCCAATCAAGCGGTTGCGACGATCTTGTTCGAACGTAATCAGGCCGGCTTCCGGAGCCGCTATCCGGGATTTTCCATCCAACATCTGCGGCGACTGGCCTGCGCCGCGTACCCGCTGAGTGGAGGCTTCGACCATCCTTCCCTGTTACCGCAGTGGTTGTTGACACCGATGCTCCGGTTGGAGCATCAACTGGAGCGGTTGGGCCGGTTTCTTGCTTTTCGTATGATGGTCGTCATTGAGCGTCGAGTGTGAGCCGAGGGAGGATGGATGAGACCTCATTGTTGTCCCGTTGAATGCTTGCAAGGCCAGAGAGGCCATCCCTATAATGAGCGCCGTTTATCATTGGCTATCTTAACCGTCTGGAGGAATTGTAGATATCATGAGCGAACGAACGTTGGCCATCATCAAGCCTGATGCCGTGAAGAAACAAGCTATAGGTGATATCGTCCATCGATATGAGCAGGCAGGGCTGAAGCCTGTCGCGATCAAAATGCTCCGCATGTCGAAGTCGGTTGCGGAAGGCTTTTATGCCGTACATAAAGCACGACCGTTCTTCGGAAGTCTTTGCGATTTTATGTCCTCAGGCCCTGCCGTGGTGTTGGTGCTGCAGGGCGACAACGCCATCAAGAAGAACCGCGACTTAATGGGCGCGACGGACCCGGCAAAAGCCGATGCCGGGACCATTCGGAAAGCGCATGGCACGAATATCGAGTTCAATGCTGTTCATGGCTCCGATTCGCCGGAAACCGCGCAATTCGAGATCGGTTATTTCTTCCCTGGTATGGAAGTCTTCCAGTGAAGCGTGCCTACTCACAGGCCTGATCGTTCGGCCTTTCTGGATCTGTTCATGCGAGAGAGGAGCAGTGGTGGTGCTGTTCCTCTCTCCTTTCTTGGTCTAGGCCCCTTCAAAAGTTGAACAGACTCCGGCTACCGCAGCCGCGAACCTCCGCCTTTGGCTCGCCCAGATCGTTCCTTGACAATGTCAGCCGGGCCAAACTACCATCCTGAAAAAGTTGAAAGAGTAGGGCGGATGCACGAGGATGACCGAGGCATCCGGCCAGTGTGAGACCTTTCCTCAACTGCATCGTTCTTCTAAAGGGAGCCGACATGATTCCATCCGATTTAAAATTTCACACAGAGCACGAGTGGGTTCGTCTGAATGGGAAACGGGCGACTGTGGGTATCAGTGACTTTGCACAGGATGCCTTAGGCGATATTGTGTTTGTGGATCTGCCGAAGGTGGGCACAGCGGTCACGGTCGGTCAGCAGATCGGGGAAGTGGAATCGACGAAAACGACCTCGACCATTTATACGCCGGTGAGTGGAACAGTGATTGAGATCAACAACGAGCTGAAAGATCATCCCGAAGTGATGAATTCCGACCCCTACGGCAAGGGCTGGATCGCCGTGATCGATCTGGTCGCGCCTGGTGCAGTCGAAGAGTTGATGACAGCCGCGCAGTATGAAACCTTTCTTGCCAGCCAGAAAAAAGGCTGATGTCGCGTCCAAGGCTGAGTTTCAGACGTTCCTGCCTACCTACGAAGACCGAGCAGTGATGAAGTCGCTGTTCTTCAATTTGGGTCTGCTCATCGTCGCGATGGGGGTCAGTCTTTGGACGATTGCGGGTTCTCGGCCCACAGATCCTATCGCTGCGGTCACGGATGAGAGGCTTGTGGAGACGTTGCCGCGTACACCTGTTCTCCTTGAGCAGACGTCACAGGTCCAGCAAGTTGCTAGCCAGACACGAGTGACACAACAAGGTCAACTCTTGCTCGATCTCAACCAGGCAAGTGCCGAGGAGCTTGAAGGGTTGCCTGGAATCGGAGCGGTGTTGGCTCAACGTGTGATCGCCTTTCGAACGTCTGCCGGAGGCTTTCGTACGATAGAAGATCTCCGTGAGGTTAAGGGCATTGGATCAAAGAAGTTCGACCGCATCAAGTCCTTCGTAACCGTCTCGGCATCTCGATCACATGGAGCGAAACAACGCGAACTATGATGGATGTTCAACAACAACTAGACCTGATCCTGCGCGGGGCCGTCGAGGTGATTCAACAGGCTGAGCTGGAAGCGAAGCTCAAGCGGTCGCGTGCCGAGAAACGGCCATTACGCGTCAAGGCAGGGTTTGATCCGACTGCCCCGGACCTTCATCTTGGGCATACTGTTCTGATCCATAAATTGAAACACTTTCAAGATCTCGGACATCAGGTGATCTTTCTCATCGGCGATTTCACCGGGATGATTGGTGATCCAACCGGAGTATCCGAGACTCGCAAGGCGCTGACCAAGGAACAAGTCCAGGAAAACGCGAAGACCTATCAACGTCAGATCTTCAAGATTCTCGATCCGACCAAGACGATAATTGAATTCAATAGCCGATGGATGGGTCCCATGACCGCTGATGGACTGATTGAACTGGCCGCGCACTATCGAGTCGCGCGCATGATGGAGCGGGATGATTTCCACAAACGGTATCAGGAGCAGAAACCCATCAGTGTGCACGAATTTCTCTATCCGCTCGTGCAAGGCTATGATTCTGTGGCGTTGAAGGCGGACGTGGAATTGGGCGGGACGGATCAGAAATTTAATCTTTTGGTGGGGCGTGAACTACAGCGAGACTATGGCCAGGAGTCGCAGGTTGTTATTACCATGCCGTTGCTTGAAGGAACGGACGGTGTCAAGAAAATGAGCAAGAGCGTCGGCAACTATATCGCGCTGGAGGACAAGCCGGGGGAGATGTTCGGGAAAGTCATGTCGATCAGCGACGCGCTGATGTATCGCTATTATGAACTACTGACGACGGAAGATCTCAGTCATGCTAACGCACTCCACCCGATGGAGGCGAAACAGACACTCGCCGAATTGATCGTGGTGCAGTACCACGGAGTAGAAGCGGGCAAGCAAGCCAGAGCGGAGTTTGAACAAAAATTCCAGAAACAAGAGTTTCCAGATGAGCCGGATGTGCGATTGCAACTGGCCGAACATGATCTGCAAGATGGAACGACCATTGGATTGGTTGACCTTGTTGCCAAAACCGGGCTGGTGCCCAGTAAGAGCGAAGCGCGGCGGCTGGTCATTCAAGGCGGTGTCGAACTCGACGGACAAAAACAGAGTGATGCCAAGGCGGCACTCGCGGTTGTCGAGGGCAAACAATATCGGCTCAAAATTGGCCGACGGAAGTTTGTGATCGTGGAACGGGCCGGATAGCGCCAGTTCCTTGACTTGTTCTTTCTTTCCCACGTAGGATGCAATCAGCGAGCGGGCGTAGCTCAGTGGTAGAGTCCTAGCTTCCCAAGCTAGTTGTCGTGGGTTCAAATCCCATCGCCCGCTCCAATCTTTTCAACCACTTCGGCGGGCTTTCCCACTTCAAAAGTTGTCCCTGTCACGGTTTTCGTCACGGTTCCATTGGAAATCGGGGCCTCTTCCGCCTTGGCTTGGTGAGTCTCCAGGCTGATCGGAGCAGACTTGCCGAAGCTGGCCACGGTTTCAACGGCGGCTTTCAGGTGGGTCGGGGAGAGGTGGGCATAGCGCCGGACCAGTCCCGTTGTGCTATGCCGGAGCAAGGCGGCAATGGTGCCTTCACCTTGGCCGCTCATAGCCAGCCGACTGGCGAAGGTATGCCGCAAGGTATGCCAGGTCACTCCCTCCAGGTTGAGGGCCTGCACCGCCGGAACAAAGATCCGCGTGTAGAAGTTCCGTTGATCCAGGCTCGTAGCCGGGTTCTCAGACGGAAACACCCACTTAGACCGGTGCCACGAATTGAACCCCCTCAGAATCGTCTTCGCTTCCTCGTTCAGGTGGACGTACTGCACATGACCGGCCTTCGTGTTCAGCAAAGTCAGAATACCTCGCTCGAGGTCCACATCGGCCCATTTGAGGCTGAATTGCTCGCTCAGCCGCAACCCGGTCAGAACGGCGAAACGCATCCAAGCCCCGTAGGGGGCCCCGAGTTGCTTGACCAAGGCGGCTTCTTCCTCTTGCGTCAAAAACCGTGTCCTTCCCGTGACGACCTTGGGAAGTTTCACACGAGCGAAGGGGTTCTTCTCTATGTTCTCATCCCGAACCGCCTTGTTCAGGATATGGCGCAAAAACTTCATGTAGTGCAGCACCGTCTGCGCAGCCAACCCTTCGGCAAGAAGATCCCGCTGAGCTTCTTCGAGCAGGGCAGGGTTCACTGCATTGAGTCGCTTTCCTTTGAGCCGACCTTTCCACCACTCGCCATAGTGTTTCTCGGCGGATTGGTTCCTGACCGTCGAAAGGGCCACATGAGCCGTAATCAGTTCATCAAGCAGTGCATACCCACCATGCTGATACCGTTCTGGAAAGAACCGGCCTTCTTTCTGCTCCATCTTTGCTCTCTCATAAAACTCCCGTGCCTTCGTCTTGTTGGGGAAACTCCCGAACCGCCGATCCCGGCCTTCGTGATAGAGCCGAACAAACCATGCCGGCTTGCCGGTCGAGTCCGGCTTACTCAGCAAGCCCCGATCTCTTCGCCCCGCTCGCGCCATCGCTCACCGTCCTCTCCGGCTCACCATCGGAGCCTGTTTGAAACGATCCTCCAGCAAGTGCCGAATAAACCCGCTGGCCGTCGTGCCTTCCTGCCGCAGGGCATCCAATCGTGCCTTGATCGGCTGCGGTATTTGAATCATCACTCGCTCCATCCTCATGGCAAAACCTCCCTATATGTTGCAGATGCAAGCATGCTAGCTCATGATAGCAAATAATGCAAGCTAGTTTGACCAGCTAGCTCCGCTTGCGTATGCTGGCGGGCATGCCGAAACCACCGAAGACTGAGGATGATGGGGCGGTGCTATTCGTCCGACAGTTCCCCAGGGATCTCCTGGCGAAACTCAAAGCGGCTGCGGCGTTAGACGGGAAGACGTTGGCGCAGTACATCCAAGGCATGTGTGAAGCGCATGTGGGAGAGCTAGAGCGCCGTGGGCATCTGCCGAAGACCAAGTGAGTTACTTACCGATTGGCAGGGTTTCAATGAGAGGTCGTTCGAGAGGGACGGGGCCTCCGCAAGTCCTGTCGACAACTACTGTGATGTGTTCCTGACTCACTGCAAGAGACTGAGCCGGTCGGCCAAAGCCACGGTCTAGGAGTTCGGCTGCTGCTCGAACCGCTACGGCTTCGTTCTTACTCTCCATGAGTTCACGTAGTCGTTCAATGGCGCGGGGGCCATGGTCGCGGGCGAGTTCCTTAATTTCTTGTGCAACAGCGGGCCTTCCACCGGGATTGCCAGAGGTGCCTGGACGCCAAGCTGTTATCGGTACCCGGCTCTGTTTCGGCCTGTTTTCAGGCTTGTCATTCATGTGGAGACTCCTGTTTTCTCCCATCGTAACCATGTCGCTTCACATCCCAAGCCGAAAGAATGTTCCCTTGTGGGGCAGTCTTCCCCACCGCCCGAATAGAGAACAGGGGCACCCGCTGACCATCAGTCAGGCACACGGTCCACCGTCCGGCATCACTTAGGCACGCCTGCACGGTTCCATGCGCTTTCTCCTCATAGCCACCGCGGAGCCTCCCGGCTTGGTCTCGATAAGTCACCAGCCACCCGGGGAGAATCGGGGCTATAGGTGCTCCCGCTCCTTCCGGATTGTTTGGCGTGAGCTGGGGAGGAGTGGCAGCTTCTGGGACTGGCGGAAGCAGGGCCCGACAGACGAAGCAGGACGGCCAGAAGATATTGACCACTGCCTCACACTGAGAACACCCAGCAACAGATGTCATGGGCATGGGCTACCCCCTCGTAGGAAACCAATGCGGAAACCAGGAGGAAACTTGCGGTTTCCTGCCTCGGAAAAGTTTCCGCAGGAGGAAACCACGAAACGCTGCTCCTAGAGCAGGTTTTCTCAAAAAGTTTCCTAAATTCAATGTGGGAAATCCCATACAGGAAAAGGGAAACCTTTCGGGGGTGATGGAAACCATTGGAAACCGCATCAGAGAGCTCCCTCAGCCTTAAGCCTCTTGATGATCTTAGATACGTTTCCCTTGGTGGAGCCGATTTCCTCGGCTATATCAGTGGGGCTTTCTACTCCCTCTAGGCATAGTTTCAGGACCTTCTCTCGCGTAGACACCTCCACGGGTTGCCAGATCCATTGCAGGGAACCGTTGACCGTCTGAAGCTGAACATCCAACGGGGCGACATCATCGCCGGTCACACTCCGGCACTTCGTAAAGGTCAGCTGGAAATGACATCCTTCGCGTGCATCGGCCCCGGCTGGCTTCGACAGTTGGATGACCGTATCTAAGCTGTCTTCCCGCCCACTTGTTCCTCTCTGCTGACCACCTTTCCCGCTGTGGTGAACCAAGACCGTTGCCAGCCCTCGATGACGGAGCCGGATCAGCCACGCGTTGATGGGTTCCCAATCCTGCTTACTGTCTTCGTTGATACCGCTGAAGAGGCAGGAAATATTATCGAGGATCAGGACCTTGATCTCTGGGTGGGCATCGAGAATCTTAACGACTTCCTGCCGCATCGCCTCGGAAGTTAAGATCAGATCTTTTCCTCCGCATCGCTGATACACCAGCTCGCTGGTGAGAAAGTGCAAGGGAGCCTTCGGTGGGGTGTCCATGAGGGCTGTGAGCCGATCGCGTAGCTCCTTGATCCGCATCTCCCCATCCACGTAGAGAACCCCGACCGGGTGCTTCACCGGCCAGCTCCATAACTGGACTCCGCCTGCAAGTGCGCCGGTTAAGCTCAATTGGAAGAACGTCTTCCCGACCCCACGCGGACCAAAAACCATGACATTCCCCCCCTCCATCAGCCACGGCAGGTATGCTGGGCGTTCGGGCAGGTTCAGGGTGAGCAGTTCGGGGTAATTCACGAGTGCCTTGGACAGATCGAGGGAACTCCTTTCCTCTTCTCCAAGGAGCGGTCCTAGATTCTTCAGAAAATATTCTTGTGTCGCGGTATCGGCCTGAAGGGACTGGTTTACCATTCGCTCTACGTCATCGATGCTAGGGTGCATGGGGACTCTTCCTTTCCTGGTAGGCCTTCATCCTGAGGTCATCCGCAACCGTTTCGAGGAATGCAGCACGGTCCATATCAGCGTGGGCACGGGCAACAGCCTTCATCAGCCGGTCTCGTTCCTCATCCTTCATCTCATCAGCGCTGAAGGTCGCGACGGCCTTTAGAATCTGCGCAGCCCTTACCCGACGATCGAGAGCCCCTAACTCAAAACGGAAGGTCACGTCATCGAGATCCAGTCGCTGGCGCGATGGAATTGGTTGAGGTCCTAACGCGATTGGGTTGTTGGTGAACAAATCAGCCATCGTGAGGCCGATGGCTGCGACGATCTCCGAGGTCTGGCAACCGGCCCAACACTTTACGAGAAGTATTGTTCCCGCTACCCGAATCGAGAGACTGGGGTTCTTGTCGGGGTGAGCAGGGCAAAGGGCGTGGTACTTCCCATTACCACGAGGGTGGACCTTCTCAAGTCGATCAAGAATTGCTTCGGCTGTCATAGCCGCACCCCATCTTTTTCTGCGATCGCCAAGAACTCTTCGTCTGTGAGCTGTCGGCCCTGTTCCGCTTGAAGGCGGGGATGTAGTTCCGAACGTCGAGAAACTTCTTTCAGGACATCGGGTAGCGCTTCGCCGATATGAGTGAACCCATGGTTGGAATTCATAGCTCCACCTCTGTTGTGCCAGAGCCCCTTAAGGCTTCCCGCACTTCAGCCAGATCAAACCTGAGCCCGCGTCCTCGCTGTCCGATTCGAAAGACGGGAAGGCCAGCCCGCACCATTCGGTAGAGGCTGCTCTTAGGGAGCCCTAGCGCAGTCGCGCATTGCGTGGCTGTGAGGAGTGGAGAAGGACTGCCGGGTTGCGAGATGTCAGCTCGTATACGCTGAATGATTCTGGAGTGATTGAGGGGTGTACTGGCCATGGCGTTGATCCTCCTTGTGTGGTTGTGAAGGCCAACGCCACTCTATGTGTGTTCTAGTTCCTAGCCCGGTTAGGGTAATTTTTTCTTTCCAGTTCTGTACTGAGAGACCGTTTTTTCAAAAGTGCCGAAGGTGATGGGTTTCCTTTCCATCTTGAAATCGAATGCAATACTCCCCGTGGACATGTATTGTGGATTTAACCCCTGCTCATCCAGTTCGCCATAGAAGGCATCCCAAAGGTCTTTTGCGGATTGACCTTGTCTTCTGGAAAGACGCCCGATGATTTGGGAGATTGTCGGTCCACCTTCTCGGATCTTGCCTCTCGGACGTTTTGCATTGCTGGACTGGTGCTGCCCATACCGTTCTCCCTTATTGACCTTCTTCGCGTGCGTTTCGTCAGTGAGAAAGGCAAGGCCCTTTTCGCGCCCCAACCGAACGGCTCTCTTGACGTGGGCGAGTGTTAGAACGTCGCTTAACACTTCCAGAGGCCAAGCAAAGCCGCCATACCAGATAGGGGTGAGTGGGTTACGAAGCGCATATCGAGAGCGCCGCATCTCTTTCGCCATGTGTCCACGAATTTTGTTTGCTGTATATCCGGCATCCAGAAGTCGATTGCGTGCTGCCTGGAAATCTCGCTGAAAGTTCTCCGGTATCCAGTCGGCAGGTTTTCCCATCACCCCGTCATACTCCAAGGAAAGGCGATCGCGCAGAATTTTCGCGTTATTTGTAACAGCAGCATCAACCGATTGGTCAGGATCAGCGTCAGATACGGGAACTTGAGAGTCTTTTCTCTTCGGCATGTCCGCTCCTGGGAGGTTCCTGGTGAAGAACGGCAGCACCCACGCTAGGATTCACAGTTACATGCCGAATATGCGCAAGAAGGACTTGACCTTCTTGACCTTAGAAAACGCATCGGCAATTTTGATAATTGGGTTGCGCTGTAGGTCTTCTCTGACGGCAGACATAAGCAATTCTGACTTGCCTTCTGCCTTTGCTTTCAATGCATCTTGGTGAAGAGGGATATCCTCCGGAAGTCTCCCCAATTCAATCTCGCGTTGCGTGACTCTTAAGACCCTATCAGTTGGTAACGACCCTGGTTCATAGTTGCCAACTTGCGTTACCACACCCGCCATTGAAATGAGTTGCGCCGTATATTCATAACTGAATGTATCTAGGAATTGTGAACGTTCGTTCCCGTTCAGAATTGATAGGAATAAACGCTTCAGCTCATACCAGCAATCGTGAAGAACGAAGAGTTTCAATTCATTATCCTCATGCTTTGCAGGTTTCCAGTGAGTCCTTATTTCATTCAGTAGTGATTCTATTTTCTGCCTAGGCGCACCCTCGGTTCCGGCCTTCATTTGGTCTTGCAACTGCTGCACCTTAAATTTGGTAAATGCGATTTCTTCACCAAGAAGCCTGCACTCTTCTTCGTCTCGGATGAATCCTATAAACATTTCCTTAGTCGCGCCCATAGTCTTTATCATCATATCGAAGGCTCTCTTCCATAAGTCCGCTGCAAAAATGGCGTTTTCATGCGGATTGCCACCGAACACTCTTTCGGTATAGGTGCAAGCGAATTCAACCATCTGTTCCGTATCAAGTAATTCGATATATCGCTCGAGCACTTTGATCAATCCTTCACTCGCAGTGATGGTTTGCCGACCATACAGCATGTCGGCTAGGCGGGGAGTGAGTGACCGAAGGAAAGAGCAATAGAACTCAAACGACTTATTTCTCTTCACAATGACCGTATCGCCGACAACCATCAAGATATAGAATTCATCTGCACATCTCTCCAGTTCTGGTTTTGTTACCGCCCACCTTTCAATTTCTTCTGCAGAAGGCAATGGAAGATTGTTCCTCAAGTCCGGGGCGTTCTTGTAACCCCTGATGATGAACTCAGCTAGGTTGATGGGGTCGTAAAAGTGTGGGTTGAGATTTCTGAGGAATTCATTATCCATCAGATCCCCCCTTGCTCAAAGACACAGCAGGCGCCATGAATTAACGGCTAGTCGAAGAGGACTCCATGTGCCGGGGGCACGTTTGCTTGATGCCCCCCCCTCCTCTCCGTCACGGTTTCCGTCACGGTTTGAATCCGAAAAAGGTCACGGTGAGGGGATACCACAGGAGAGCACAAGAAACAACGGCAGGCCACAAACCCCTTGATAGGAGCGGACCTGCCGTTGTATGGTGTGGCTTACTGTGAGCTGGCGTTTTTACCTAGATCCGCTTCCCAAGCTAGTTGTCGTGGGTTCAAATCCCATCGCCCGCTCCAATTATTTCTAGCACTTCCAACGTGGCCCCCATCGTGCCCATCTCGATTAAAGGCGATTCAATTCCCAGTCAACCGTTAAGCATGGGTGTCCCCACATAGAGAGGGGTGGAGTATCGCTCGCATAGACTGATAGATATGCCACGCTACTCTTTCAGGGACGCAGGCGCACTTTAGCGAGGAGCGCAAGCATGCTGTACCAACAGGTGAGGAGTTCCTTATGCGGTGTGTTCTTGGTTTCGTGTCTATCTGCTTGTGGCAGCGAGGGCGATACTCCGTCACTACCACCACCCACCTTCGCTACAGCATCTGCAGAGGGGCTGTGGACGGGAACCACAAACACCAACCGCACCGTTGCGGGCCTGGTACTTGATGATGGTACATACTGGTTCCTGTATTCTGAGAGTGGTACTCCGGCCGGGCTTATCCAAGGAGACAGCAGCTCACTCAATGGAGCCTTTGCCTCCTCGAACACGAAAGACGCCAATTTTCAGACCGGAATCCTCGACGCAACAATCGATGGCAACTATGCAGCGAAGCAAAGTTTGGACGGCACGATTACCTATCAAGCTGGCGGGCAGAGTAAGTTTACGACGACATACGATAGTGATTATGATTTGCCACCCGATGCGAATGCCGTTGCAGGGATCTATACTGGTCCAGTCACGGTGAATGAAACCGTGTCTGTGACGGTAACGTCAGCAGGCGGAATCTCAGGAAGCTCCAGCACCGGATGCACTTTCACTGGTTTATTTTCACCCCGATCAAAGGGGAATGCATTTGATGTCACGATGACCTTTGGTGGGCAACCTGCATGTCTTAACGGAAGCGATACAGTGCGGGGAGTTGGATTTTATGATGCTGGAGCCAAGAGGCTCTACAGTGCTGCGCTGAATGATACAAGAACGAAGGGATTTGTATTCATCGGCACGAAGCCGTGATGGGTAGAACGGTTAGGGATCACGACCTTCATCTATCGAGAAGGTCTCTCAAGTTCGCCTTCTCCAATCAAAACTGAATTGAACGACGGCTCGTCTACCCTGCCGAGAGGGTTGCCGTTCAATGAGGCCGCTCGTAAAATCCTGCAAAGCTCCGATCTAAGAGGTTGCCACGTTGATTGCACGAAAGGGTTAGTCATGATGCACAAACAGATGTGTTTACTCTGCGCCGCAGCATTTCTAGGTGGCGTGTTAGGTGGTGCGCTGAGCACTCAATTTCTATTTCCAAAGTCAGCTGAAGCGCAGAA
>CAZAKX010000063.1:0-17276 GCA_964485915.1 uncultured Nitrospira sp. | reverse complement strand
AAATGAGATATGCCATGCTGCGCCTTCCTGCCCAGGAAGTCAAACGAGCGGCTGTCGGCTGAATGTTCGAGATGTGGGAAGGAGAGATCCGAAAGGGAAGCGCCACGGCGTTACAGCCGACTTGCTATTCGCCTTCGGGAGGAAGGGCGTCTGACAGGTTTCTTGGGAACTGGCATAAAGAGTGTGGGTGAAACACTGAAGCGGGCTGCAAGGTGCGTGATCTGACGGACGTTCAGGTCTCGCTTGCCGGAGAGAATTTCAGACACGACGCCCTGGCTGCCGATTTCGGGCAGGTCCGCTTGTGTGAGCCCATGTTCTTCCATCAACGTACGGAGGATGTCGGGAGCAGATGAGTTGGAGAAGGGGAGGTGGGCGTCCTCATACGCCTCGATAAAAAGGCTGAGCGTCTCGGCCAGGTCGGCCAGAGGATGGGTTTCTTGCTCACCGATTTCGTCCACGATCGCATCGAGGATGCTCATCGCGTGGTGATATTCGACCTCCGTCCGTAACGGACCGAGTGGAATGCGCTGCCGAATGCGGCGGTAGTCGCTATTGGCTTCCTGAATGTATTTGGCGAGCATGGATTAGGTTCTCCACGTGTTCCGGTCGTAGTCTGCGTGCGTCAGGATGTGCCGGATATACAGCTTCTTCCGATTGTAATGAATGGCTGCGATCAGCCGGAATTTGTTTCCCCCGATGTTGAAGACGGTCAACCGGTTCACCTGATCAGCCGAAGGAAAGGTCTTTCGTAAGTCGGCAAAGGATGCATAGTCTGTCTTGCGCACAATCGTGAACCAGTGCTGCAGTGAGGTCCGTGCTTCTGGATGAGTTCGCACGAAGTCATCGAGGCGCTTTCGCGTGATCACATGCACGGATAAAGATATCTCATAATGAGATATCTGTCAAGGGTGGGTACGAGGCAGATTAAAGGAGGCTGGCTCTGTATTGTTTCTGTCCTGGGTGAACTATCTCATCACGTGGAACAGCAGACACTATCATAAGGCAAGTGTCAGCACGTTCGCGCCGATTCCGGTCATTACACCCGTGGAGTTTCCCGTGGCCCTTCGCCAAGCCATGTTGGAGAAGTAGCTGTGGGCCTGATGGAAAATGTTGACAGGATGTATGAATACAAGACGCGACCCTCATACTCCTCCTTCGCACGTCATTCAGATGTAGATGGCCGGAGAGCGAGGGGGTGAGCTGTCCGTCAACGAGATGCCAGTCCAGCCAGCCGTCATCGGTCGGTGCGCCGGCGATGAAGGTCTCTCCGCCGAAATCAAATCCGGATTCGGTTATCTTGATGGAGGACCATCCGATCCGTGTCGCTTTCAGATCCTCCGCCGAGATGACCGGGGTGGTCGCCGATCCAAAGACTCCGAGCGTGAGCACTGTGCAAAGGAGAGTCAGCGCACTCTTTCGTATCGGACGGTGCCCACCTGAGAGTGTGTTTTGATGATTGTCGGTAGGGAGTGTTGTGTACCGCATACCATACTCCTTCTGCTTCGCCGAGGCATATAGATCGTTGCCTAGGAAGACTTGGCGAAGCGGCTATAGGTGATGGGAGCTACGGTGAGCAGAATCGATGCCATCCAGCTAGAAAACCAGCAACGATGTATCTATCCAGGTAATTTGAAATGTGTAGGCCTGGAAAGTCTTTCCAACACCGGCATCGTCGTATCTCATCAGATACGATGTAACTATCGAAACAGATACACGAAGGGGACTGAATTGATGGTCCGCAGGAAGAAGGAGTATGAACCAGCGAGATCGACAATCGAGAGCTCAATGCAGATAATCGCCTACGCTGAGAGCCGCGTCGATCAAGCAACAGTCAGACAGCTTCGGAAGTGGATTCAGCTACTGGAGTGATGAAACGAACATGGTTACGGCAGGAAGCGGTGGTTTCCAGTTCTTTCTTTGATGGTGCCAAGATTCTCTCATGTGTCGTCTCTCATTGCATCAGAGCCTTGCTTATTTCGGATCCCTGCCATGAGCCGTGAGAAAAACCGTGCTGTAGCTCTGGTAGAGGAACGGGATCAGCTGAGGATCGAGAAAAAGTATACGGCTGCGCGACTAGAGAAATCGAAGCGTGTTCGTCATCTCTTCCATAGTGGTCGTGCCATGGAGCGTAATCAGGCGTGTGAGCAAAGTGCCGATAGGTCACACTGGTGTTACAACGATCCCCGCATGAGGTCGTCCTTCAGCCAGATACGATTGGTGGAGTGTCACAAAGTGACTGATGTTGTGTGTGACGATCACACGTCCTTGGACTGCGGCTTCTTGCAGGACCACCGCGTCTGTGGAGCCTTGCCGCTGGAGGTCATAAACGCTGTAGGCATCTATGCCCCGCTGCCGTAGCTGAGGTGCGAGCGCAGGGTGGATATTTTTCATCCAGGTAGAAGGTTAGCGAGATGGCGGTGTCTTTCCGTTCTCGTATGCCTGTATCTCTCGTTGGATTTCCGAATTGATTTCCACAAGATGATCATAGGCATAGCTGAGCGCATCGTGGATCTGGGCGTGAGTGAGTTGCGGATAGGCTTGCCGGATGGTCTCGACGGTCTCTCCATCCTGCGTCCGCTGGTAAACAAGGCGGACTGGGATGCGGGTTCCCACAATGACCGCGTCGCCTCCGCAGACCGCGAGATCTTTGTGGACATAGCAATGTTCAGTCTTTACCGCGTGGGACACTACCCGCACTCCTTCATCAACTGAAGTACCCCTACCGTATCAATGAACCGCCGAATCGTCAAGCCAGTTGCCATCACCACGATATTGATGTCAATGACGACTACCGTCCGGCCCGGATGGCTGCGACTTCTTCGGCAATATCGGCATCGATGAGGATTCGTGTTTGCGTGTTACGAAAAGCGGTGCCCGATTGTGCGGAGGCAAAAACTTGACCACTATTTTGATGAACCAGCGGAATCGATGATCGGGGGATCAATGCGGAATTGATCGGCCACACCGGCAGTCGCGTCGATCAGACAACGGTCGAATAGCTTCAGAAGCGGATTTAACCCCCTGGAGTGCTCGAAAACGCGGGGTTGATGGAAAACGGTCACCTTCATTTCTTAGCGCATCGCTCCTCCGAGCCTGCGTAAAGCAGTTCGCATATAGGTGATAACGTCTTGATACTCAGGTGTCCTGGGAGACAACTTGAGAGCCTTCTTAAATTCTTTCCGCGCCGCAACCAATTCTCCTTTTGCTTCTAGTGAAGTAGCTAGACCATAGCGGGCCGCACCCTCGTTGGGATCCAGGCGCGAGGCAGCACGATATTCCGCAATCGCCTCATTAAAGTTCCCTTTCTTCTTTAGCTCGTTTCCAAGTTTGAAATGTGCACCCACATGGTTGGGGTCGAGGCGAAGAACGATTCGATATTCGGCAATTGCCCCTTCGTAGTCTCCGTTCTTTTCCAGCGCGTGTCCGAGGCTATGGTGAGCATCCACGGCATTCGGATTGAGGGCTAATACAGCTCGGTATTCCTTGATCGCTCCCTTCACGTCGCCTTTTTTCCACAAGACAGTTCCGAGGTTGTAGTGGGCATCTAGTTCGTTGGGATTGATGTGTAGAGCCGCCTGGTACTCGGCAATTGCCCCATCAAGATCGCCTATCTTCTGAAGTACAGTTCCGAGATTGTAACGGGCATCTATGTGGTTGGGATTGAGGCGCTGGGCCACACGATATTCAGCAATAGACCCTTTCAAATCGCCCTTTATATTTAGTTCAATTCCAAGGCTGTAATGGGCATCAAAGTGGTCAGGGTTGAGTTGCAGGACGGTGCGAAACTCGGTGATTGCTCTCTCGCGATCCCCCTTTTTCGCCAACGCAACTCCGAGGCAATAGTGAACCTCTACGGAATTGGGATTGAGGGCTAAGGCAGCGCGATACTCAGCGATCGCTTCTTTAAGGTCACCCTTCTTGTATAGCGCAAATCCGAGGTTGGAATGGGCGCACATGTCGTTGGGGTTAAGGCTCAGGTCGAGGCGATATTCGGCGATTGCCCCATCGAGATCGCCTTTTTTCAGCAGTTCAGCTCCAAGGTTCTTATGGTTACCTATGTGGCTCATTAGATTACATCCGGATCAAGCTCGGACAGGCTGGTTTTTGAGAGCTGACAACTGATACTTGGAAAGTATAGCAGGCTAACTATTGAGCCGAAGAAACCACCAGGATTCGAGCGACATCCCTGAATGCAAACGTTATTGAGGTGGCTCAAGCGTGTCGCGATGGTGAACTAAATCTAGAAACTTCAACGGAGCTGAGTTGCCTTTTTTGTTGTAACGCGGGATGGGATTGGCAGCGTGGTAATGTGGCCTAGCCGGATCTGTTCGCCTGTTTCGGCTTGGTATCGAGTGCTTGTGTTGGGTAGCCGTGATCCGTGGCTTGTCTATTGGTGGCTACTCAACTTCAGCCACCACTTCGCAATGGTCCGATGGCCAGAGTGCGTTGCTGTTGGGGGAGGCTACCAGGCGATCAAACGCCAGACGATATGATCGTACCTCAGGCCTGATCTGATCCCAATGACTTTATCAAGCAGGATGATGAAATTGATACGGCAATGTGGTGGCTATAGCTATGCCAGCGTTGCGTCAACAACCTGCCATTGAACAGAATGACAATAAGCACTACAATCTACACAACTATTCATTCAGTTGAGCCGGTGCGCAATACCATTGACGTGGCGTACATCAGGATACGGAGAGCCGCTCGTTCTTGGACCGGATGCTGCTCATAAGGGAAGCGTAAGTTGAGAGCTCGATATCTCATCGCGATCTACGGATTCTTCCTTGCATCACCGGGTCACGCGGCTGGCCCTTTGGCGACTCAAGTGTGCAACCAGCTGTCGTCTCCTTCGCTGGTTTCAGTCCAAACAACGATGGGTATGGGCGAGGGCTGCGCCTAGCAATGGCCGAACGGTCAAGCGCTATCGATGTATGTGGATATCAGTGGGCAAGACGAAGCGGTCGCGGTGATGAAACAGGTGATGGAGACCAACCTACAGAACCCTGCCTTCAAGAGAACCTCATTCCCGGTCTGTACGGAAGGGGACATGGTGGTCGCTGATTTCAAGAATGAAAGCGGTCCCGGTGGTGCAGGGTACACGCGATGCGCTGGGTTTGTGCTGACCTTCGGTTTCTAAGGGGTTGAGGCCCAAAAACAATTACAAAACGTTGCGAATAAACTCGCTGGCACCCCCTTCGCTCGTTGACGATGGCCGTATGCGTTGCACGATGGTCGGCGGACAGGGTTTGACTTTCTGATCTTCTTAATTTCTCCCATGCTCTGCCAGGCCGATCCGCCGTGCACCTGTATCTTGCTGCGTACCTGTCTTGGAGATCCGGCTCATGCGGGGTCTGCCGACAGGGGCCAACTCAATATCTGCCAGCACACCGCGGTGATCCGACGGCCAAAGTGCATCACCGTTCGGCAAGCGACCGGGCTGGTCGAATGCCAGACGGCTTGAGCGTACGACCGGACTGGTGCCGTTTTCTCCCTGAAACAAGAAGATAAAATCGACGCGGCGATCGGTGGTGGGCCATTCAACATGGATGTTTTGCCAGACGGTCCCTCCAGATACTCCAGGATTCGCGATCCGGAAGACATCGATCAATCCAGGCTCTTTCTGCCATTCGGTGAGGACAGAAGATTGCTCTCCGGTATTCAAGTCGCCCATCAAAATCGCTCGTCCCGTTCCTCGATGTTCGCGGAACAACTCTCCGACTCGTGTGAGCTGGCAGTCATCTCCTTTGGCGGTATGGGCGGAAAAGACTTGGATTGGTCCATCCGGTGCGCTGATCTCAGCCCGCAAGAGAATGCGGGGATCCATGCGACGTTGGCATCGAGGCAAATCGTAGACTTCCGAGGCAACGATCGGATAGCGGCTCAAGATGGCCGGTCCCTCTTTGAAGCCGATGGTTGAGGTGATCAGTCGATCCAAGAGGCCGATGCCTGAGATGTGCTGGGTGGCAGGCTCGAACACCATCTGATACCCGAGCGCCTCGGCGATCCTTTGTGGGACATTCCCATGCTTCCGGCTGTCGGACGCTTCTTGCAGAGCGATCACATCGGGTTGTAATTGCTTCAGCTCCTGGATGGTCATGTCGAGCCGTTCTTCGAGATGGGTGCCGTTCTCGAAGAATCCAGACCATGGCCCATCGTGCAGCAAGTTGTACGTAACGACACGCAGGCGAGACGATTCCCCTAGTCCAGGTTCAGCCCATGCAGGGGGACTCCAAAACAGCAGTGTGAAGGCGAGCCATAGGAAGATATGGAATACGCGGTTCATTCTCGTTGACTCAGGTATACGATACGCCTTCGTCCGTTGCTTTTCCACTATCGATCCCGACGACTGTCTGGCTGCAGGTTCTCGAACGCAATCACTCGGGCATTCGTAATCGGACCTGACTCCTCTCCGCCTTGCGCCGTCTTTTCAGCGGGTGCTAAGATCAAAATTCCTGAATAGCTTTGGACTTATTTCGGAAGCACCATGCCGAATATTACCTTACTTGTGTCGCCCAGTTGCGGGGCTTGTCCCTCGGCGAAGAGCCTCTGGAAACAGTTGCGGGTGAAGTACAGTTTTTCGTATCGGGAAGTGGATATCACCACAAAGGATGGCCAGGAGTTGGCAGACCGTCATGCGGTCCGTGCTGTACCTGCGACGATTATCGATGGAAAACTGACGTTCGTCGGCGTTCCCAGTCGGGAGAGCGCGGAAAAGGCCATTCAATTGAAGATCAAACAGAGAGAAGGGTAGGAAGTGATGGACGAAGACGAGAACGAGCTTCCAGATCTTCTTCCACTCCTTGCCAAGGGACCTCCGCCGGATTGTCCGATCTGCGGCGATCCCATGTCGTTCATCGACGGCGACTGGGCCTGCGTTGACTGCAACGGCGAGCTATTAGGTCCGGAAACCGGGTAGAATACCCCGCCATGCTGCGGGTCATCACCGGTCGATTTCACCCTACCCTTGAATCTGCACTCGTCGAGCAGCTCACGCGCGCCAAGTCAACCGATCCTCTTGCGCCACTCGCGATCTTCGTTCCGTCCAAGTCCTTAGCTGACCATATTCGTACTCTTCTCGCCGTTGAACAGCGGACTCCGCTTGTGAATCTGCATGTGTTGACCTTCCATCAATTGGCCTTGCGACTGGCTGGGGAGGTGTCCGCCACTCACGCGTTGCCGCGAGTCGTCGATGAGCTGTTCTTCGAGCGATTGATTCGACACATTGTTCGCAGCAAGCTCTCCAGTCAGGTTCCCTTGCAACGAATCGGACAATCCGCCGGGACGTGGGGGGCTCTTTGGGCCACGATTCGAGACTTGCGGGATGCTGATGTTGATCCAAGTCAGGCGTTGCAAGGCCTCCGTGAAGGGTATTTCGAAGAAGATGATCGCGAATGGCTTGGTGCGTTGATATCGCTTTATGCAGCGGTCAAGGAAGCGGGCAAGACGCTGGAGGTCGGTACGCAAGACGATCTGGCTCAGGCGCTTATCCCTTTTATCCCAACTGCGTTGTTTCTCCAGTCGCTGAAGCACGTGTTCTATTACGGGTTCTATGATCTGACACAAGTCCAGCTGTCTTTCTTTGAAGCCGTCAGCCGAACCAAGGACACCACCTTGTTTTTTCCGCTGGAGGATGATCCGGTCTATGGATTTGCCCGGCGATTTTTCGATCGCTATATCCAGCCGTTGGCGACGTCAGACGGGGTGATGACCAGACCGGAGCGAACATCGACACAAGTAGCTGAGTATCCCGTCCAGCCCACTATCAGAAGTGTGATCGGCGTGGAAGAGGAATTGGCGGCAACCTGCCGCACGATCCTCGATCTGGTTGAAACCAACGGTTATCGGTTCGACGAGATCGGCGTCACCGCGCGGGCACTCGATCCTTACAGCCCATCTCTTCAGTCGATCTTCGATCGGCATCGAATCCCTTTCCATACGACCGCGTCGCGACCATTAGTTCACGAGTCGATCTGTAAGCTTGTGTTGCAGCTGGTCTCCCTACCGGTAACCAGCTTCTATCGCGCGTCAGCTCTCGATGTTGTGACATCGCCGCTGTATGGCACGGATCTGATCGACGACCTGTCGGAGTCATATCGGCCTGAGCAATGGAAACTGCTGGTTCAAGCCTTACACATCACTCGTGGAGTCGAGGAGTGGAAGCGACTGGAGCAAGCGAGTCAGGCTGCATTGATACTTGATGGGGAGGAGAGCCTGATCGGTTCTCTCGCGATTGCGCCGGAGGTGATCAGCCTGTTTTGGCAAGTCGTCTCACAGCTCATCGAAGACTGTTCAACGCTTCCTTCGCGAGGCACGATCAATCAGATGGTCGCAGCTTGTCGGGCGCTCGTCGAGCGGCGTCTGCGGCGGCCGGATGCCGTGCAATCAACAGTTGAGGATGCTCAGTCTGGCTACCAAACGATGATATGGAACGCTATCGATCGTATCTGGATCACACTCCTGGAATTGGAGCCGCTCAGCGAGGAGATGACCTGGGCTGACTTCGTCGAACTGCTGACTCATACCTTCGAGAGGACAAGAATGCCTCTTCGTGACAGCTCATTCCAGGGGGTAATGGTGCTCGACGTGATGGCGGCTCGCGGGGTGTCGTTCAAGGCCCTATTCGTCCTTGGCCTGAACGAAAAGGTGTTTCCACGCTATATCCGGGAAGATGCCTTTCTCAGGGATCGCCATCGGCGCGTGCTCGACGCGACGCTTGGATTCAAGATCGACGAAAAACTGACCGCGTATGGAGAGGAGAGCTTGCTTTTTCTCCTGCTCTGTCAGGCTGCCTATCAGAGGCTCTATCTCTCCTATCAACGGGCTGATGAAACCGGACGGATGCTGGCGGCCTCTTCGTATTTAGAAGTAGCTCGCCGACGGTTTGCCTTCAATGAACAACCGATCGATGTCGTACCTCGCCGCCTGACCGATCGAGTCCTGCAACGGCCCACGATCACACAGTTCCTACCACCTCCTGAACTGACTCAGTGGTTGGCCATGAACGGGCAAGATCCCATCGATCTCGTCCAGGCACTCGGGGGAGATGCCGAAACGATTCGCCATGCGACGGTGGCGCTGGATCGCATCGAAGAGGAGGGCAAGACGCTGAATCTCTTCGATGGAATGACCGGAGCGGTTGAATCCCATTGGGAACGGCTCATCGAACGAGGTATCGCTCCCACGCCGCTCGAACGGTATGCGCGCTGTCCCTTCCAATATTTTGCCTCAGATGTGCTGCGACTCGAACCCGGTCGTGTGTCGTTGTCGCAACAACCGGATGCGGCACTGGTGGGCACGCTCTGTCACGCCACATTACGACGGTGCTACGAGCAACTTGTACAGGCCGGGTGGCCGGCTGAACATGTGACGGATCATGCGACGCACCAGACGATCCGCATGTCGGTCGAACAAGCGGCGGCGGAACTCGAATCGCAGCATCGGACAGGTCACTATCTCTTGTGGGAACTGGCGAAAGAACAGGTCGTGACTCTTGTGGGGTCGGCGATAGAGGCGGATGAAGCAGAACAGGTCGAGCATCCGTACCAACCTATTGCGTTTGAAGTGGATGGGGAAGGGACGATTCCCGATATCCTTGACGGAGAATTGTTGAAGATCCGTGGACGGATCGATCGGCTCGATCGGAATCGGGATTCCGGCGAATTACGGGTGGTCGATTATAAGTATAAAGTCGGTTCAAGTATGAAGCCTGAGGACCGTAACCTCATCCAGTCCGCAGTCCGTGGGTATCGGCTGCAACCGCCGCTGTATAGTTGCCTTACGGTTTCTGGACAGCCCAGGGCCAATCAGGTGCAGTTTCTGTTTCTCGCACCTGGTTGGTCGGCGCCGATCAGTCGCTCGATGTTTGCTGGGAAGTCATGGGCATCGGAGACCGGGGTCCTTATCCATCGCACGATCAAGACCTTGATCGACGGAATACGGGCCGGACGGTTTTTTATCATTCCGGACGGCTATTGCGACCAGTGTGAATTTCGTATGATCTGCCGAAGAGGACATGCTCCGACGTGGTGGAGAGCCTATCGCGCGGATGAACCGAAAGTCCTGAGAACCCTTCGTACGCAGAAGATTGCCGATGAATAACGATTGTCCGATACCGGATCGCATGGCTCGACAGTCGGCTGAAACGACCTTCGATCGCAACGTGGTGGTTGTGGCCGGCGCAGGGACTGGGAAGACGACGCTGCTCGTCAACCGTCTCGTGCATCTGCTCATGAAAGAACCCAATCCCGTGCTGATCACGCAGGTGGTCGCCCTGACGTTTACCAACAAGGCGGCGACCGAGATGAAAGTGCGACTGCGCGAGCGACTCATCACCCTGGCTCAACCGCAGGCCGATTCGCTGCGAGCGAGCGACGGAGGAGCCGTTTCGAGGAGTGACCTTCAAGAGCGATATGGACTGAGCAGCGATACGATTGTCGCCCGGGCTCAAGCTGCGCTGTATGGGCTAGAAAAAACTCAGATCGGCACCCTTCACAGTTTCGCAGCGCATCTCTTGCGACTCCATCCGCTGGAAAGCGGCGTCGATCCTGATTTCAAGGAAGACGACGGCCTCCGATTTGAGGAACAGTTCACGGCGGCGTGGGATTGTTGGCTCGATCAGGAGTTGAGCCGAGCCGGCCAACACCATCCCCTCTGGCGATCGATCTTGTCATCGGCCACGCTCGATGCGGTGAGATCGTTGGCCCGGTCACTGTGCAGTGAATTGATCGATCTCGAAGCGCTACAGCACCAACTTGCTTCAACCGCGGTGCCGCCGGCGATGTCGGACTGGATGCAGCAGATGAGCGTGCGGGCTGGGCAGCTGTTGAGCGCACACGACAGGCCGAAGCGCCGGAAGGTTGAGCAGATGCTCGCTGCCGCGGCGTCTGTGATGCGCCTCGTGGCAGACAAGGGGTTGACCGGTCGGCAAGACGCGACGACGGAGGAACGAGAATGGCTCGACAAAGACCTGGGGAGTGCTGTGACCGGATGGGAGAAAAGCGATTTCAGAGAAGGTGGTTTCATTATTGAAACTGCGCAACAACTCCTCACGATCGACCATGCGTTTCTGAATGATCTGTTGCAACTCCTCATTCCGCTGGTGCGGAACATTCGTGAGACGTTTACTCGGCAAGGGTGGCTTTCGTTTGATGGGTTGTTGGCACGAGCGCGGGCGTTGCTCTTTGAGCATCCGTCTGTCCGGGAACGGATCAAACGAGAGTATCGTGCCCTGTTGGTCGATGAGTTTCAGGATACGGACCCCACGCAGTACGAGATCATTCTAGCTGTCTCGGAACGGCAAGGGAGTCAGGCGACTCGGTGGCAGGAGATGGCCCTCGAGCCGGGGAAACTGTTCATCGTGGGAGATCCCAAACAGTCGATTTATGCCTTTCGGCGTGCGGACATCGAAGCCTTCGATCGAGTCGTGGAGAAGGTCACGAAGGAGGGTGGGAGAGCGGAGACGTTGACGACGAACTTTCGAAGTGATGGAGCGGTTTTGGCGCCGGTCAATGAGACCTTCGACCGGCTCTTCGAACGACGACCGCTGGTTCAGCCGGCAAACGTGCGGCTGGAGGTGCGTCCTCAACGAAAACCGGCTTCGATCGAGCCGGGCGTTCGTCTCTGCGTGACGACGCCGGATGGTGAAGACGACATGTTCGATGCGGCAGGAGCGACGAGAGCGGAGAGCGAAGTGCTGGCTCGTTGGTTGAGCGAGGACATTCTCAGTCGTCCAATGGTGAAGCCGGGTCACGTGGCGCTGCTGTTCAGAAAGCTCACCCAGGCGGATGCATACCTCGATGCGTTGCGGCGACACGACATTCCTTACGTCATCGAGGGCGAGAAGCATTTCTATCGGCGCCAGGAAGTCATCGATCTCGTCAATCTCTTACGGGTTTTGGATCATCCTCACGATGCGATCGCTTTGACCGGCCTTCTTCGTTCGCCGCTTGGAGGGCTGACGGATCGAGAACTCTATGAGCTTAAGCAGGCGGGGCATTTCAATTATCTCCTCGCGGATAACCTTGGGACATGGTCTCATATCCGGACCGATGCTGTTCGGCGACTCTACGAACACCTGACGTGGCTCCACCGAGCCATCCCTGTTCTGCCGTTGGCCGAGGCTCTCGAGCTGATTTTTGACCGACTGCCGATTCTCGAGATCGCCGCTGCGTCGCTCCATGGCGAACAAGCCGTGGCTAATCTCATGAAGGTGAAGCAAACGGCTGCTTCATTGGCTGATCGGCCCCACATGACGCTGAGCGGCTTTGTCGATCTCATGATCGACCGGCTCGAAGAACAGCCGGATGAGTCCGAAAGCCTTCTTGCCGAAGAGTCGCTCGAAGCCGTGCATGTGTTGACGATCCATAAGGCCAAGGGGTTGGAATTTCCCGTCGTCGTGCTGCCGGGCCTCCATCAGGGGAGTGGGCGTGAGCGGAGTGTACCGCAGGTTTCCTACGATTGGTCGAGTGGAACCTATGGGCTTTCCCTGGAGCATCATCGATCGCTCGGCTCGTTGCTGGTCCAACACAAGCTGCGGCTGCGGGAAGACGCGGAACGGCGCCGAGTCCTGTATGTGGGAATGACCAGAGCCAAAGAGTTTCTTCTGTTGTCCGGCGGGATCACCGCCCGTTCGGTCGGAGAAACGGTATTCGAACTGTTCCGGAACATCGCGACAGGAGAGATCGGAGACGCCTCGACGGAGGTCTTAACAATCGGAGCCAGTAGCATTCCCCAGCGAGTCGTCCAAGCACCGGAGCGAAAACGGCCGAGGCGACGGGGGAATAGAGGAGTCGGTGCGGCATCGATCAATCCACAGGAGATGGCGGCACTGTGGAAGGCACGGACTGCTCGATGGAACGAGGCCCGTGAGACCCTGCATCACCTGACACCGACTGGGTTAGGCAAACGGGCGGGGTCGGTCCGAAGCGAAACAACCTTAGTTCGACAGGATGCGGCGATTGGACGGTTGGTCGGTGTGATTGCCCACCGCGTGCTGGAGCGATGGGACTTTGTGCTGGACCCCTCTGGGTTATGTGCTCAGGTAGCCTCAGCTCTTCAGGTTATCCTTGGACCTGAGGAACAGTCCTACGCCGGACTGGTCGCTGATTCCGTGAACGATCTTCTTGCGACCTTCGGTGGATCCCCAGACTATGCACGCCTGCGGTCATCTCAGATCCTTGGTCGTGAGGTTCCGTTCATCATCCCGTGGGGTGATCGGCAGGTCATGGAAGGAGTCATCGACCTCATATACCGGCTTGATGGAGAGCTCTGGGTCGCCGACTACAAGACGGATGCCGTATCGGTCGATCAGGCGGCCGCGCGGGCCGAACAGTACCGAACGCAAAGCGAGGTCTACAAGGCTGCTGTAAAACAGAGTCTGGGGGCAACACCACGGTTCCATTGCTTGTTTCTACGATGTGGCGCCGCCATTGAATTGTAATATTGTGGACCATGGACATGGCTAGACGAGAACCTATCTCTTCTGAAGCCTTTGCGGAGCTGGTTCAGCAGGCGATCGGGGATCTCCCGCCTCCCTACGCGAAGCTCATGGAGTTCGTTGCCGTGGTCGTAGAGGAGGAGCCACCGGAGGACGTCCTGCAAGATTTGGAGCTGGATGAGAAGGACGACTTGCTTGGTCTCTATCAAGGCCAGTCGCTGGCGGCCGATTCATTCTTCAGACCCGGCGGCGAACCACCACCACGGATTTCCATCTATCGTGGACCGATCCTCCGCCTTTGCGAGAGTCCAGAAGAAGTGGTGCAGGAGGTCTACGACACGGTCGTCCATGAACTGGGACACCATGTGGGCCTGGACGATGATGAAATGCCGTACTGAAGAGCCAGTCCTGAGCATGAAGTGCTACATGCTGAGTTGAAAGCAACGTGAGTTCTATCGCTCAGAACGTTCAAGAGTAGGCAGGCTTTTGGCCGGCTCGTTGGTAGCCCAAGACGAGCATGACGATTCCGATCAGCACCATGGGGAGTGAGAGGATCTGGCCCATGGTGATCGGACCTAGAATGAAGCCCAGATGCTGGTCCGGTTCACGGAAGAGTTCGACGATGAGTCGGCTGATGCCGTAGCCAGTGACGAACGTCCAAAAGATCGTGCCTGGCGGAGTCGGGCGCCGATCGATCCACCACAAGGCTGTGAACAATACGAGGCCTTCCAGTGTTGCCTCGTATAGTTGCGAGGGGTGGCGGCACGCTGGGCCGCCGGTCGGGAAGACGATGCACCAGTCCACGTCGGTCGACCGGCCAAAGAGCTCTCCATTGATGAAATTTCCTATCCGACCAAACCCCAATCCGATCGGTGTCACAGAAGCCGCCAGGTCCGCGATCGTATAGGCAGGAATTCCGTGCCTACGGCTGAACCAGATCAGCGCGATAATAGTTCCAAGGAGCCCGCCGTGGAAAGACATGCCCCCTTCCCATACTGCGAGCAGTTTCAGAGGGTTCTGAGTATAGTAGGAAAAGTTATAGAAGAGCGTGTACCCGATCCGCCCACCAAGAAACACGCCGAAGGCCGCGTAGACGACCATGTCGTAGATCTGGTCCTTCCTAATTGCCAGCTCCTTGCGGGCAACTTTGTGCTGAATGAGGAAGTAGGCTGCGGTGAGGCCGATCAGGTACATCAGCCCATACCAGCGCAACTGAATAGGACCTAGAGCGACAATGACGGGATCAATATTTGGATAGGGAATCGCGGCTAGGGAACCCATGTCTCCCCTGTCAGGATGTGTTCTTTGAGAGGTGTTGTTCGTGTTCTGAACAGATCCACAAGTCTTTGCTGATCCACGCGTCTCCTACGAGCTACGGGCCAGATTTTCCAACGGATCATACGGGGGCCCACGTATCAATGCAAGCGCATCGATGATTAAAGAATGATTAGAGCATGGTCCTGGGAAAACGTTTCCCAGAGCTGCTTTACAGGAATGAACGGTGAGCAAGTGTTGGATTTCTGAAACGCCTGTGTCGCCTTCTGTCGAGAAAAAGAGACCCAATATTTGTCACTTCTCATCATCGCCGGTCGCCCCCTTGATTTTCCGAGGAAATTAAACCCTGTTCGACCGCTCTCGTGCTGGCACAAAGCATGCTGATAGATCTCTCATAGGAAGAACGATTGGGCAGTCTTCCGGCAACATCACCACTATTACGAGGGAGGTTCGCCATGTCGGAGCAGGGGAAGCACGTCGCCAAGGCAGCTGCATTCATCGCTGGTGGAGCCGTCATCGGAGCAGGACTGGGGCTCCTCTTCGCTCCACAGACCGGGGTAGAAACGCGTCGGAACATCAGCCGCTATGCTCGAAAGGCACAGGCACAAACCAATCGCTGGGGGCGAGCCGTCAAGTCTGGCGTCAAAGTTGCGTTCGACCAAAAGGCACCGATGGCGAAGAGTTGTGAAGAACAAAACCCGCAGCTCACCGCTGTGTTGAACTAGCTCGACTGAAGATCATCGGTGGCAGATCCACCCGTAGTGTCCCTCCTCCGTCGCGGCTGGATCTGCTATCGATGGTCCACGGGGATCTGAATGCTGATGGCACCGGCTAGTTCTCCTACCTGAGCGCCTTCCCGTGGGTAGCCGGAAATGTCGAGAATCCCTTTGGGGTTTCCGTGGCAGGTCAGGCAATCCTCCGTATAATAGATCGGCATCAATGTTCTGAGTAGCCGTCCATCGTCGATCCATTCGACGATCGGAGTGGCCGAGGCCGGTTGACTTGCAAGCCGCTTCAACACACTCTCTTCGTACGCATCCGGCGTATTCTTCAAATTCCTGGGATTGAGCGTCGTTTGTTTGATCGTCACGCGCGATCGATCGGAAAACTTCCGGGCGGCCTGGCTGCCGAATGTGGCCGGGACAAAATTCTTATATCCGATCCCTCGCTGATTGATCACGAACTGAGCGTCCCTTACCACCTCTTTGCTCGCGAGGAGCAGGGTAGTCAAGAGCTCTTTGGCAAGAGACGGTAAAGAGGAGGGAGGATGTTTCAAATCGATGCGGGTCTGTTGGAGAAACTCGTCGAGTATCAGCCGTTCAAAGACCTCGGGTGTGAATCCCTTGTCGCCTTTGCCCGGATCGTTGATCACTGATTGGTTCCGCTCGATGACGACACGTCCCGCATTGAGGAAGGTCGTCAGGAGCTGTGCGGTTTGCTCAATCTCCTTGTGCGGGTCCTGTGTCCAGCCGATCTGGGGGCATAGGAGCGATAAGATCAAACCAATGATTCGCAATGCTTTCACCGGAACGATCATGAACATTTTTGCTTTCTCATTGCCTCTCTGCCAAACGGCATTGCCCTTGATCATAATGTTGCGGAACATGCGTCACCTCCAGAGGCAACCCTTCATTCGTCGCCCGCCGAGTAGGCGCGTATTCTGCCTCCACCCATCTCCGGCGCATGTGCTTCAACCGACCTGACTCTTCCAGACGAAGCAGGAGGTTGTTCAAGAACCATTGTAACTGTCTGTGATCGTCGCTTGTCACAACTGAAAGATCCTCCTGAGTCAGAAGCAACGGGGTGCCGTCGATTTGTGTCAACAGCCGCCAATTCTGCCAGACCCGTTTCGTCACATACTCGAGGATGGAATGGTTGGTCAGGATGACGTCAATATTGGGGTCCTTTGTTTCGATCGAAGCGGGAAGCGAATCGCAGATGACCATGCGGATCTGCTTGAGGTTGGCTTTGGCGTACAGGTGAGAGGACCGTCCCTTCTGAACCGCCACGGTCAATCCGGCAAAGCCTTCCTGGACCGCAGCCAGTGTATCCAACTTTCCGTTCTGCTTTCCAAGTTGTTGCCACACTCGTTCCGCTATTTCTGGCTTTTGGATGATGGCTGCTACACCATCTCCATGGAAATAAGGAGGCGAAAACCACAGGCCCGTCGGTCTTGTGCCGGGAATCGTTCCGCTTACAGATGAGACAAAGAGATCGAGCTGCCCTTCGTTCATTTTGATGAACAAGTCGGGAAATCGAGTGACGTGCAGGGTCGGGACAATGGGAGTTGAGCCGCCGCAATGGGCGGTGAGCGCGTCGGCCACCTCTCGGATCAGTTCGATATCCAGGCCCGTGACCCGAATGCCCTCGTCGGTGTACACGGCGGGAAAGACAAACGGGCGAAACGGCTCGACTGAAATGCCGACACGGAGCCGTGCACGGGAGCAGATCGCTGACAATTCATCGCGCGTCAGCGGGTGTATGAGCTCGACGGCATCATAGACAAGACCGCATCCTTGCAGAAGAATGCAGAGCCCCGTCAGGATAAGCGACCCAAGGAATT
>CAZAKX010000062.1:12570-17368 GCA_964485915.1 uncultured Nitrospira sp. | reverse complement strand
ACCATGAGCATGACGACGCTGGGGATCGACATCGCAAAGAACGTCTTTCATGTGCACGGACGTGATGCCGCTGGGAGACCCGTGTTTCAGAAGCGGTTCTCACGGGTCGCCTTGATCCAGTTTATGGCCAACCTGTCTCGCTGCCGTGTGGAGATGGAAGTGTGTGGTGGAGCGAACTACTGGAGTCGCACGTTGCAGGCGTTGGGCCACGAGGTGCGTTTGATCAGCCCGCAATTTGTCAAACCGTACCTGAAGAGTAACAAGAATGACTTCAATGATGCCGAGGCGATTTGTGAGGCCGTCCTCCGCCCCACCATGCGCTTCGTGACCCCGAAAACCGTCGCCCAGCAAGACCTGCAAAATGTGCATCGGGTCCGGCGACGCCTGATCGGGGCACGCACGGCGCTGGTCAACCAGATTCGTGGACTTTTGGCGGAATATGGAGTGGTCGTTCCAAAGCAGGTGAGTCCCTTACGGCGTGCCCTCCCCCGACTCATCGAGGATCTGACCAATGACCTCACGCCCCTCGCTCGTACGACCTTTACGGTCCTGTACGAAGAGTTGCGGGCAGTGGATGCCCGGGTGACCGCTGTTGACCGCGAACTCAAGGCACACTGTGCCCAGGATGAGCGCTGCCAACGATTGACGGCCATTGAAGGGATCGGGCCACTCACGGCGACGGCGATCATCGCCGCGGTGACCGATCCCCGCGCCTTTAAGAATGGTCGGCACCTGGCGGCTTGGCTCGGCCTCGTGCCTCGGCAATGCTCCAGCGGTGGCAAGTCGCGATTGCTCGGCATTAGCAAACGTGGGGATCGCTATGTGCCCACGCTCCTCATTCACGGCGCCCGAGCGGTCGTGGTCCGAGCTGGGGCGAAGCCGGATGCTCGCAGTCGTTGGATTGCCGAGAAGCGCCGGCAACGAGGTACCAACCGGGCTTGCGTGGCGGTAGCCAATAAGAACGCACGGATCATCTGGGCCTTATTAGCCCACGACACCTGCTATCAAAAAGCGGCTTAACAAAGCGGAGTGCCATGCGACTGGCCACTGCACAAGGTGATACCTACTGATGGCGACATGGTCGGACCAGCTCTTTCAAACCCTGGAAGGGGAGCAGGCCATCGAAGGCCGCTATTCTGATAAGGCGAAAGAGCGCACATTCCATCACGGCCCGAACTGCCACCGGCAGTTCGCATGGAGGCCGAATATATGCCCGCAGTCCATCCTTGTTCACACAGCTGGAACTCCCTTGGCGGCCGGGATGGGTCCATATATGCTCCCCTTGAAATTGAGACCACCTTCAAGACATGGTCCTGAGCGGAGCGAGGAGGTGGAAAGATGGCAGCAGACGCAATCGAACCCATTGAACGGTGGACGGCTAAGCGACGTGTCTCGCTCGTCGTGAGTATCCTGAAGGGAGAGACCTCGGCCGCCGAAGCGGCTCGGACGCATGGGCTGACGGTAGCCGAGGTTGAAGACTGGCGAGAGAAGTTTCTGCTCGGCGCGGAGAACGCGCTCCGAAGCCGACCGCGAGACGAAGAGGCCGTGAAGGACGAGCAGATCAAGAAGCTGAAACAGAAGATTGGCGACCTCGTGCTGGACAACGACATCTTACGGGAGGCATTGAAACCGTACCCTTTGGACCGGAAGACATCCGACGCGTGAGGGCGGCGCGGCCGGGTGTCTCAGAAAGGCGAAGGTGTCGAGTGTTGGGAGTGAGCCGAGCCGGGCTGCATCGGACGGGAGTGGGGCCAACGCGGCGCCGGGTGGCCGATCCGCCGTGGACCGAGCGGCTGCGGCAACTCATTCAGCAGCATCCCACGTTCGGGTATCGCCGACTGCAAGTGTTGCTGCGATGCCAGGGCGGGATCATCGTGAACCGCAATGCGGTCTATGGTGTCCTCAAGCAGAAGGGGTGGTTCGTGCATCAACGGGTCGCCACTCCACGCCCCCGTGTGCGGGGCTGGGTGAGTCAGGCCAGCCGGAGCAATGAGCGGTGGGCGATGGATGTGACGCATATCCCCTGCGGCCAAGACGGCTGGGCGCATCTGGCCGCCGTGATTGATTGTCATGATCGCGAGGTCATCGGCTATGAGTTCGCCTTGCGAAGTCGGGCGAAGGAGGCGGAGCGCGCGCTGGAAGCCGTCTGCCTGGCCCGGTTCGGGACGCTGCGTCCCGTGGGGGCGCTGGTGCTGCGAAGTGACAATGGCCTGATTTTTCAGAGTCGGCGGTTTCGGCAAGCGTGTCGGGACTATCGCCTGCAGCAGGAGTTCATCACGCCGTATACGCCGGAACAGAATGGGATCATCGAACGGTTCTTCCGCAGTCTCAAAGAAGAGTGTGTCTGGCAGCACGTGTTTCGGACGTTCGAGGATGCGCGATGCGTCATTCGAGATTGGATGCAGGGGTACAACCAGGAGCGCCCGCATCAGGCTTAGGCTATCGAAGCCCAGTCCAATATCGGGCGCAACAAGTAACCCAGGTGGCTTGATTTCAGGGGAGCACTACACTCCTTATCAGGGAGTCGCTCTCTGTCACGCCGCAGTATTCAATTTCTCTTTGCCAAATCGTCCGTGTCTGATAAAGCAGGAGATATATGCTGCGTCAAGCGACTAAAGCACAACTATGAAAGTTCTGCCCTCCATTTCGCTGCTGGTGATCGGTGCACTCGTGATCTTCTCGCCCCTGCAGGAGGGCGGCACGACTCATCCCGCGCAAATGATCATCAGGTTGTTGATTCTCACGTGGCTGGGAATCGTTTTGGCGGCTGGTATTCGAGAGGGGCGGCTCGCAGTCCCTGTGCTGACGATGAGGTACGTCGCATTGTCATTTGTCGGACTGGCTGTGGTGGCGGCGATCTTCTCGCCCTATGCTCACCCAAGTCGACAGTGGCTCCTGATAATCATGGGGTACGTCACGTTGTTCTATTTGATTGTCTCCTTCGTGAACCAGTGGGAGCATATTCGTACGCTGACTCTTGTGATCGTGCTGATGGGCGTGGGCGAAGCAGGCTGGGCCGTCATGCAAGGGTTGGCATGGAATGTCGTGAGACCCACCGGCACGTTCTTCAACCCCAACTTTCTCGCCGGATATCTCACTGTAACCTGGACGATTCTGATGAACGTCGCGCTCTATGGCTATCGACAGGTCCCAGCATGTTCACGGCGGTGGCTGTCTCCCGTTCTGTGGTGGATCGGGCTGGGGACGGCGTTGGGCAGCCTGGTCCTTGCTGTTCTGTTGACCCAGTCGCGGGGGGGCATGGTCGTATTCCTCGTCGGGTCGGGCTTTGTGCTGACAGCCCGGTATGGATGGAAATTAGCCGGCAGCTGTGTGGCAGCCGTGGTGTTGCTCGGGCTGTTTGTCCCCACGCCGATCCGTGATCGAGTGTTGACGGAGCATCGACAGAACCCTGTTTCTTATGCTCGCTGGCAGATGTGGCAGGGAGCAATCGCGCAGATGGTCGACCATCCGTTGGGTATCGGGTTGGGACTCTATCAATACACCTATCCTCTCTATGCGTTTCCGGTTGATGGTGAAATTTCCCGGTTTGGAAAAGTAGCGCAGACCCCGCACAACGATTATCTCCAAATGGGCGTCGAGATGGGGCCTGGAGCGATCCTTGTATTCGGGATCGGGGTTGTCCTGCTGATCCGCGAACTGAGACAGGTACTTCAGTCGCGACTGCGGCGTTGGCAGCGGAGTCTCATCGTGGGCACAGGGGGTGGTGTGATGGCGCTCCTGGCACACGCCGCGTTTGACTCGAGTTTGCGCGAGTCGGCCCTCGCGATCCTGCTGGTGCTCTGTGGCGCAATGATTGTGTCGGCCACACGGCTGGCCCAGCGGGAAACCGACAACGTGTCTGTCATACCGATCCATTCACGATGGGCGTGGGGAATCGGGGCGGCATGTCTGGTGCTGGTTGCCGGCGTAGAAGTGACGCGAATGGGTGTGGCCTGGATGAAGTTTGACAGGGCTTCGCGTCAGGCCATGGCAGGTGAAACGGATGCGGCGATCGAAGGATTGAAGACCGCGGTAGCATTGGATCCAGGTAAGGCGCTGTACCATCACGGCCTGGGATCAGTCTATGCGAGGGCTTTCGAAGCGTCCCGCGACAAGCAGGCGTTCCAACTGGCCTATGCGGAGTTTAAGCGCGCGATCGAACTGAATCCGCTCGATAGCCGCCTGCTCGGGCTCTTGGGGCAACTCTATGTTTCCGCGGCGCAGGCTCCCGCTACCGCGGCGGCATCCGATGAGCAGCAGAAGGTCTGGTTGCGTGCTGCGGTTCAAGTTTACGAACGAGCCATCCAACTCGCGCCGTTTTCCGCGGCGTATCGATACGAACAGGCGCGACTCTACTGGCTGCTGGGAGAGCGGAGCGACGCTGAGCGCAGAGCCAAAGAGGCGGAGAATTTGGAGCCGAATTTTTTGCCTGCCCGCGCATTGTTGGCCCGCCTGTGGGTTGATGAGGGCCAGGTTGATCAGGCACGAGCCCAGCTTCGTGAAATTCTGGCGCGTCAAGCACGGTACAAGCAGTGGAGTAAGAATAGTCTCGATCAGGCATTTTTGAATGTCGATGTCGGCCCCCTTCGTGCCGCAGTCGGAGAAACGGCGGTGGCCGGATGAAGGTCGTTCGATCCCTATCGACCCTGAAACAGGGGCTGGTCCAGGCGGTCTTCGGGCTGATTCTACTCGCAGGCTCATCGGTGCTGCTCCATCTCCTGGACGGTCAACGGACTGCAGTCGCGCGAGCCGAGCAGTTGGCCTATCTCCCGAAAGGGGAATATTTGAAACTGGCGGT
>CAZAKX010000062.1:0-12560 GCA_964485915.1 uncultured Nitrospira sp. | reverse complement strand
GCTTGGCTATCGGCAGGTCGTCGCAGACCTGATCTGGCTGCAGGCGGTTCAGCACATCGGTGCAAAGCGAGACACGCAGCTTGGGTATACCTGGACCTATCACGCCGTGGATGTCCTGACTGACCTGGACCCCACGTTTGTTCCGCCCTACCAGGCGACCGGGATTTTCCTTGGGGTCCTGGTCGGTCGTCATGAGGAAGGGCTTGCCATCTTGAGCAAGGGCATCAGCCACAACCCGTCGAGCTGGCAACTGCCGTTTCTCGCCGGATACGTGTCCTATTATGAGCTCTGCAATCCGATTGCCGGTGGAGAATATCTTCGAATTGCGGCGCAGGTGCCTGGTGCTCCGGCCTATCTCCCACGGTTGGCCGCTCGTATGACAGTTGAGAGCGGTGATCCTACCGCGGCGCTCGAATTCCTCGACCGGTTCTCTCGCACCGTGACCGACGAACGGGTTCGAGAGGCCCTTCTGCAGCGTATGAAAGAAATCATTCAGGAAAAAGATCTGCGTTTCCTGGAAGAGAGCATTCACCGCTATCGAGCCAAGTATGGCCAGCCTCCGGCGAAGCTTGAAGATCTGATGCTGCACGGAATCATTAAGCAAATGCCGTCCGATCCGTTAGGTGGGGAGTATGAGGTCGATGCCTTCAGCGGAGTTGTGCGAGCGACGTCGAAGCGTGACCGGCTTCGCATTCATGAAAAGGTGGCCTGTCAGGCCAAAGCCGGCGACGTGAGGCCTCAGGCATGGGCCAATCCGCTCCCCGCGCTGGAATGAAGATGGAGGCGTTTTGTGGACGATATTGCCACCGAAGATTTGAGTAAATCCTACCCGTCTGGCTGGCCCGGTCGGCCGCCGTTTGTTGCTTTGGATGGATTGTCACTGACGGTCCGGCGGGGAGAAATCTTCGGCTTTCTCGGTCCGAACGGTGCCGGAAAAACCACGACCTTAAAAATTCTTCTCGGACTCGTTCGCGCGACCAGCGGACGCGCACTGCTGTTGGGCCAACCTGCGGGCGATGTGGCGACTCGCAGACGGATCGGCTTTTTGCCGGAGTCGCCCTATTTCTATGACTATTTGACCGCGGAAGAGTTCCTCGGCTTCTACGGGCAATTGGCTGGCCTAAGCCGCGCTGTCACCACTCAACGGGTGGACGACCTGTTGCAGCTCGTCGGGCTGGGCGAGGCGCGCACGAGGCAATTGCGAAAATTCTCCAAAGGGATGCTGCAACGCATCGGGCTTGCACAGGCGCTCATCCACGATCCCGAATTGGTCATTCTCGATGAGCCTATGACCGGCTTGGACCCGGTCGGCAGAAAGCAGGTGCGTGACCTGATTCTGAGTCTGCGCGATCAAGGGAAGACGGTCTTTTTCAGTACACATATTTTGCACGACGTCGAAATGATCTGTGACCGCGTCGGTATTGTCATGAAGGGGCGGCTGGTGGCCAGCGGTCGGGTTGACGAACTGGTCCGGCAAGACCATATCCAATCGGTCGAAATCGTGTGTCAGCACGTCAAGGTGGAAGGCAATGCGTTTATTCAATCGCTTGCATCCCGTGTGTTGCAACAGGGCCAGCAGTGCCTGATTGTGCTGCCTAGTCCTGATGCGGTGGATGCCCTTGTGGATGAGATCCGGCGTCAGGGGGGGCGGCTGCTCTCGGTGACTCCTCATAAGGCCTCGCTCGAAGATTTGTTTTTCCATGAGGCCGCGCAAGAGGCCTCACGTGTTCCGGCGCATATGACCAGTGGGAGGGCGTCCTGATATGGGTGCGATCGGGGTCATCGCATTAAACGCGTTCCGTGAAAGCCTCAGGGACAAGATCCTTTACAATCTGGTGTTGTTCGCCGGGTTGCTCATCGGCCTCTCCGTGTTACTGGCAGACCTGACCATCACCGAGCACCACAAGATGATTGCTGATATGGGATTGGCGGCCATCAACCTCATCGGCGTCATCATCGCGATCTTCATCGGCATCAGTTTGGTGAACAAGGAAATCGAACGGCGCACGATCTACACGATCATGGCCAGGCCCATCAGCCGTACCTTCTTCATTTTGGGAAAGTACTTAGGGTTGGTGCTGACGTTATTCGTAAACATGGCGATCATGCTGGGCGTTTTTCTCATTACGCTCTGGCTCTACCATGTGCCGATCGGGCCCTCCCTCTTTCAATCCGTGCAGCTGATCTTCATCGAGATCCTCGTGGTCACGGCGATCGCACTCTTCTTCTCGACCTTCAGTTCCGCGACGCTGAGTGCCATTCTGACGCTGGGCATTTATGTGATCGGGCATCTGACGTCTGACCTGAGAGGTCTGACATCGAACAGCGAGAGCGTGGCAGCGAAGGCGGTGGTGGATGTCCTGTATTACCTCTGTCCGAACCTGGAGATGCTCAATATCAAGGGGCAGGCTGCGGTGGGCATTCTGGTGGCGCCTGAGTATATGATGTTCGCCTCCCTGTATGGGTTGCTGTATGCCGGAGTGCTTGTGACGGGCGCCTGTCTGGTATTTCAGCAGCGGGATTTCTGACAGAGTGTCGGGTTAGGCATCGTAGGTGAATACGACGCTCACCGTCTACGGAGAGCCATCCTCTCACCTCCCATGCCGATAGGAGTCTCGGGTCCGGGTGCTCTTAACTAAAGGCTACGAAATGGCGTCGCAGCAATATCGTCTCTCGCCCCTCATGGTGCTCACTAGCATCTCCTCACATTGGGAATTGATCCATCAATTGACCAGACGCGAAATCGCAAGCCGATATCGCGGTTCATTATTAGGGATGCTGTGGTCGCTGGCCCATCCAATAGTGATGCTGATGGTCTATACATTTGTTTTCCGAGTTGTGTTCAAGGCGTCATGGAGCCGTGAGGGCGAGAGTAGCTCTGAATTCGCGGTCATACTCTTTACGGGATTAATCGTCTGCGCGGTGTTTAATGAATGTGTCAATCGTGCCCCCACCCTTATTTTGAATCACGCAAGCTACGTAAAGAAGATTGTATTCCCTCTGGAGATTCTTCCCTGGGTGTCACTAGGGGGCGCGTTGTTTCATATGGGTGTGAGCTTGACTGTGCTGCTTGTGTTCCACATTTCGAGCCGACTCCCCCTGAATTGGACGGCTGCGATACTGCCGCTCCTAGTCATCCCGTTGGCATTGTATGCGCTAGGGGTATCGTGGTTTCTGGCCTCAGTGGGGGTGTTCGTGCGAGATGTGGGACACGCTACGACCGTCCTGACCAATCTTATGTTATTTCTCGCCCCTGTGTTCTACCCGCTCTCTTCTCTCCCCGATGTGTACCATCCGTTCATGTATCTCAATCCGCTCACATTTGTTGTGGAGCAATCGCGGAATGTATTGATCATGGGGGGAGTCCCTTCGTGGCATTGGGTAATTGTCTACTTTCTGTGTAGCACCGTTGTGGCCTGGCTGGGGCTGGCATGGTTCCAGCGTACTCGGAAGGGATTCGCGGATGTCCTCTAACTTCGCGATCAGGACGGAGGATCTCAGTAAGTGTTATGCCCTCTACCAGAGGCCTATTGATCGGTTGAAGCAGGTGGTTGTGCCGCGATTACGAGGAACGTTAGGACTTTCTTCAAAACCCTACTTTCGGGAGTTTTGGGCGCTCAGGAATTGTTCGTTAGAGATTAAGAGGGGCGAAACTGTCGGGATAATCGGAGGCAACGGTTCGGGCAAATCAACTTTGCTCCAACTGATTTGTGGGACGCTTACGCCCACGAGGGGGGTCGTTGAAACGCGGGGGCGCGTCGCTGCCCTTCTTGAACTTGGCGCAGGGTTCCATCCTGAATTTACCGGGAGAGAGAACGTTTATATGAATGCCTCGATACTTGGTCTCTCTCGAGCGGAAATTGATGCCAAGTATGATGAGATTGTTGCTTTTGCCGACATCGGTGACTTTATCGATCAACCCGTTAAGACATACTCCAGTGGAATGTTTGTGCGCCTGGCGTTTGCAGTCATTGTACATGTTGATGCAGAAATTTTGGTTATTGATGAAGCATTAGCTGTCGGAGATGCATTTTTTGCGCAGAAGTGCATGCGCTTTTTGGATAACTTTAAAGTTCACGGCACCATAGTTCTTGTAACGCATGATTCAGGCACAATTGTGAGCCTCTGTGATCGAGCTATTTGGTTGGACCACGGTGAGGTACAGTCGATAGGTCCGGCAAAGCACGTTTGTGAAGAATACCTTGCTAAGCGTTATGGGGCGTCACACAGTACCATCCCTAGTCAAGTCGAGGAAGTCCCTTTGCCAAATTCTGGAAAATGCTCGCTATCGAAACATGATGCGCGAATCGATTTTATCAATCACTCTAATTTAAGGAATGATATTGAGGTCCTGGACCTTTCGTCAGAAAGGCATGGTTTTGGGAATGGAGGTGCCAGGATCACAGAAGCAAAATTAACCGATTCGGAAGGCAGGCCACTTTCTTGGGTCGTTGGTGGTGAGATGGTGCGCCTGGAGATAGCCGCGCAAGTTACAGTGAATTGTACGAATATTATTGTGGGTTTTCAATTTAAGGATAGGCTTGGACAAGTATTGTTTTCACAGAACTCGTTTCTAGCCTCTTGCTTGAATCCAGTTTCAGCAAACCCTAATGAGACGATCAAGGGAGTGTTTACTTTCCGGTTGCCGATATTGCCTCGTGGGTCATATTCGGTGGATGTGGCCATTGCGGATGGTCCTTCTCCTGAGAGTGTCGTTCAATTGCAATGGGTGCACGATGTATTCAGCCTAGAGTCTCGTACGTCAAGCATCGTGAGCGGCTTAGTCGGTCTGGTCTTTGACTCAATTGAGCTCAGCAGTCAAGGAGCATCTGCCTCAAAAGCCGCGGCGGCGTGAAGCGAGCGTTAAGTGTGGTGAGTAAAGGTATGAAGGCAGAATCGGTCACGCTTCAGGATAAATTGCAGCACGTGCGGAATGACTATCTTGAACTCTTAGAGGCTTGCTTGACAGGCAGTATTTACCGAGACTTTGCTCGGGCACCTTTTGGGTCGAATACTTTTGATTCGCATCGTCGAGAGCATGGCCTGGATTGGCCTTCCCGTGCGCAGACGATGATCGGTGTGAAAAGGCTCGCTAACCTGCGAGCGTTGACAGAATCTGTGATCGCCGACAATGTGCCTGGCGATCTTATGGAGACAGGGGTGTGGCGTGGTGGTGCGTGTATCTTAATGCGTGCCATTTTGTATGCGTACAATGTAAGCGATCGGTATGTGTGGGTTGCTGATTCGTTTGAAGGCTTGCCGAGGGGCAATGAGTTGCAATATCCGGCGGATGCTGGATCCGATTTCCATGCATATGAGCAACTTGCAGTACCCATGGACGAAGTTCAAGAAAACTTTCGTGCCTATGGTTTGATGGACGAGCAGGTTAAGTTCCTCAAGGGCTGGTTCAGAGATACCTTGCCGATTGCGGCGATAGGGCAATTGGCACTGTTGCGATTAGATGGCGATATGTATGAGTCAACCATGGACGCATTAACCAATCTGTATCCAAAACTCTCATGCCTAGGGTACGTGATTGTGGATGATTACCATGCCGTGCCGGCGTGCAAAGCGGCTGTAAGTGATTATTGCAGGAAGTACGCAATAACACCGGAAATTATCGAGATTGACGGTGTGGGAGTGTATTGGAGAAAGTCCTCCGTGGCTGAGTGTCACGCAGAGGTCGCCCTGCAGGGTCCGGTCCTATCGTCCCTGGACGTACAGATTGCTCGACTCGACCAGGCGGTGGCCGAATTGAGCCGAAGGGTGATCGTTCAGCTCAATCGGTCCTTGGCGGAGCGGGATGGTCTCATTGTTTCTCTGCGCCAGTCTTTGGAGGAACGGGACAGGCAGATTGCACGCCTCACGCAGTCTCTCTCCGAGCGGGATGGACAAATCGCTGCCCTTCTTTCGTCTCACAGTTGGCGTGTGACAGAGCCGCTACGGACAGTAGCCGCTTTTCTTAGAAGACAGTCAACCGTTGGGTCAGATGAATCATAAGGAAAGGGGAAAATGACCTCACCAATGTTAGTCTGGGAAAATGACTCGAATTTGAGCGTAAATGGTGTGGCCTTCTATGTTGCCTATACTTCGGAAGAATTGCACGGAACAGATTCCACAGTGGACAAGTTTCTTCTGGGTAAGAGCCGGTCGATGATCGAACGGTTGATTGACATTCTTCGGGGGCGAAAAATTGACAACGTTTTTGATATGGGAATATTCAAAGGCGGCAGTGTGGTTTTGTATGACCAGGTTTTTCAACCGCAAAAAATCGTCGCGATTGAATTTATGCCAAAACCAGTTGAGGCTCTCACTCAATATATCCGCAAGTATAGAAAGGTGAACCATATCAAGCCGCATTATGGGGTGAATCAAGCCGATCGGCTCGCTATGCAGAAAATTTTGTTGGGTGAGTTCCCCAAGCAAGACATTGATTTGATTGTTGACGATGCGTCTCATTTTTACAAAGAGACGCGAGAAGCCTTCAATATCGCCTTCCCATATCTGAAGCCGGGTGGTCATTATGTCATTGAGGACTGGGCCTGGGCGCATTGGCCGGGAGACCATTGGCAGAAAAATAACCCTCATTTTGGGAAACAACCTGCCTTGAGCAATTTACTGATCGAATTAAACATGCTGGCCGCCAGTAGGTGCGATTTGATCGAAGATATTTTTGTGAACCATAATTTTATCATCGTAAAGCGGGGAGCGAGTAAGCTACCTCCGGATATGTTTGATATTGGGCAGCACTATCTACTGCGCGGCAAGCATTTTGGCGCCTGGTTGTGAGACCGTTTAATTCGGTGAGAATGTAACCGTGGGCCGATTCAATTCGACACTTGTTCAAAACGAGCGGCTGTTGCCAGGAATCCACGGACTAAGGGGAGTCGCAGCCTTAGCCGTGGTGCTCTTTCACTTGGTACATGTCGGAGGTGTTAGTCCTCCGAACCTATTTGCGTTCATAGACCGTGATTTTGGTTATGGGGTGCACCTCTTTTTCATACTCAGTGCATTCTCACTGATGCACTCAACGGAATTGCGGACCAACTCGCCGCATTGGTTGGTGAATTATTTTACCAAGAGGTTTTTTCGGATCGCCCCATTATTTTATCTCATGCTCAGCCTCTGGGTTGCCGTAGGAGTCATGAAAGGCGTGGATGTCGCCGATGCCGCTAGGTTGTTACTGAACATGACGTTTACGTTTGGGTTTGTGCCGCCTTCCGGCATTGTCTGGGGTGGATGGTCTATCGGCGTGGAGATGATGTTCTACGCAGTCTTCCCGGTTCTGCTATTGCTTGTAAAAACCCATCGCGCAACGTTTCTTTTACTCATCATGACCATTGTCGCCAGTACTGCAGCACGCACCGCGTTGCATGCGCAAGAACTAACCACGGGAGCCGCTTCTCAGTTTGACTGGTGCTATTTCTCTTTCCTTCCTAACATGTGTTTTTTCGCCATGGGACTCTACGCGTATGTTGTGGTGAAGCGATTCAAAGGGCGTGCGCTTTTGCGCATCTACGTTCCAATCTTTGCAACGCTCGCCGTCGGTGGATTGCTTCTGTCAGATCTAGGCCCGCGTCTGTACAGTTCGGCCAGGCCGGATATTGTGCTGTGGGGGATCGGCTTGAGTGCGCTCTGCGCCTGGCAAGCGCATCAGCCAAGCCCTGTGATTGCAAATAGAGTGGGGCACTATTTAGGCGAGCGCAGCTACAGCATCTATCTGCTGCATCCCGTCGTGCTTGCCCTTCTGAAGGGGCAACTTCTGAAGGTCTATGAGTGGACTTCTCCCGTTCTGGGGTCGTATGCGTTCTTCCTCTGTGCGGGTCTGCTGATGGTTGGTCTTCTGGTGTGCGGTGAGTTCACCTACCGAGCGATTGAACTTCCAGGGATACAACTGGGACGGCGATGGATTGCTGCGAGAGAATCGTCGACCATCGTGCCGCCCATTCATTTAGGAGAGCATGAGCATCGCCACGCGTCACAAGTACGAATTTGCGGTTGATCTCGAAACGGAATCTGCGCCGACGCATGTGATGCATCTGGTTGGTGTGTCCAAGCGGGTGTTGGAGATCGGGTGCGGTCCTGGGTCTGTCACCAGGCTGTTAACCCAACATGGGCAATGCCGCGTGACTGGGCTCGACGTGGATGCGACGGCACTCGAAAAGGCAGCTTCCTATTGTGAAGCGGTGATGCAGGCTGATCTCAACTCTGCAGAGTGGCCGAAGCTGCTGGATGGGAGGGAGCCATTCGACGTGGTGGTGGCGGCGGATGTGCTCGAGCATCTCTATGACCCGTGGACTGTCCTTGCGCAGATGGCGCGCTTCATAGATCTCACCGGCTATCTTGTCATTTCGCTTCCGCATGTGGGGCATGCGGCGGTCGCATCTTGTTTGATCAACGGTGACTTCGAATATCGTGAGTGGGGATTGCTTGATCGTACTCATATCCGGTTTTTCGGCTTGAAGAATATCGAAGATTTGTTCACACAAGCTGGGCTCAAAATCGTGGACGTGAAATATGTGGTCAAGACGCCGGAGGAGACGGAGTTTGCAGCGAGTTGGTGCCGATTGTCGGTTAGGATGCAAGAAGCGCTCGGGAGCGTGGACCACGCTGATGTCTATCAGGTAGTCATAAAGGCCGTCCCTGTCAACTACCCTGGCAGGGCCGTGGCGCTGGTGCCTCCAGCCCGCCGACAGGTGCGCACCCCCCTGGCGAAGCTGTGGAAGGTGCGTTTGGCGAATTACTTGAGTCCTCACACCCAACGACGTATTCGCCAAGGTCTTAGCCTTCTTCGGATTCGCGTGTAAGCGCGCCTTTGTGCGGTCAGGGTTCTCTGGTCTGTAGCGAGTCAAGTCGCAGATGATGGATAACGAAGTGGACCGAACTGAGCTCAAGCCGAAGCTGATCGCATTTTTTCTCACCCAGTTTCATCCGACCGCTGAGAATGATCGTTGGTGGGGCAAAGGCTTTACGGAGTGGACGAATGTCACGAAGACTATCCCGTTGTTCGATGGCCATTACCAACCCCACCTCCCGACCGATCTCGGCTTCTACGACCTCCGGTTGCGCGAAACGCGGCACGAACAAATTCGGCTGGCAAGGGACTATGGTATCGACGGATTTTGTTATCACTATTATTGGTTCTCAGGGACACGACTACTCAACGAACCGCTGGATGCGATGCTGGCTGATCCAGACAGCGATATGCCATTTTGCTTATGTTGGGCCAATGAGAACTGGACCAGGCGATGGGACGCGGCCGAACATGAAGTCTTAATCGCCCAACAATACCTTCCGGGTGACGATCTCGAGTTTATCCGAAGTCTGATCCCCTTCTTTTGCGACCCACGATATATTACCCTCCACGGGAAGCCGTTTCTCATTGTCTATCGTCCACAGCACCTGCCGAATGCAAAACAATCGGTCAAGGTCTGGCGCGAACACTGTCGACAGGTAGGAATCGGTGAGATTCATGTGGCTGCAGCGCTGACGCATGGAAATGAAGACTACCTGCAATTCGGATGTGATAGCGGCGTCGAGTTTCCACCGCACAATCATCGGATGGTTCCGGCCAATGAATACGTTGAGTGGCATGCCCCATTTGCTGGAACCCTGCTGGAGTATCGGACCGTGGCGCAGTCATATCTAGAGAGGGAGTATCCTGAGCGGACCGTTTTTCGGACTGTCTTTCCGTCCTGGGACAATACCGCTCGTACCGGATCTCGCGCCTTGATTGTTGCCGACGGCACGCCGTCCAATTATCAGAACTGGCTGGCGGAGTCGATTGTCCGAACAATGAAGCGGTTCTCAGGACGAGAGAGTTTTGTATTCATCAATGCCTGGAATGAATGGGCTGAAGGCTGTCATCTGGAGCCTGACAGACGGTACCAAAGAGGATTTCTTGAAGCCACATTGAGAGCGAAGAAAGGCGAGTACCAGACTGGTTGGATGGATGGGGGTGAGGTGCTGTCGCTGGATCCCTATCCGCAGTCTTTTTGGGAAGACATTGCGGGGGTATGTCAGAAACATTTGTGGAGAACGATTCGAAGAGGAAGTCTGTTGTTAAAGCGATATCCCTGGATGAAGAGGAGCATCTTCTTTCGAGTCGCAAAGAAAATGGTGCATGCGATAGCGGGATAGGTGTTGTACCCAACAGGTCGTGACATCAGTCGCATCGGTTCACATCGAGGCGGGCAACTCCGTTCGCAAATTAATCTTTAACATTCCCTGAGAGAGCTCTTGAGAGACAACCGGCAGATGGAATCGAAGGCTATGGCATGGACCGTCCCTGCCAGGGCTGTCGTTTGGGCATGTCGACGTTTTGGGGCGATCGTTTTCCAAGAGGGAGTGGGCGCCGCGGTGAGAAGATGCGGCACCAAGATCCACTCCGCCTTTCAGGGGCGATCGGCATGGACGCCGTTCACAACGCGCGATCTGGACGCGCAATATGCAACCTGGTTACACCTGTATCGGTACTCCTCGGAAGACCTTTCTGTGTTGCGTGCGTCGTTAGATCGATCAGGTTTTCTCCCACACATTCGGGTTGTTGTAGTAATCACTCCGGAGAAAGCGCCGACGGTTCCGAAATTGCTGACGTCGCTCCAAGAACAAATGTACAGCGCTTGGGATCTTCTTGTTATTTGCCATCCGTCTTGTCGCGCAGTGGTGGAGAAGGCGATCAGTGACCAACCGCAGTTGCAGGAACGAGTGCGGAGGGTGTGTTCGCAGCCAGAAGTTGCCGCGAAGGCCTTATCCGGCGAATATGTTTTGGTGGTATCCGCTGATGCAGAGTTGGCTCCGGAGGCTCTCTTGTCTCTTGTGACGGCTCTGAATGAAGATCAGCGAATAGATATGTTGTATGGCGATGAAGATCGAATCGACGGGGCAGGGAGGAGGGTGGCTCCATATTTCAAACCAGGCTGGAGTCCGGATCTGTTGCGCGCGACCAACTACATCGGACCGCTGGTCATGGTTCAAAAGGAGCTTCTTACTTCTGTCCCAGAGTACGCCACAATGCTCTGGGAGGGTGATCTGTATTCGATCGCGCTTCGCTTGGGCGAGCGGGCAAGGCGGATCGTGCGGGTCCCGCAGGTTCTGTGTCATGTTCACGAGGGAAGCTCTGATCGTAATGTCGGCTCGGGCGACTGCGACGATCGGCATAACCGCACGCCAGCAGCCTGTTCGATAACGGAAGGCGCACACGCCGCTCGAGCATCAGACCTGCCGATGGTATCAATCGTGGTTCCTACGCGTGATCAGGGACAGCTATTACAACGGTGCATGGACAGCATCGAGAGAACGAGTCATGGGCTCCGCTACGAACTTATTATTGTGGACAATGGGACGACTGAGTCCGCGACGCGTCAGTATCTCGAGGACATGTCGCATGCCCATCAAGTCCTGCACTGTCCCGGCCCCTTCAATTTCTCAGCACTGAACAATCACGCCATAGGGCGAGCATCCGGTGAATATATACTCTTTCTTAATAACGATGTTGAGGCGATGCAGCAGGGATGGCTGGAGGCGATGCTCACTCACGCCCAGCGGCCTGGCGTGGGAGCTGTCGGAGCAAAGCTGCTCTATCCGGACGGCGGTGTGCAACATGCCGGAGTTGTGTTAGGTGTTGCGGGTGTGGCGGGACATGCATTTCGTCATACACCGGCCAAAGGACCTTCGTATCATGGGTTCGTTGATCTGGTGAGAAATTGCAGCGCAGTGACCGCAGCTTGTATGCTCGTTCCGAAAAAGGTCTTTCAGGAGGTGGGTGGGTTTGATGAGCGATTGGCTGTGGAATACAATGACGTCGATTTGTGTTTGCGGATCCGTGAACAGGGATACCGAATTGTGTACACACCCGAGGCAGTACTCTATCACTATGAGAATGCTACAAGATGCGGCACACGCAATCCCGAAGATGAAACCCTGTTTTGTCGTAAATGGGACGCATTGTTGAAGGAGGGCGATCCCTATTACCATCCCCACCTGACGCGCAAACGCGAGGATTGGAGTCTAGGGAACGTCTGATTAATTCACGTTTGCGCCGAGCAATCGGTTCCTGGGGTGGGCAACACGGGCTATCCGTATGGAACTGCGCTGGTTCGGGAGCGTCTTATCAGGGGTCGCCCGCCATCGGCCTGCCCGTTACCTCGTTCGCACACTCGCCCGCTATGCCATCGCCAACAGGCGCCGTCGAGCCACATACAGGTTCGCCAAGCCGCACGCGACAAAGAGCCAGTTCGTATTTTTCGCCAGCCCGCGGTAGCGGACTTTGGACCATCCGAAGATCCGCTTGATCACCAAGAACACATGTTCGACCTTCGCGCGGACCTTCGACTTAGTCCGATTGCAAGTACGTTCCACCTCGCTCAGGGGCCGATGGCGATGGGCTTTCGTCTGGATGAAGCTCTGGGCACTGGGGGCGCGTTGCCGAATCACGTCGCGTTGCCCGCTGTAGGCGGCATCGCCCCACACCCGCGTCTCCTGTCCGTGCAGCAAGTCCGGCAATACCTGGCTGTCATGCACATTCGCCGCCGTGGCCGCCACCGAATGGATCAGCTTGG